>CAZXSQ010000198.1:0-11649 GCA_964643335.1 uncultured bacterium
CTCGAATCCCTGCGGCAAGGCTTCGGCAAAGAACCCGTGTTTATACGTGAAGGCGGATCGATCCCCATCGTCCTCACCATTAAAGAAGTGTTAGGCGTCAACACAATGTTACTAGGCTACGGCCTCCCCGACGACGGTGCCCACTCCCCCAACGAAAAGTTTTCTCTAGACAATTTCGAACGCGGAATCATCACCTCAGCCACATTTTTCAATCTTTTCCGGTGAAAAAACAGTTGGGTGGCGTTGAGCAAAGTGAAACCCACCAAACACAAAACCACCGCCAAACACATAATAACCAACCATAAATATCCTAAAAAGGATCAAAGAAAAAATCCACCAGACAACATCAATATCCTGAAAGGATTAAAGAAGATAGCCAGCGGGCAACGCCCGTGGAAAAGTGTCCCCCCCACAAAAACCAAGTCCTGAAGGGACGAAAGAAAAGGTCTACTTTATCCTGGTAGGCTTTCATCCCCGGCTCATGGACAAACTGAATTCACACTTTTTTATGAAGCGCCGCCGCAATTCGGTTTAACATAGGTAAAGAGTCCCATGAGCATCAAGGTCGAAGTGATGGAAGGCACACCTACCACCTAAACCCCTAAAACCAAAACACTTACAACCAAATAAGCTACATTGGCACAAAACTTGCTATATTAAATTTCGGGCAATACATAGCGCTATGTTCAGCAGTACCATCAAACCTGGGTGGCAGAGAGGGTGGCAAGGGCAATCCGCCACGGCGGAAGCTCTTGCGTTGTAACTCCCAACTCTGCGGTTTGATGGCAAATCACCCACGACTACGCTGTCTGCCATGGAATTTCGGCGGACAAAAAAGGTTGATAACCGGTCAGCAGACCCGGCTGGGAGGGATGACCCAGCCGTCCTGCCAGTCATGAGGGCAAACCGGCAGGTCAAACGGTGGCGGTAAGCATCAGCAACTCCCACCGAAAAGTAGTCAACAAACGCCCAGTAAAAAAGTTGGGCGCCCAACAAAAAATAAAAGGCAGTAAGCAAAATCAGAATGGTGAAATAAAAAAAGCAAAAAAAAACACTTAAACATTGCACACAAACCCAAACAAACTGGGAGGGGAGGGCGAGGCTCCCGCCAAGCCACATGTACCCTCTGCCCTCAAACAGGAGTAGATCAAGCGTCCCCGCTTGCCTGGGGAGGGCGGTCATTCATATTTATGCAAATGAATCGGGCCGTTCGTAGTTCTTACAACGATCTTCGAATCATCTTGGCGGTTGAGTAATCCGATCACATGTTTCCTCTTGATCTCTTCCAACAAGATAGGAAATTTGCATTCAACGCTGCCGTTCGAGGTTCTCGCATCCAACTTACCGCCAAAATATTCATGTAATTTGAGCGTGAGGCTCCCGTTCGATGTGTGGATATCAATCGGGGCAACTCCCTTCCTCACAATCAATTCAATCCGGCCGTTGCTGGTGGCTAGATGGGTTGCCTGGTTCATTCTCTCAAAATCGGCGTGGATTCTCCCATTACTGGTTTTGGCCTAGAGCGACCCCGTTAGTCGTTCGGCTTTGATTCTCCCGTTGGAGGTCTGCGTTTCCACCGTACCATGAATACCGTAAACATAAATCTTTCCATTGGAAGTGTGCAGATTCAAATTCATGTTATGAGGAGTCTCAATGATATAATTGATGGTCAAATGATATTTGGATGAGCGGGGAGGGTAACTTTTATAAAGGTGCAGTTCACCATTCTTCTGTACATCATTCACATCTACCTGCTCGGCATAGCATTCCGCGGTTCGCTTTTGGCGGGCACGAACCTCAATACACGCTTTAACTTTGATGGTATCGGTTGCCGCTCCTTTGACCTCGATGACGCCGTTTCGGGTATCCGCGCGAATGAGGCTGATATCCTCTCTTGCCAATGTCCATTCCCTCTCTGTTGTATACTTAGACTTGAAATCCGGTGGGATATCGGCCACTGCACTTACCACAGATGTCGTGGTATCAACAGTACCTTCCACGATGGCAATCGGCACCTCAACCGCGGTCTCCACCACATCCGCGACAATACATCCTCCAAGACCCAAGAATACCAACAGCGAGAAAAACAGATGACCCATTCCCTTCATCATGCTTCTCCTTTTCACATAGCATTTACTTCTATACGAGTGGAAGAGAAGAAATCTTCAATCGTCGCCGTAAAAATTTCATCGATTAAGCATTCATTAAACTTATCGCAAATCATAGGTGGGCGGCTAGATAAATTTAGTAGGGTGGACTCAAAACGATAATCAATCCTCTGCGGTAACACAATATCATAAGTGAAACATAAACACTCAAAGGTAGAATATAACTAAAACCAAAGTCTAGCCCACCACAAACAAATGGGGCAAAGCAGAGGTAAAGCAAGCGCCTCACAGCGCAGGAGGGGACGCCTGTTCCCATGTGTCAATACAGGCGGGACGTCTGCTTTACCAACAAGGCAGCGCAGGCGTCCCGACTGCGATAATGCTTTTAGATATGCACCACCTCGATACCAGCCAATTGGCAGTAGGCTTTGAATGAGTTTTCTAGATCGCCGTAGATGAATAATTGGTGGAACCCTTTTGTATCGCGGACATCGGGAACATCGTCCAATTCGAGTTCTACTGAAGTGCGGCAGCCGCCGGCCGGGGGTGTTTCGATGTTGCTGAGAACTTTTCCGGTTCCTAACAGAATTTTTTCAGGCCCCTGGAATTTCATAATCGTAACTTTCTGCCCTATGCGCCACAGCACTTGCGGAGCGACTCCCAAATTGGATTCGGAGTGGCTTCGAAGCAGGAACGGTTCGGGAGGCTTCAAAAAGCCGTCCAAACGGGTAGCGCAGGAGCAGTGTGCTCCCATTAAGGTATTTTCGACTGTATCCGGTGCAGGGTCCTGCATAAAGCCGGGTCGGTCGAACAGGAGATTCGTGAGCCGGTAAGAAATGGCGGCGTTCCAATCCGCCTCGCAGGCTCCGACAACACCTTCGTCATTCAAGCGTGACCAGGCAATGCAGGGAGGCCAGATTTTTCGGCTTCCTACTAGCGGAAGACAGTCAACGGATATGCCGTCACACTTTTCCTGTTCCATAATGCGCTTGGACACAAAATAATTTTTGACAGCATTGAGAACATCGGCGGGTGTGGGTTCGACAACTTTTTGGGCTTCTTTCAGATAATATTCGGTAATCAAGCGCATTTCATCGGTTGTGTCCATTTGGTTGAATACTTCTTCAAAGCGGGTGCGGGGAATGTAATGCAGCGTGGTACCGATGACGTCTTGTACTTTATCCTCTACTTTATCCCCTTTCACGATGCACAGCCGCGTGTTTTTCATCCGCCAAACCGTTTTGAGCATGCGCAGGCCAAAATCCAGCCAGCCTATATCCTGCGTAGCACCGGTGAAAACTCCCTTTATATCACGGGTGCCCTGCAGATGGCCGGTAAACGAAGTGCCCATCGGGCTGAATACAACTGTTGGGATATCGCCGCGATTTTCTGCGATGGTGTTGATATTCGGCCAGGCGGGTTTATTCAAGCTCATGGACGTGATCAAGATACCATCCGGGGAGTCTTTCTTGACGCTGTCAAGAAAAGCGTTGACTGTGTCGGTGTCATGAATCGGCTCGCATTGGATTTCCAGGTCGATTCCCTGCTTTTTCGCTGACTCCTTCATGATTTTGGTATACATCTTCTGGTGTCCGGGGATATCATACGCTGCCCCTGGCCAGCCCAGCCAGTATTCATCGACATCCGGACGAACGAAGACAGCCCGAACACGAGGTTTGCCAATCGATCTTTGTTCGGATGCTGTAATCGAGGAAGCATAATCCATCAACGAACCTTGCAATAAGGCTAAAGCAGAGCCGGTTTTAATCATGAAACTTCGCCTGTTCATGGTTAATGGACAACGTGACGAATTATTGTTTGTGCAATTCATATTTTTGCAATTATTCATGATGCCCCCTTCTTCTATTTATCCATATTTTTTGCCGGAACGAATAGAAAAAATTTCGGTTGATTTTCTTTTCTTATTTTCTCATAAATCCGGTTGCATAATCAAGGATTAGGTTCAATTTGAATAACAAATAAGATTTGTACGGAAGTGAGTATTTTTCTTCGGGTATAAAAACACTGGACTTTGGTTTACAAGTGCCGTTCGTTGGTATAGGGTGAATATTGAATCTAATTATATAGAGTTGGTTCAGGGAGGAATTAAACATTATAAAAGAAGAAAGGAGACGACAATGTCTGACGTCAACCGCCGTAAATTTTTGAAAAAGACAGCCTTATACACAGGAGCCACTCTCGCTCTCAGTGGCACAAGAAATTCAAAAGTATTGGGTGCCAACGACACTATTCACCTTGCGGTAACAGGAATACACGGCCGAGGGGGCAGCCACATCAATAATTTCCAAAGGATGGATGGCGTGGAAGTAGTAAGCGTCATCGATCCGGATGCCAGTTTATTCGAAAATCGGAAAAAGCAGGTGGAGGACCTCGGCGGTAAAACACCGAAAGCGTACCAGGATGTAAGAAAAGCGCTGGAGGATAAGGATTTAGACGCGCTAAGTATCGCCACAACCAACCACTGGCATGCACTGTCGACGATCTACGCCTGCCAAGCGGGTAAAGATGTTTACGTTGAAAAACCATGCAGCCACAACGTGCATGAAGGCCGTGTTTCGGTTGAAGCGGCACGAAAATATAACCGAATCGTCCAACACGGAACCCAAAGCCGCAGCAGCAGCGGATGGTGGAAACTGGCGGAGCACATAAAGCGGGAAACTTTTGGGAAACTGGTTGTTTCGCGAGGACTATGTTATAAGCGGCGCGGCAGCCTAGGATTCAAGCCTAACGGTACTATTCCCGATCATATCGCTTATGAGTTATGGCTGGGACCCGCACCGGAACAGCCGTTCAACAGGAATCTGGTGCATTACAACTGGCATTGGTTCTGGGATTTCGGCAATGGTGATATCGGCAATCAGGGCGTTCATCAGATGGATATCGCCCGCTGGATGATCCCCGGCGCCACACTTCCAAAGTGCGTTTTCAGTTTAGGTGGCCGTTTTGGATACAACGATCAGGGGCAGACAGCCAATACCCAGATCACCTTCTTCGATTTTGGCGACGGCAAGCCCCCCATGATTTTTGAAGTTCGTGGATTACCGACTAAAGACTATTACGGTTCGGACCGGCAGGTCATGCATTTTGAAAAAGGCGTCGTTGTCGATTTCAAATTTTATCCGCATGGCAGCGAAAAAGGAGAACCTATTCCGGATGTCGATGTCGATTTGGGACCTGGAGGCGGACATTTCGGAAACTTTATCGCCGCCTGCCGGAGCCGCAAGCAATCCGACCTGAATGCTGATATTCTTGAAGGGCATTATTCAGCGGCATTATGCCATCTGGCAAATTTATCTTATCGCGTGGGTAAGAAAGTACCATTCGAACCAACCCCCATGGTGATCAAAACCGAGCCACAGAAAGACACTTACGAACGCATGAAAGAGCACCTGAAAAATAACGATATCAAATTAGACGAAATCGGAGTGAAAGCCGGAAGGGTGCTTGAATTCGATCCTTATACCGAATCCATAACCAACGATCCTGAAGCCAACGCCTTGCTCACCCGAAATTACCGGAAACCTTTTGTAGTTCCTGAATCCATCATTTAATTCAATGGTTCATGCTCAGCAGGGAGGGTTACTTCCTCCCTGCTGGGAAATTAATTATTTTCTGCGGGGGCTGTACCGGCTTCCGGAGGAGCGTGATCCCTTTAGGCTTGATGAAGATCGAGGAGCTGAAAAGGAAGAACTCGAACTTCTTCTCGATGCAGAAAAGTTATAAGAACGGCCAGAACTGGACATTTTCGGCGATCTGCTGTTGTAGCTTTTGCGGCTTGGTGAGAAGGAAGAACTTCGGCTTGATCTTTTCGGCGAATCACTCCGTGAAGGCGATGAAAAACTTTTCTTTTGGGAGAACGAACTCCGTGAACTCCTTCGTGGACTAATCTTGCTTGAATACGATCTCTTAGAGGAAAGACCGCTGGAGTATGATCTCCGTGGACTCCTCGTAGACGGCCGCGAATAACTTCTTGAACTTGTATTCGGACCTATACTCTTTGAATTATTGCTTCGCGAAGGACTGCGGTATGTATGGCTTCGTGAAGTGGATTGTCTCGGAACAGAGGATCTCTGCTTACTGAGCGACGATCGTTGTGAAGACGATCTCGGAACGCTGTAATTATACTTTTTCGAAGACGTTCTCGGATTGTACGTCCGTGGTGTTGAATAATCACGGCTGCGCTCATAATTCGAGCTCTTGGATGAACGTTTTGGCAGAGTTATGGTCGTATTTCTTCTCGGTTCATAAGACTTGCTTTTGTTTTGAGACGATACAGAACTTCTCGAATTGTAGTTCCGAGGAGCGGAATATCCGGATTTCCGTTTCGCAGACGGAAGATTGTAAGAACGTTTGTTTGGCGTTACAACTGTATTGCTTTTTGTCCGGTAGGACTTTTTCGGATAGGAATATCTTGAACGTGACTCAGAAGTATTCCTGGTTTCTCTTTTCGGTGAACTGATATTCCTTCGTTCTACCGAAGGCGTTCGGCTTTTGCTGTTGTATTGCGCCGATCTTTTTGGGCTTGTGCTCCTACCGCTCCTGCTTTCTAATGGAGACGAACGGCTATTTTTTCGGCTAATATCACTAATCGATCGTTTTGCCGATGTTGACGGTCTACTTGAATTATACGAAGTTTTACCACGTCTAGGTTCACTCGTTTTCCCAGTGTCAACCTTGGCAGGAGAAAGCGTATTGGCTTTTCTGGGTGCTTTAGTTTTGGCGCTCAACCCGGAACGTTTCGGCTCGGTTGTCGATTTGGCTGCAATGGGGGCATCACCACGGCGCGACTTGGTCGACCGAACGCGTTTGTCCTCGCGTTGTACTGCCGATGAAGCCATTGCCGATTTTCTCGGTTTGCTTTTTGCATCCGAGCGATTGGCCAACGTGTTTCGCTTGGCTTCAGTAGTGACGGAGTTAGTCTGTTTCGTTCCATTCGCATCGGCGATTGTGGAAGCGCCACTGGGGACGTTGATTTCCTGCTTTCTATCAACCGATCGTTTGGGACGCCTGGCCGGCAGCTGCGATACAGCCTCTTGACCTGTTACCACATTATCAGGATTGGCGGAGGTCAAACTGGCGGCGGCTCGGCGTTCATGCTGTCCCTGTTCGAAGTCCCGGCGCGGCATGACGGTTACGGCGTGCGGAGCGTCACTATTCTGATAATTGTTAATATTGGTGATATTCGTGATATTATTGACGGTTGTGTTGTTGACAACCGTAGTCTCACTAAAATCATACAGTGGTGCATGAGTGACCGGATGCACATAAACCGACCGCCTGTGATACCACGGATAAAATGGATCGGCGGGTCCAAGCGGGAACCATCCGACACAAGGACCGTCATAATATCCGCCCCCGATGGAGAAACTGAAATAATCACCATGGCTCGCGTAAGTGAATGAAACCAGAGCAGGATACCAGACCGGGCGGCGATGAACAACGTGAACCACATCAGTGGGCACCCAGCACCAATCGTAACGATCCACATGAACCCAGCGGCCATAATGGTACGGAACCCATCCCCACGGCTCGTAAGAGACCCAAGTCCAGCGGTAGGGTTCCACATAAACCCAACGTCCGTGCCGATAAGGTGCCCAATCATCAACGACCACCGTCGGTCTCCAGACTCGGCCATAATTAGGAACTTTGGTCCATTCCCCGTAACGATCAAGGTCCTGGTATCCGGAAACACGGTTTGAAACATACCTTTCGCTGACACTGGTGGAAAGCATGGCATCCCGCAGGTCGCACCAACGATCAAAATCATCCGGCGGATCAGCCGGTAATGTTACATACGTATCGGGATCGGGATGCTCGACAATAAGTTTTTCACCGCGTTTAATCCGGAAGTGACTTTCCTCATCACGGTAAATTCTTACCATGCCACGGTGAACCGGTATCTCAGCCGGGCCATTTTCTTGAACATTAAATCTGACGTTGACAGGATCGAGCACTGTGGCCGAGAAATACAGAGATTTAATTTCCAGCGGGGGCCTGTCATAATCGACATCCGGTGCATGAACAGCCACGGTTCCTTTGACTACTTGGATCTGACCGAGTTTGTCATCCAATGTCAAAATGTCAATAAAACTGTCTTCCCCAAGACGGACAACAACGCCATCTTCCAACTGAATTTCAGCCCGTCCACCAATTCCGGCGTAAACCTTGTCTCCCGCCATCAGTGGAGTATTGATCATGGCGTCGATCCAATCTTCATCCTTGGTACGCTGAATCGACACCGGGCCGTCAAAGTAAGATAAGCGGGCCACCCGCAGAGTGATTTCTTCCTGAGCCGGGGCAGTGGCCACTCCAATCGAAACTTGGGGAATTAAAGCGAAAATATATAATAAAGCGAAGACTTGAATTGATTTTTTCATTTTTCCTATCCTTTCCAGCGAGGATTTTGCTCTCTTTTTGCCTTCACCCATATTATCGTAGTGATTTTTATCCTGACTAATAACATTATACATTAATCTTGGAGGAGGGGACTATAGATCCAGGCGGGAGGTTTTCGCAGGCGAGACGCCTACGCCACCGGGGCATTTCAGGCGGGACGCCTGAGCTACTTAAAAAATAATCTTGCCTATGTATAGCGAAAAGTGGATTATTATTGTTTAATGGGTTTACACATAAGAATACGCTAAGTAGTTTCGTTTTTTCAGGTTAGCGGGGCAATGAGAGACACGACAGTCCATAGACTCTGGTGGAGTTTTGGTGAGCCGCAGGTCAAAGCGGGGAAACTGGTCACGAATTTCTATTATCAAACCGGGCGGCATACCGAGCTGCATTTGCCATGGCCAACTCGCCGATTTTCTGCGGCAGGAGAGCTCCCGATCCGCATATCCAACGGTGCACATGAAAATGAAGGGATTACCAACCTTGCGTCCGGAACAATTGAAGCGGGGCAGGTTTTATATGACCTTTTGGGAAAGGAAGCACAGACCTCGCTGATACGAACATTCGCCAACCTCAAAGAGGATAACTCGATTCGTATTTTATCTCTCCGGTTTCCGCCTCCTTCATCCGACAATCGTGAATTTTGCCTGGCGCTGGAAGATTTGCCGTGGGAACTCATTCATGACGGGGAAGAGTTTATTGTCCAGCGGTATTCACTGCAAATTGTCCGATCGCATTCACGGGAGGTATTTCCTACCCTGTCCCGGATAATTGATGTCTCATCTTGGGGGATTCTACTGGTTTCTCCATTCGTCTTCGCAGATATGGAACATAGTCATTCAGTAGGCCTGGAACCTCTGCCGCAGGGAGCGGAAGAAATAAAATCGTTACATCGGCTGGAGAAACAAACTCACGGGCTCGTTCGGGTGGGACCAAGAAATCATCCAGAGATTTATGAAGGGATCAAGACTTTTGGCGATCTGGAAAAAATGCTTGTATCTCCTCGCGGAGAGCAATTTCATCTGATTCATTATGTTGGTCATGGGGTGATTTATGACGATGAACCCTGCCTGTGTTTTGAAGACGAGAATGGGACTATCAATTATATTCCGGTGGAGAAAATGCGCCGGCTTTTTCTTTCCGTACGGGAGTCGGGGCAACATATGCCTTCAGTCCTCTTTTTAAACGCCTGCAGTTCTTCCAGCCGCGGACGTTATTCGGCGGGGTTCGCATCCGGACTGCATGATCTGGGCATGTGTGTTTTAGGTTATAACGCCGAAGTAAGGGATGACACCATGCCGCTCAAAGCCGCGCGGAGTTTCTATCAATCTCTCTGCGTGGAACAACCTTTGCAGAATCCGACTCTTTGTCCAAACGTGGTTACGGCGATTGGCGCCGCCCGCCGGCATCTCAGCAGTTTCAAGACTGAACCGGCTCCGATTTGGGGACGATTACGCGCATATATACCAACGGAAACGTTTTTCAATGTTCACGGACGGGGATTCCTTGAACGGACGGTACAGAGTTTTTATGCTCATTTTGCCCAATGGATGAATCCAGCCGATTATACGGATCATCTATCGATAGGCTTTCTGTTCGCCATATTCTTCGGCGCTTTGATGGGATTGGAGAACCTGGCTTTTATTCTACCTGAAACAGTTCTGTCCAGGCATTTAACTTACCAGGAAATTGTAAGTGAACTGACTCGAATATTTCTAGTGGGACCTTTGTCTTTCCTGGCGGCGGCTATTTTCGTTGCATTTCAGACGCAGAGAAATCACCTGTTTCTGCTACCTTTCTCTGGGAAAATCCCTGTATCCCGTCTTAGTTGGCATTGCATCAAAGGATTGCCTAATTTCATCGCCGCAGGAATCGCCTTTGCCGTCCTTTTTTCTTATTCGTTTTCCCGGCTGGATTTGCTCACCGCACAAACCAAAAGTTTATCCACGCTTAATCAAATTCCGGTGTCCTTCTTTTGGTACGGACTACTGATGATTCTGGGCTTTACAATTACCATTTCCCTTTTCGTTTCATGCTGGTTTTGCCTTCGCCGGAGAGAGACGCTTCATTCATACCGAACAATTTATTTTTTGCTGTTTATTTATGGTTTTCTTTTTATTGCCTTTCCGTTCATCATTGGTCATGAACAAGGAATTTACCGTGTGGCGGGGTGGTTTGTTTCGGTTGTAATCAATATTTTTGCCTATACATTAGCGGTGACCAAAATTTTGAAAGAAATCTCATGGAGAGCGTCGCAAAAGAGCGTCGGCTCAGTCCCATTATCGTGGAAAAAGTTGTTACCCCTGCTAGGGGGCATCTGCCTGGTGATTTTCTGTTATTTCCTGCTGGAAGAATCAGTTCGGTTTGAATCTCAAACTATTCAGTACGCTCTAGTTGAAAGAAGGGATTCCGAAAAAGAACGCGAAGACCGCCGGGTTGAAAAAATCATTGAACGGGCACTTCGCCAAAGGGCTATTCGTGAAATTCCGGAAGGGATAAATCAAGCAGCGAATGAAGACTGGCTGCTATGTATTGTATGGGCGGATTACATTTTGTATCAAGCGCAGCAGCAGGAGACTTCAGGAGAACGCCTCGAGTTGTTGGAAGAATGTAAAGATTACTTAATAAAAAGCGTTCAACTGAATAGTGAAGTGCAATATAAGGATTACTTCTGTAATATCAGTGCAATGGCTCAGGTTTTATCCGCCGATTTAACCAAGAATTATGAAGAGAAACGAAGAAAATACCTGGAAGCGCTGGAAAAAGCCAAATTCGCTGTTTCAAAGGACGATATGAACTTTGCCTATCTCGACACACTGGCGAGAGCCGAAGCGAAACTGGCTATTTTGGAGGGTAACTTATCGCTTTTGAAACAGGCAGCAACCCATATTCAGGAAGCTGAATGGCGGGCTTATTTCTTAAGAAGCCCGCGTGCGAAAGAAATTCGTGAATCTATATCAAACATGTCAGACTATATTCTCGCACAGATCGAAGAGATGCGAGAAAAATAGATTTTTACGCATAAATGCGGATAGGATGTACACGCTCCATTTATGTAAGGGCAAAAGATGGGATTGTCTCATAACAGGTTAGACACATAGGTCTAACCCTACATATGGTAGGG
>CAZXSQ010000199.1:0-5138 GCA_964643335.1 uncultured bacterium
GTCCACAATGTAAAAGATTCTACCATTCGCTGAGACAACGGCGCTGATGCTGGCTAGCTGATCGTGGCTGCGCGCCCATTGCGGACCTGCGTTCCATTGTAAATGATGTGGGGGAGCGATCTGTTCATCATTGGCAACAGCGTTGTTGTCAGGCCCGTGTAGGAAATGAGTCCACTCGTCTATTTCTTCAGGCCATGGCTTTGAAATCTTCTCAAAACCGCTCCGCTTATTGAAATATCCCACACCCCCAGGCGCTAAAACTCTTAAGATTTCTTTTTCTGCCAATCCCAAACCGTTTTCGATGATCAATAGATTGACCAAATTATCGGCGTAAGGAAGTGTCTCACCACTCCACGATTGAACGGTTATCAGACCGAGTTTGCCATTCGTTAAGAGCCGTTTCTGTGCGATCCGGACAAGTTCCGGGTCCGCCTCAAGACCTTGAACAACATAACGATTATTTATAAGCAAACCGGCTGTCCAAGCTGCGTCACCACAACCTGCGTGTACTATCAGACCACCTTTGATTCCTGACTGTTGTACTATATCACTCGCATGTAACGGAGTTGACTGGGAATTTACACGGCAGGGAACGCATACGGCGATCACAATAGCGAGAATTAGTGTGAATCGATACATGAAAGTTCCTCCTTGCTTTTTTTTATTAGGAATCATCTATTTAAAGAGTGCAATTGAATTTGTTTATTTAATTCTCAAACGATTGTCTCATGACTTCGTCCAAAATGTCAATAAGGGAGTCCTATTTGTGAGGGAATGATGATAATATGCAGATAAGTATTCTGACGAACACCAAGGAGGAACGACAATGCGTTATGTCATATTCATTGCTTTAATCCTACTGACTGTGACACCTGGTACTGTTCAATCCCAGCCGGCTCAACAGCAGGCTCAAGAAATCTTTCAATTAAGCGGTATTCATGGCGGACTGGTTATCCAGCTTGGAATTGGTGACGGCAAACTTACTAATGCATTGGGACAGAAAGCATGTTGTGCCGTTCAGGGATTGGAGGTTGATGTCGAAAAGGTCAGGACGGTACGTGAAACCATTCGCTCTTCAGGACAATATGGACGGGTGTCTGTGAGTCAATGGGATGGCGGCTACCTGCCTTATGCTGATAATCTGGTGAATTTGATTGTCACGCAGGAGTCGAGCAAGGTTGAATTAGACGAGATGCTCCGTGTCTTGGCACCGAATGGGGTGGCCTTGATCAAACGAGACGGCAATTGGATAAAAAAAGTTAAACCGTGGCCGCTAGAAATTGATGAGTGGCCGCATTATTTGCATGGACCAAATAATAACGCGGTCTCCCGTGACAAGGCTGTGGGACCACCGCAGCAGATGCAATGGGTATGCGGTCCGGCCTATGCGCGCAGCCATGAGATTAATTCGAGTATGGCTGCCATGGTATCAGCAAAAGGGCGTATTTTTTATATTTGGGATGAAGGACCACTTGGCCAGCCTGAAAAACGCTTTCCCTCTCAGTGGTCACTCATTGCCCGGGACGGATTCAATGGTATGCCACTTTGGAAGATTCACATGCCTGATTGGGGATGGCGTCAATGGCACGATGAGTCTCGCTGGGATAATCCAAGAGAACGTGCAAGGATGCTGCGCCAACTGCCGCGAACAACAACGCGTCGTTTGGCCGCTGCTGGTGAAAAGTTGTTTGTGACTCTCGGATATGAGGCACCGGTCAGTGTGCTTGATGCGGCAACTGGTGACCGGCTTTACACCATCGAAGGAACCCATGGCACAGATGAAATTTTATTGGATTCTGATAGGCTGATTCTCTGCGTTAGAGAAACGGATCGTCCTGATAATAACGATGGAAAGGATTTTAGACTTAGTCAAAACACCGGCAGAATCATGGCCGTCAATTTACAGAACCATCAAATTCTCTGGCAAAGTGTACCGGATAGGATGACCCCACTTACCTTAGCAATCAGCCGGGATCATGTTTATTACGCCAAATATGGTAAAGTTGTGTGTCTGGATCGTGCAAACGGTCATACCCTCTGGGACAGTGAACCTGTCCAAGGAAAGGGTCAACACGGTACCCTAGTGGCGCAAGATGAGGTTGTACTTTTTGCATATGGACCTATCGCACAGGAAAAAGAAAAGAGAGATTATCAAACCATTCGCTATCATCAAGCCCATGCGTTTTCAGCAGAAACGGGAAAAAAACTCTGGTCCAGTTCTCCATACAGAGGTCCTAGCGGGAATGCTCAAGATATATTTGTTATCGATGAGCTAGTTTGGCTCGGTGTGGATAACCAAGAAAACTTACCTTGCCATTGGCGGGATACAACCACACAGCGGCTCGGTTACGATCTTCTTACTGGAGAGGTAAAGCGTAAGGTTTCTGTTCCCAAACTGACCAGTCCTGGCCACCATTACCGGTGCTATCGCTCTAAAGCTACCGAACGCTTTTTGCTCTTGCCCAAACGTGGTGTGGAATTTCTGGATCTTCAGGGCAATGATCATATGCGGCACGATTGGCTGCGCGCTCCGTGTACGTATGGAGTGATGCCCGCGAATGGTATGCTCTACATGGCCCCGCATCAGTGTGTCTGCTATCAAGGTGTGCTCCTGTCCAATTTTAATGCACTCAAGGCAAAGCCGGAATCGGAAGGCCAATCCTCGAATAAGATCGAGACCCAATCCCGTTTGATAAAAGGCCCCAAATACGGACATATTAAAGATATCTCTTCAAAATGGAAAAACTCCCAGAACTGGCCCATGTATCGTCATGATTCTCGCCGCAGCGGCAGTGTCAATACCACTCTGCCCCCTCATCCGAAAAAACAGTGGGAAGTGACTTTGATGTGCCCAATCACCCCCCCAGTGGTTGCTGATCGGACATTGTTGGTTGCTGAAAAAGACGCGCACACTCTTCATGCGTTGGATACGCAAACCGGCGGCAAAATCTGGCATTATACAGCCGGTGCTCGAATTGATTCGCCTCCGGCGATTTACGGTTCGCTCGTTTTGTTCGGATCGGCTGAAGGTTGGGTTTATTGTCTCGATATTTCCGATGGCGCTGAGATTTGGAAATTCTTAGCGGCTCCTTACAAACGGAGGATAGGCGCGTTTGGGCAAGTGGAATCTGCTTGGCCGGTTCATGGCAGCCTTCTAGTACAGGAAGACGTAACAGCGAAGCCGAAACGGCCTTTGGTTTATTTCACTGCCGGCCGATCGACCTACCTGAATGGAGGAATCTACGTGTATGCCTTGGATCCGTGGACAGGTGAGCTGATTCACCAAAGCCGCTTGAGTGGACCGCGTCCGAATCCGTATAAAGATCAAGGTGGCGCAGGTTACATGGACGGCGCAAAATCTGACATCCTGGTGAGCGACGGTGCGGATCTCTTTTTGCATCAAGAGCGCTTTCGCAGTGATTTGAAACGATTTCCAACTCCAATGCAGCAAATGAAAAGAGAGGGAGGAGGCTTTCGCATCTATCCGCCAGCGCCTGAACGGGAATCTAAAGCAAAGCGATTGATTGCCACCCGTGGTTTTCTCGACGATTCCTATAATGAGGGAACTTACTGGACATACAGCGCACGCTGGCCCGGCTGGGACCGGCAAATGGGTCGGGTTTCCACTTACGGTCAGATTCTCTCATTCGATAATGATCGACTTTATGGTGTTCACGTTTTCTATGATAGAGTTCGCGTGCGACGAGGATTCTTCCCGGGTGAAAAGGGCTATCGGTTATATGCCCGCGGCCATGATAAAAATGAAGACAGATGGTCTAATTTTATCCCCGTCCGCGTTAGAGCCATGGTGGCAGCAAGTGACAAACTCTTTGTCGCCGGTCCACCGGATGTGATTCCGGAAAAGGATCCTTTGGCAGCGTTTGAAGGACGAATGGGTTCACTCTTGTGGTCCTTCTCCTGTGATGATGGTCAGAAACTCACTGAGGTCGCGAAGTTGAATACCTTGCCTGTGTATGATGGTCTGATCGCTGCTAATGAAAGGCTGTACATGAGTTTGAAGGATGGTCGTGTGATCTGTTTTGGCACAAAGGGAGTCGAGTAAGAATTAATCCATGAAGTCCAAAACACAAATGACATAATGCCTAATTCAAAACATCTACTGTGGTTTCGTATATAAATACTTAACACATCGTTCTTATGCGGATTCACGTAGCGCGCTTGATTTAAAGGAGATGGAAGAATGTTGAGTCCTCGATTGTATGAAAAAAGTCATTGGACCGTATGCGGTGTTCTGTTTTTAGCCATGGTCTTCATTACAGTGAAACCGTCTGGCACTCAAGAGTACACACCGAATAAATCATCTATTCCGGCTCTCGTAAAAAACGATGATTTCGTTTTCATATTTGATGGCGAAACACTCAATGGTTGGCATTCGGTTCCAAAAGGGAGTATGTCGGATTGGTCAGTTCAAGATGGTGTGATCGTCGGCCTTGGTAGCGCCGACCGGCTTACCTATCTTGTCTGGAAGGATAAGCATCTTACAGACTTCGAACTGCGACTTCAGTATCGTCTGCCAAGCGAAGGAAACACAGGAGTCGAGATTCGCAGCCAACCCGATGTTACAGGCAAACGGCCTTTTGAAGGGTATCATGCTGACCTTGGCCATGTTGGCATTGGTCCTCACATCCTAGGCGCATGGGATTTCCATTTTGCCAGGCGTGAAGAGTATCCCTGCCCACGCGGTACGCGGTTGGTTATTGATGAGGATGGCAGTACGCATTCCAGCCCAATCCTTGATGCACTCACTACAGACGATATCCATAAGCATCAATGGAACGATGTACGAATCATTGCTCGTAGACAACACTTTCAATTCTTTATTAATGGCAAACTCGCTTCCGAGTTTACCGACCAGGCAGAGAGGGGAAGATTGGATCACGGTGCGATTGGCCTGCAGATTCACGATAAAGGTATGCGAGTTGAATTCAAAGACATTCGGCTGAAAAGATTGGACTCAACATCGCATCCTGAATAACTCCTGGCCGGATGCAGAAGTTGATTCAAGAAGTAACCAATTCCTTTTACTGGCCAGGCGTGTCAATCAACGACAAAAACGCGAGAATTATCTTAAAACAATACTTGTATGTTTAAATAGAAAAATCAACACTGGCGGCATT
>CAZXSQ010000199.1:5148-11637 GCA_964643335.1 uncultured bacterium
TCAAATTGAATTTGATATTCAAAGGACAAAACTTTATACATTTAGTTTTACTGTGCTTTGAATTCTCGTACGAATTCAGCCGTTAAATCGATATAGGTGTATCCATGCTCAAATGTCGCCTCAACATGGCTGAACTCGTACAATTCATTGAATGTAGAGATGTGTAACCAATCGGGATTGGAATCCATTGCCGCTTCAAAAGTACCCCGGTAGTAGCTGCCTTCAGGATCATCTGGGTAATTCACACCGAACTTGGTACGATCTTTCCAGCCCGCACCATTGAATCCGCCATTTTTACTCTTGCGTACAGGATTTAAGGTTTCGTCATAGCCGGGTGAAATCGTGGCATGATGCTGCGCAGGCAGGCCATTTTTGAAACCCTGCGTATCGTTATAATCGTCGATGTGAGCACGCATGGTTTTCATGAAATCCGCTAATAGACAATCCTCAATATCCACCAGCGTGTATTCCTCCAATGAGCGAAACGGTCCTAGATATTTTTTCCCCTCACCATTTTGGTAGCTTCCGGACATGATGGGAAACGCGCTGATACCAGCTTGCTCCAGTTTGTCGAACAATGCACGCCATTCAGCCGGAGTATGTCCCCACGCCGTCCAGATCATGACGACTGGGCGCCCATCCACTTTCAACATGGCAGGATGGTTTTTATACCGATTCAGGAAATAAAACAGGTCGTGGTACACCTCTTCCATTGGAAATCGTCCGTGTTCGTAATCAATCGTTATTTTCAGATTATGTGCAATGGCTTTATTGTAAATCGTGTCCAGGATACTGTTCGGTCCATTTGGTTTAGTGTCATACCACCAAGAAACGGCCAACGCATCGATCCGGGCGCGGTTCATCTGCTGCATGTGCTTTTCAATAATGGCAGGGTCCCATGAATTGTAAGCGCCAACCAGCGGATGCAAACCTTCCAACCCTTCCTTGCGGCCGCCCTCACTGGATGGCTTCAGCCAATAGTCTTCCTGGTACCAAATATAGTAGTAAGCGAGAACCACTTTGTCCGAAAAGGCAAAGCCTTGAGTAGTGTCTAAAGCCCAGGCGCAAGGATATTTACCCAAAACGAGTGCATAGTAAGTCATAAAGAAGATAATGACCGTTTTTTTCATCATTTATTCCCTTCAGGCATTATGGAACTTGAAAAGTATTATCGAATTAATCGAGTTTACGATAATGGATACCTGCAGCATCAAGCCGTTTAAGGTGTGACCTAAGACGTTTCATAAACTGATCATAATTGCGATTTTCTCTTAATGACCAGATGGTTTCGATTAAAGCACAAGCGCGAGGATATGTTTGATACTCACGGTGATGTTCATCGGAAATTAGTTCCCCCCAGAGTTGTGCCTGCCCTCCAAGAATGTGCTTGGCTTGCTCATCACTAAGTTCACCAGGGATAGGCTCGAATGTATACACTTTCTCGAGTGTTATCACACTTCCACCAAATGCTTTGGGTTCAGTCTGGCCTTGACTGTAATCGAAGTATGTATGAGAAGTCGGTGCCATGAGCACATCATGTCCGGACCTCGCTGCTTCAATTCCACCTGACATGCCTCGCCAGCTCATTACTGTTGCCCCTTCAGCTAAACCTCCTTGAAGAATCTCATCCCAGCCAACCATCTTCCGGCCGTGCTTAGTCAAGTGTGCATCCATCTGTTTGATAAACCAACTATGCAACTCATGCACATCGGCAAGATTGAGATTTTTCATTTGCTTTTGCATCTCAGGTACTGTTGCCCAACTATTGGTGTGGGCTTCATCTCCTCCGATGTGGATGTAAGAACTTGGAAACATTTGCATAACTTCGTTCAGAACATTTTTCATAAAAGTAACAGTGTACGGTCTGGGTACAACCAGGTTGCCAGCCTTTTTTCGGCGCTGGTCAATAGGTAGTTTTGCCAGATTTTCCGGATTGAATCCAAGTTTCGGGTAGGATGTGATTGCAGCACCGGCGTGAAAAGGCATCTCGATTTCGGGAATTAGTGTAACGTAGCGTTCGGCCCCATACTGGACCAATTCGCGGATATCCTCTTGAGTATAATATCCACCGTAGATTCTACCCAAGTCCTCCTTTTGATCCATAGAATTGTGCCAGCGTGAACCAATTTCTGTGAGCAAAGGGTATCTTTTGATATCGATGCGCCAACCTTGCCCATCGGTGAAGTGGATGTGCAGCCGATTAAACTTATGCAGAGCCATAGCGTCAATGAAGCGCATGACGTCGTACTTGGGAATAAAATGGCGGGCCGGATCGATTAGCAGACCGCGCCATTTAAATCGTGGGTAATCGGTGATCGAAACACAGGGTACTGTCCACTTCTCTCGTTCTACTGGTGCATGGCGGTAGATTTCTGATGGAAGTAATTGACGTAATGTCTGGATGCCGTAAAACAATCCTGCTGGTTTAAAAGCTTTAAGTTCGATTTGGTTTATTTTAACATTAAGCAAATATCCTTCATCGCTTAACTTGTCTTGTAACCCAGGATCAACCGATAAAATGATTATGTTGTTCTGTCTATCTGCGGAACTGCAACACGTAAGGTTAAAGCCCATCGCTGGTGCGAGCATACCGATTAGTTTTTGTGCTTCTGGCCTGGCTTCACCTCTAGCTACAATCTGTGTGTCAGATTGTAGCTGAAACGACCCCTTATTAACAGTTAATTGAACAGGCTGTGGAATGATCGATGGAGTAGCTGCCACTAACTTGGATCCAACGATCAGTAATGAAAAAAAGATTCCCATCACTGAAAATGTGATTGATGTAATTCTCGAAAATGTCATAACGAACCTCCTTGTATCGAACAGGATACATAGGTATCCATAATGGTCCTAAAATTCTGTGTGTAAACCCGGTTTATGAAATACTCAATGCTCCGATCGCCATTCATCTATGTTTCAGTTATGAATTTAACAATGTTTATGGCAATTACTCGCTATTCGGGTTGGACAACCAATCGGAGTGGTTTGCCGGCCGACAAATGAATAGGTAATCCCTCGCTGAGCAACTTGCCTGTGACGAGCTGCGTCTTCTTAGTGTCGATTTCCTCCACCCGGTATTTGTGCTCTTCATCCGGCTCCACAGTGAACCACTCCGGTACAGCGTTCATTCGAGGCCAGTCCTGCCGGAAACCCATGATCAGACGATGCCTCGGAATATCGAACTGGAGCCGGCCTTCATACGGTTCGTCTGATTTTATAAAAATGCAGATTCCATCACCACTCGGTGCAGCGCCTAACTGGAGTCCTTGCTGCCAAGGGCGGGCGATCGTATTGCGTGTATGGAGCATTGTGTGGATCAGGACCGTTCGAACCGTATTGGCTTCTAACTTGTGTGTGTCCCAGAGCCGGTCTGGTTTCGTATGGTCAACCAGCTGAGTTGCGATCTCACGATCAGCCCAGATAAATGCCTCCGGGGTGGGAATCCGATACAAAAGATAAAGTCCACCCTCCACCGAATCGGCGATGTTGTCTCTTGAACTATGGTCCCAGTCGAACTTCTCATAGCGAGGTTTCAGAAGATTGGTCATCGCCCGGTGAATCGCTTGGCGATAGTGTGAGGTACTCGTCACCATGTCATAATCTAGAAATCCCACGAAGTCGTATCCCCATCCATCTCTAAGTATGACGTTGTCATGGGGGCCATCGGTTGCTTGTAGATTGCCAATGATGATTCCATCCGAGTTTGTTCCACGCCGCAGAATTTCATCAAACATGGTTTGCATGTGCGGCAGATATTGCTCGTATTTTTCCCGGCATGCTGTCCGATCAACGGCAAAAAGCAAACCCAACCCACCGATGATCTCACAACCGTGATCAGAGAGTTTGGACGGAACAAAACCACGGGGGATTAGGTAATAGTCGGCCAGCCGGTGTGCCCAATCAAGATACTTCTGCTCACCGGTCATGCGGTATAACCGTGGAAGTATCTGCAACAATTCTCCGTTAACCTCGATATTCTTCGAAGGGATCATGCCGAAAGGTGTGTTGATAGGAGCGTGCTTGAAGATATCGTCGACCAATCCTTGCATACGGTCAAACCAAGGAGATTCTTTCCCCGTGATTTCGACAATCGGGATTAGTCCATCTTTGGCGTATTCACTCGCACCAAAGATCATTCTATCCAGAGGAATGACATTTTTCTGCCCCTTGTCCATGTCGTATGGAACCGGTAGACGATCCAGATGATTACAGAACTGCTGTTCCGCTTTCAGTGTGTCAACCATCACAGTGTCAAGGATTTCCTCGTCAGTGTAGTATGCAGCCCAGACATAGAATGGAAAACAGTCCGCTGCTGTATCGCGATAGTTCCACTCGGGACCGGTGGGGCGAAAGAGTCCGGATTCCTTGTCACGCACCGGAAGACAGCGCTCGTGGAGCCAGCGTTGGACTTTGGTTAGGGCGATTCCCGCATATTTTGAGGAGCGTTCGGCACGATGCCAATTTGGTTTCCCAGGCGATGGATTCCAAAGTTCTCGGTTTGCATCGTTCATTTCAAATCCGGCCACATCCGCCCAGACCAACATGCCGTCGCCGCTTCGCACCGGCCCCGAGGCTGTCCGAATTGGCTTGACCTTTGGTGCTGAGGTTGATTTGCCTGCGATTCGTACACCCGCCAGAAACGCGACTTGTCCCTGTTCATTTCCTTTTCCGAAAAGCACTACCTTTTTGCCACGTGATAGATAGCCAAGGGGAATTTCTATCCACTCAAAGGATTTTGCTTTAACCTCTGCGATTGAGCCTTTCTTACCATCGTATTCGAAGAAAAGCGTACGTTTGTGTGGACCTTTAGAACCAAAGAGAATCTCGAAACGGTCGTTTGGTGCAACGTCATTAGGAATGGTCACTTCCAGTTTCCATTCAGCAAGCCAGTAATACCTTTGTCCATCAAATTCCTGGGGTCCCGATGTGAACAGTGTCTCTCCAGCAGAAGCGAGAGACAAGATAGCAACGAGACCCAATAAAACATAAGTGCATCTTATAAGTGTTTTCATTTCATTTCATCCTCTCCGAGGCCTCAATTCCAGCCACTAATCTACGGGTCGGGACAGTAGACGAATTAGAATAGTGAACACGGGAGCGCCTCTATACGTTGATTTGATAACAATAAACAAATTCTAAAAATTCCAGATAAATGAGCTGCTTTAAAAGCCGCCGAACTGGATTCGTATCTGTATCCGGATTAGTATTATTCAGATAATTCAGCCATTAGCCATAGGGTATATGCAACCATCGGTGTCCAGTATTCCGAGATCTGCCAGTTACCATTTCCGATAACCGGTTGATCGTCATGATCTCCACCAAGGCCATTCAAAACAGCCCCGGGCAATACCGGAGTTCGTGGGATAAAGGTGCTTCCAGGAAAATGTTTGGGATGATTGTACCCCACGCCTACAATGGTCGAACTGTTAAAAGGATTTACACCCATGATCCAGTCGAGTTGTTTCTGGGCATATCTTTTCAGTTCCGCATCGTCCAATACCTCGGAAGCTTTTAGCAGTCCAATACCGGAAGAAGCCAGGTTTGCATTGATCCCTACCCACCAACTGCGTTCCGGCCGCATGAAATAACGGTACCAATAGTCTCCTGATTTTCTATTTCCTCCAGGATCTTCTTTTGTGAATAAACCGAATGGAACAATGCCAAAGTTATTCTTTTGGGCAATAAAAAGAAGGTAATCCTGTGTGTATCCCAATATCATTTTCTTCCAGGTAGGAACATCATTTTCTGAAGGAAACATTTTGACCATGTTGCAAAGCGTAATAAGTTCTTCACACCCGTTCCAGATATTTTTGTAGAGTTCGGAACTGGAAGCGGAGTTAAAATAAAAGCCACTAACGATGCCCTCGCTATTTTTTGCCTGCAATTTCCTTAAAGTATCCGCCTGTTCGATGGCAAATTCCTTATATTCTCGGTTCTGAGTTGTTTTATATAATTCGATTGCGGCATGCATGGAGGCACCGATGACACCCGGATTTTTCTTGCTGGCTTCTTTATCACACCACTTGTAGCATCGTATGGCGGCGCTCAGGCATTGATCCGCATATTGGCTTTCCACCGACTTCATGATTCGGCTCATGATTGCTTCCGCGACGATGAAATGATATTGCCCCTTCAGTTCCACCGGATCCGTACGGATCACTCTATCATCGTTGGTTCCAAAGATTAACATATCGGCATTGGATTCACCCGCATTCGGTTTCACAAATCTTAGTTCGCCACCTTCGGGTCCTATTTCGTTATCTGTCCACCGATTACTGTCGGAGTGTTTTTTTACGTCTCCACCAACATAATTCATGATATAACCATCAGGTTCCTGCATTTTAAGGAAATACTGGTTACCCCATAACAATTCTTCGATAATGGCGTCCCGGTTCTGGTCTGGTCTTAATTCAAGGGTTTTCGCTAAACCGATCATGCCATAAATCGTTGCGCCGACCCATTTGCGAAGATCGCTGGCATCGTGCCAAC
>CAZXSQ010000200.1:0-11600 GCA_964643335.1 uncultured bacterium
CTCACGGGCGAAGTCTAATAGGTTGGTAACGATTTTCTTGCTTCTATCCGTTTCATTGATCACATCGGTTATCATTTCCAGTTTTTCTTCATTTGAGAGGAAATCATAATCTTCCTTCAACATATGAGCAGTGAGCGTGATATTGTTGATGGGATTGTTCAATTCATGAGCCACACCCGCCGTGAGCGTTCCAACTGCTTTGAGTTTGTGGGATTGGATTAAGATATCCTGATGTAGCTTCAGTTCATTAATCATAAGATTAATGGCCAGTGCCAGATCCGAAAACTCATCGCGATAGGAACGGGCGGGTTTGATTTGAGAATATTCACCGGAGGCGATCAACTGAGTATACCGAACATAACGGTTTATGGGAGCCAAAATTCTGCGGCTTAAAAGATAGGTATTGAATAGAATCACCAGAAAAAGGAAAAGCAAAGAATAGGAATGAACATTTCTCGACAAATGGATCATCTTTTGCAGCGCATTTTTTTCTTTTTGTTTTAATTCTTGCGCAAAAGAAACCATTTCTTGACCATGCTTACGGACTTCCAACTCCGAGTCATGTTGGCTGTCCACTGAATTGCCAGAAGAAGGATTTTTTTCTTGCAATGCCAGGTTTTCCAAGAGTTCGGCATACTGATTCAGATGAGGTAAAAAAACTCCGAAAGCATCTTCTCCTACCACTTCCTTTAATTGCTCGGATTCTTCTTCGAGAATAGTTTTGGCCCGATGAACACTGTCGATGGCATCGGTCAGATTCGTTCCATAAAGAAAGAAATTTTTTTCAAATCGGCGCGCCTGCTGGATTTCGAAAAGGTAATTATTGGCCACTTCCAAGAAATAAATTTTTTTGCCCATCATATGGACAGTAGTCAGCTGGGCGATTGCTATTCCTAGAATCACAAGGAAGGAGAAGATTAAGCTAAAATAGATTTGCATACGAATACTGAATTTTGGGCGTTCGACGAAGGCTTTGCGGGTTAATTCATCAAATTTTTGATGATGGTTTGCACCGAAAGAGGAAAATGTAGAATCTTCGGTCTCATAACCGCCAGTATGACCGGAATCCTTTTCGCTCATAATTGTTACTCTTCTGAGTATCTTGTCTCCGAGGCGAAGGTATTCGCTGCTTTTAAAACCACTTCTCTTAGCTCATCCGGTTTGAAGGGCTTCGCAATAAAGTCGAATGCGCCTTGCGCCATGGCTTTCCGCGCCATTTCCATCATGGCATAACCGGTAATGACGATGACTTTCGTACGCGGGTATTTTTCCAGCACCCGTTCAAGAATTTGAAAGCCATCCATTTCATCCATGTAAATATCTGTCACCACGATTTCAAACTCCTTTTCCTCAATCCTTTTGACCGCATCGGTGGGGGTATCAAATATCTCGACTTCATATCCATGTTTTGTAAGAGCCGGCTTCAAACGTTTCCCCACAATCGGCTCATCATCCAACAACAAAATGCTCAGCGGTTTACTCATTCTAACTCCTTATTCAAAACCAGAAATCGCTATCCATTTGGATTTCAATCATATCTTGAATTTTCTGTTTACCTCATTGAAACGGCCATACGTTCAAAAAAATCTTCTCTCATTTGTATTTCAAACTGTTCGACTACGGGTAATCCTTCCAAACGTTGCTTGATGAGTTCTTTATTTTTTTCCATTTTCCGTTTTTGAGCCTTTGCCTCGACTACAACCTGCCCCGCTCTGCAGTGAATTTTTATATCCGGATCAAGATCGATGAGCAGTGATTTAATGCGGTATGCACATTCTCTATTTTTCAAACTTTGCATGGAATAAGTCATAGGCTGATACTTTTTGTCTTGTCCAGTGGCCGCAATCTTTTTAACCGATTCATCAACTCCGATTTGGTTGATATCGATGGAAAGGTCATAAAGTTTTGAATCGAAATCATCAATACCAAAAGCCATTTTGGACCACTTTTTTCGGCTTTTTTCATCATTGCTCACAATTTGTTCCGCCTTCTCGTAGGGAATATTATTGTTTTCCATAAGAAATTGGATTCTGCTTTCTAAAGATGAAAATATTTGAACTTTTAAGATGTGGGCGATCCCTTGAGCAAGCACGTGTCCTCCCGGTCCATGATACACAATATTATCCTGAAGAAGATAATGTGCTCCTGCCGCCAGGATATACGCAATGTACTGTTTTCTTTTCGTTTCCGACATGCCAAAAAATGAAGGCCCGTGATGTATCGCATGAGAGAGTTTGGATTCAGGGATATCGTAAGTTTGGGAAGCATGTTTCAAAACCTCCCGGCCAACGTGGGTATATCCCAAACTCTCGGCTACTTGTTCAGCGATATTGTTTCGGACTGTACTAGAACCATAGGAAATGGTAATAACAGACATAGCCCACCTCTTCTCTATTGATATAAGACATAAATCGTCATGAAGACTCAAGGGCTTTTGCGGCCTTGTCAATCACAGCCCGCAATTCGTTGGGTTTAAACGGTTTGGCAATACAATCAAAAGCCCCTTTGGCTAATGCCGCCCGGGCAATTTCCACAGTTGCATATCCTGTAATCAAAATCACCTTCGTTTTATTTGAGGCGGATTGAACCTGCTCCAGAACTTCGAGGCCATCCATGCCAACCATACGAATATCGGAAACAACAATATCGAAATGTTTTTCATGGTACCGGTTGATTGCTGACTGGCCTTCCTCAAAGACTTCGACCTCATATCCCTCTTTTTCGAGGGCGGATTTCAGGCGTTTGCAAACGATGGTTTCATCATCGATCACTAACACACTCGTTTTTGGTTTTTCTGTCATAATACATACTTTTCCTTATTGACCACTAATACGGGCTTCCACTGCCAATTTATAGGTTACGTCACTCCTTTTTCCGTTTCCGGAATCAGAGAACCTGTAGTTTCAAGTTCGGCTCGCATACGGCGCCGCAGCCGGTACGCAATAAACACATTATAGAGAATCACTCCAACGCCGGATAAACCGGCTAAAAACAACATAATCTTGCTCGCCTGGTTAAAGTAAACATCCCAGCCTTCATCCATTTCCATCCATCCCAATTGCCTGAGATACATTGGTATTGCTACACCACGGCTCACAACACAAAGGAGAATCACAACGCCGGTCACAAGACGAATATACAACTCTTTGACCACTTTGGTGCCATATACACCGATGTTAATCCCGATCAGCGATCCCGCGTAAAGCAATAAAGTCAAGCGAAGGTCTACATAGCCCAAATAGACATAGTTGCATGCCAGAAAAGCCCCCATCATCATAGCCAGAAACAATTCGGTTCCCGCCGCAACTGTGGTAGGTAGTCCGAAAACGTATATCATGGCAGGAACTCCGATAAATCCTCCCACACCAATTGTTCCCGCCAAATATCCGGTAGCCAAACCCACAATCAAAAGAATCCATAATGAAACATGCACGTCAGCCACTGGGAAGTAAATCAGAGGAGAAAGCCGCAGGCTGGATAAATATTCCGATATTTTTTTGGAGGGGCCTATCTCATCCTGGGTGGTTTTCCATACATCCCGAAGCATTGAAATCGCGACGGCTGTCAGTACGAAAACAAACACCAAACTGATGTATAAATCAACAGCAGCGGAACCACCTCCACCATGGCCGTCTGCCTTTCCGGCGAAAAGAAAATCATTAATCCGGACAGCCAGATAATTTCCGGCAAAAGCGGTCAGTATCAAAAATATACCGAGTTTTTTATCTACATTTCCCATTTCGCTGTGACGTTTCGAACCCATCATCGCCTTGCCGAATTTATGAGTTACATTGCTGGCCACAGCAATGACTCCCGGCACGCCTAAATTCATCATGCCTGGGGTCATAAAAAAAGCGCCTCCACTCCCGATAAATCCGCTCAGTGTCCCCCCGATAAATCCCAATATAATTACCTGGATGGCGTCCAACACTCCTAGATCGATGAATTGGCTCAAATCTATAGGCATTTATCGCTCCCTTTCCTACATAATTACACGAATAAAGAATAAGGCCGGCCTCAACTATTCCAGCTTCAACATCTTACACAACAGGTGAGAAAAAGTACCATATGTATAGGCAAATAAGGGCACAAACAGCACTAACGCCAACACGGACAAAATCCGAATCCCAAATGTTTCACCAGACAAGAAACGGAGAATAGGGACTTGATAGGTGAACAACAAACCACCCAGAACAAGGGCAAAAAGAAAATAAAGTACCATTTGAACCAACTGTTTTTTACCGAAGAGATATTGGGTACTAATTTCTTCAGCCATCACCACCGGGCATTTGATATGATCCGTGAGATAACTGCCCAATTCGCGGCATAAACGTTTTTGAGCATGCGCTCCTTTGGAAAGAAAAAGATCACCGACAACAATCAAACTGTATTGAATTCCCTTATCGATACCCGAAAGTATTTGCTTCGGATGGGCTTTCAGGCAGCGGCCTCCACCTGCTCGGCCGACATTAATTAAATCGCATAAGGTTTCTTTTTCACCGCAATCGCTGTCGCAACTCTCATCAATATCATCCTCAATTCCCCCATTTTCCGATTGTTTTCTTGGAGCCATTTCTAAGGTGTCCAATGTTCGAAGCGGAAAACTTTCCTCCCCCTGAGGAATTTCAGCGTACTGGTTTTCTTCCAAAGGAATAAAACGGAGCAGTTCAATCGCAGCATCCCATTTTTCTGCAATGTCAAGAAGATTCTGAAACACCTCGCTGGCCGGATCAAATCGTTCCTGAATCCATAATATGCTTGTCCGCGCCATGGTGCACCGGAGGTTTCGCATTCCTTCGAGTGACTGTAAGACAGAGGGAACAAACTCAGCAATCTGAGACTGTTGCGGCAGATAAGTCACTGATACATCACCGTTTGCCGCTCTTACTTTTACTTGGGCGTCACAGGTTCGTTCATCTTCCGCCAATGCCATTCGCGCACGGGAAGCCAGCAGCAAATCCTCCATGACTTGGTGAGAAGCGGGAGTCTCTTGAAAATCGGGTAATTGGGAAAATGAGCATAATGCCATGGCGGCATTTTCGACAGTAGTTTGTTCCAGGTTGATCACCATATCATAATGAGAAGCTTCTTTCCAATCCACATTATACAGGTGCTTCACCCAGCGTTTTCGGTCTTCTTCCACTTGTTCGATATAACTTTTGGCTTTATCTCGAGGGAGATTCAGCCGCTGAATGACAGCCTGGATTCTGTATTCCAGGTCGGAAACCACTCGAATTCGTAAAACATAACTCACGCCCTGCAAAACAAGATGCCCGGCACGTCCATGATAGACAATATTGGACTTTAATGCCCGTTCACAGAGAAACGCCGTAACCAGGGCCAAGTAATGTTCTTTTGCCAAGAGCAGCCGCTCTGTCATATAATGAGGCTTGATCATGGCCATTTCAATCCGACCCACAGGAATCCCCCGTCGAGTGGCTTCATCCAGCAATTCTTCTCTGGACACGCATTCATATCCTAAATTTTCAGCCAATTTTTCAGCCAGCTCCTTACCTCGGCTGTAACTTCCGCGGGAAATACAAATAATCTGCATTAATCCACCTCCCCTGTAATTTGGCGGGAGTATCTTTTACGAAATGAAACATTTCGGCAGAAACATTAATTATGTCCTTAATTCATAATTTTTGGAAAAAAGTATATAAAAATTAACAAACCGGCATTTTTTGCCTCAATTTAAAGAAAGAATATGTAGGCGGAGAAAGGTTGGGCAGGAAACATCCCCTAGCGAAAGACGATTCCCCATTCAAACTATCATCATTTCACACGAAATTTCATATCCCTATTCAATCTCATAAATTACAAAAAGTCAATATGAAAATTCACCTGGATGAATGAAGCTACGTCTTTGAAAACATAATGGAAATAAATCTCCCCTTCTCTATATCTACCCAAAACGGCAGCATGACATTATCCTGAATACTATACGACTTTACACCACTGAGGAATTTATTATGGTTGAACATGAACGCTTTCATTTTAAATCGTTAGAAGAATTACAAAGTCAAATCGATGAACTGGGTTTGGATTTACCTGCAACCAAAGAAATCGACATTCTCTCCACTCCCGTATCCTTTGGAAAAGGTACAATTCCAAACCGGTTAGCCTGTCACCCCATGGAAGGATGCGATGGACTTGAAAATGGAGCGCCTTCCGATCTGACAATTAGAAGATATAAACGATTCGGTGGAGGCGGTGCCGGACTGATTTGGGGAGAAGCCTGCGCCATTACCCAAGAAAGCCGTGCCAATCCCCGCCAGTTATGGATTCACGAAGAAGTCCTGCCCGAATACAAACAAATGGTGGATATTGCCCGTGAATCAGCCCAAAAGTCGATGGGGCATAATCCTTACATTGTCTTGCAGTTAACCCATTCCGGGCGTTACAGCAGACCGGTAAAAAAGCCTCATCCCATCATCGCGCATCACAGCGCCGTACTGGACCCCAAGCACAACCTTCCTCCGGATTACCCGCTGATTACCGATGAAGAACTGGACAAACTTCAGGATGTATACGTTGAAGCCGCCCAATTGGCAAAAGAAGCCGGCTTCGATGCAGTGGATATAAAAAGTTGTCACCGTTACTTGATTAGTGAACTCCTCGCATCGTTCACTCGGGAAAACAGCCGCTATGGTGGTCCTTATGAGAATCGCGTTCGGCTGTTGCTTGAAACCGTATCCAAAATCAAAAAAGCATTGCCGGAATTTGAGGTCACTTCCCGTCTAAATGTATATGACGCAATTGAACATCCTTACGGCTGGGGTGTGGATAAAGATGATTACCGTAAACCGGACTTGACGGAGCCGTTGAAACTAATCGGCCAGTTGAAAGAAATGGGCTATCACGGCCTTAATATTTCCATAGCCAATCCATATTACAATCCACATTATGGCCGGCCTTTTGATGATCCGATTATTGGAGGGTATATCCCGCAGGAACATCCGCTGGAAGGCGTTGAAAGACTCATTCATATGGCCAAAAACGTTCAAGAAACATATCCGGATTTGAAAATCGCCGGCACCGGCTATACATGGCTGCGGCAGTATGTTCCTTATTTTGCCGCTGCAACTATTCAACGTGGCTGGAATGCGGTTGTGGGATTAGGACGCGGCGCCTTTGCCTATCCTGACTTCGCCAAGGATATTCTGAGAAACGGCAAAATGGATGGTTTAAAAGTCTGCATCGGCTGTTCCTCCTGTACCCAACTCATGAGAGATGATTGCCAGACGGGTTGTGTGGCCAGAGATCCTGGTGTGTATAAGCCTATATATGATAATGGCAGGATGAAAGATCCCACAGTTATCCGCCAATGGGCAAAGATATGCCGCCAATGCGTCGATCCCACCTGCGCCGCCCACTGTCCTGCCGGCATTGATATTCCAGCATTCCTGAAAGCGGTCGCAAATAACCAGGATAAAGAAGCGTACCGTATTCTACGCCAATCCAACCTGCTGCCGGAAATATGTGGCTTTGTCTGCCCGACTGAAGTCCAATGCGAGGGGCATTGCCTCGAACAATACCTCGGTGACTGTGCCATTCCCATCGCACGCATCCAACGGTACGTGGCTGAACAGGCTCGAGATCAAGGATGGACCGCTCTGGAAATTCCTGAACAAACCAGCGGGAAACGAGTTGCCGTTATCGGAGCCGGTCCGGCAGGGCTTTCCTGCGCAGCCGGGCTTTTGGAAATGGGACATGAAGTGGTAGTCATCGACCGCGCATCTTCCCCAGGTGGAAAAGCCGCCAGCGTTATCCCTCGTAATCGGCTCCCCTTAAAAGAGGCTGAAGCAGAAATATACTCCATCTTCAGACCTATCAGCACCGATCGGATAGAATGGCGCTGGAACACATCGATCGGTCCGGATTACACGTTGTCCGACATCCAGTCGGAAGGTTATCAGGCAGTGGTTCTCGCTTTCGGTTTAGGCAACACGATCAGCCTGTCTGATGAAAAATCAAGACCGGAAGGAGTAATGGATGCGCTTTCTTTCCTCGAGCACATGAACCGCAATCCTAAGCACCGGGTACAAGGCAAAGCCGCAATCATCGGCGGCGGCAACACGGCAGTCGATGCGGCTGTTCTCGCCAAAGAAAGAGGTGCAGAGGATGTTTATCTTGTCTACCGCCGAAGTTTCGAAGAAATGCCCGCCTGGCCTTCGGAACGGCAGCACATTATCGTGGCTGGCATTCATATCCTTGTTCTAACCCAACCGATTGAATACGAATCCGATGAAACCGGCCGCCTTGCCTCTATTCGGGTCACTCGCTGTGAATTGGGCGAACCCGATGACTCGGGACGCCGAAAACCCATACCAATCCAAGGCACAGAACATTCGATTCCGGTTTCTATGGCCATCGAAGCGATAGGAGAAACTCTGTCTCCAGAAATCAAGAAGGTGCTGCATCCCATTCAATTAACCAATAAAAAACTGGCCGCTGTTGATAAAAAAACTTTCATGACTTCCGAGCCGGGAATCTTTGCAGTGGGAGACCTTGTTAACGGCGGAACCACAGTAGTCCAAGCCATTGCTGAAGGACGTAAAGCATCAAGATCAATAAACGAATTCCTTAATAGCAAGGTTACTGTTCAATAAATATAAAATGAAAATCGCACTAGTCAACACAAATCGAATCAAACCGCCTATCGCCCCAATCGGTCTGGATTATGTAGCAGAAGCGCTGCACTCCGCCAGGCATGAAGTCGACATTCTCGATTTATGCTGGGAAGAAGATTGGAACGCCGCTGTAAAGCGATTTTTCGAGAATTCCAATTACCGCGTGGTAGGAATAACGTTGCGCAATATGGACGATTGCTTCTTCAGCAGCCGGGAGAATTTCCTGACTGAATTTACTGAAATAGCCGGTACAATCCGTTCCTACTCCAGCGCCAAACTCGTTGTTGGTGGTGTAGGATTTTCTACTTCTCCGGAAACTGTTATGAATTTATGCAAAGCGGATATAGGCGTATGGGGCGATGGCGAATTCGCTTTCCCCGAATTGGTGAACCGCATCGAAACCGGAGAGCCATGGGAAAATATCCCAAACTTGATCTGGCCAGGTAAAAATTATTGGACGTGCAATCCCAAACATACTCCCCCCTTAAATGATCTGCCTTTGATGAGAAGAAATTGGGTAGACAACAAACGATATTTCGCTGAAGGCGGACAGATGGGAATCGAAACCAAACGCGGCTGCCCCTGTCAATGCATTTATTGCGCAGACCCACTAGCCAAAGGTAGATCCACTCGTCTTCGACCACCGGAAGCGGTTGTTTATGAACTGAAAAGTTTGTTGGAACAGAATATAGACCATATCCACACCTGCGACAGCGAATTCAATCTGCCCATTCAACATGCGCTGGATGTCTGCCGTGAACTAAAACGAAACAAGTTGACGGATAAACTATCCTGGTATGCCTACTGTTCGCCAACTCCCTTCACCAAAGAACTGGCTCATGAAATGCGTTCAGCGGGATGTGCCGGTATCAATTTCGGCGTAGACAGCGGCGATGAAAACATCCTGAAGCGCTTGGGCCGCAATTTCTCCCCAAGCGACATACTCGACGCTGCGGCTTACTGCAAGGAAGCCGGCATCGCCGTCATGTTCGATCTGCTGCTGGGAACCCCCGGGGAAAATTCAAAAAGCGTTACAAACACTTTCGAAATCATGAAACAAAGCGAAGCGGATCGCATCGGTGTTGCCCTCGGCCTGCGAGTTTACCAGGGAACCAAACTCGATACGATAATCCAAGAGGAAGGGTTAAAAAACGGTCTGGTTGGAGGAGAAAATCCTTTCGAACCGTTGTTTTTCCTTGAACTGCAAATCAAAGACCAGGCGGTCACCTTAATTGATCAACTTATTGGCGATAACGAACGCTTTTTCTTTTTCCATCCGCAAAGAAAAGGGGTGGACTACAATTACAACGCCAACCAAAAATTAATGGACGCCATCAAACAAGGCCACCGAGGCGCCTACTGGGACATCTTAAGAAGAATCACATCCTAAACCCACCAAAATCTTTGCTCAAAAATCAATCCGGCCAACCCCAATACGCTCCTGACCAAACTCCAAATCGGTTTCAACAATGCCCGTGGGAGTCATACCAATCACTCGATCATCCCACAAATAAATCATACAATACCCATATTCATAAAAAACGAGATCACACGGACGTAATTGGCCTATTTTACTCTCCTCAATCCCAAATTCCTCACGCAAACGCCCCGACCAATAATTCTTGTAATCTTTGATTATTCCCAATTCCTGCAGCAAATAGGCTACAAAACCTGAAGAATCGAATCCTTCTTTAGGAGTTTTTCCGCCCCATTTATAAGTGATATTTTTATCTTTAAGTTCAAAGGCATGTTTAATCAGCTGTTGCCGTTTCGCATCCAGTTTCTGCAATCGCCTTTCATTTGAATCAGGGCTGATCTGTTCAATCACTTTTGATATCTGTGTTTTCACTTGGCCGTCCTGTTCCTGATCGACTCTATCTTTCAAGATCGATAACGCCCAATCATCTTGTTTAAACGCTGAAAGTACTTGAATGGCCTGTATCCTATCGGAGGTTGTCACGCTGGAGATATCAGTTTCTGCGATTTTTAAGACAGGAGATGGCTTGTAATTTTGTAGAAATTTATCAATTTCCATCCGTAACCACTCATTATCAGACTCAAGCATTTGAACAACATTTCTTACCGCTTTTTCATTGAGCAATTCTTTTTTACGGATTATATCAACTGTTTCTTTATCAAATTGGTCTAATGCTTTGATAACATTTAAAGCGGCGCGTTCGGAACAACGTTCGTTCGATAAAATCTCATTAATAAGACCGATCCCATCGGCTTGGAGCTTCACCAAGGATCGTCTTGCAAGATTACGTGAATAAGGATCATCGGAATCCAAAAGCTTTTTGATATCTTCAGTGGAAGAGAGAATTTGTACACCAGCATAAGCCGTTTTTATAAATAAACTCTCATACTTTTTGCCAATATAGGAAAAAAGTGAAGAGCCTGGAAACGGACTCCTTGCACTTGTATATCTTGTCGCATCCCGAACCTGAAAAGCCAGAGGCTTCTTGGTAAATGAATGCAATAATATGCCATCTTGTTTATTGAACTCCAGTTCCAAGTAAGTTGGTTCAAAATCAATAAATTGAACACGGTGGAGATCATTTGGAAGATAATACGCTATACGAACGGGGTAGCCGGGTTTGATTGTATTGGTTTCTTTTATAATCCAATCGTAGTTGTTAGAAAGCCCTCTGCTATTTTTTTTGAAAAATATATAGGGTGAATCAAATTTTACCGCATTGTCGACTTCGTGAATTGTGCCTTCCATAAATCTTCGTTTTGATGTTTCTTTCATTGCAAACATAGTAGCCCAAACCAGACAGCAAAAAATAATCAAACCGAGAATAATCTTTCTATCTTTAGGACGAAAGAGCAAAAAAAAACACCAAAATGGCGAAAGGACCATAAACAAAAAATAATTGCGCGACAAGACTGAGGGTTTCTGTATTCGCTGATTCAGGCATGATATTCTTGCCTCCTACAATAAAGTAAGTGTTATAGCCTACATGG
>CAZXSQ010000201.1:0-11498 GCA_964643335.1 uncultured bacterium
CCGGCCCATGATAAGAAATATCCCCCGGACTTACCAAACCGTTTGTCGCATCGTAAGCCAGAGAATAATCCCCCTGTCCATTCGGCCCCATGGCCCGAATTTGGTAAAAATGGTAGATTTGAGGTGGAGAGGCTGTTGGATTTTTCATGACACCTTTCCGGAATAAATAATCCCGGCTGATCGCTGAATTGAGCGGGTCGTCAATATCCCTCGCCCAGAGATACACATAATAAGGCAAAATTTCTGGAAACCAGCCATATCCACCCGGCGCAAGGCGTGAATCCGTTTCTGTGGGGGCAAAAGGATCGACTGGAATCGACGACATATAAGCCGTTGGTGAGGTTAACTTATCCAGCCCAAACATAGCCCATGTAGCCCGTGCTTCGGGATAGGTTCCCTTATCCGTATTGTACATTTCCAAAGCTGTTGAAATCGACCGGATATCCGACATGGTTCTGGCAACCCGGGCGCGAATCTGCGCGTTGATGAAATTGGGCACCGCTATCGCGGCCAGGATTCCAATAATAGCGACCACTATCAAAAGCTCGATAAGTGTGAATGATTTGGATTTTGATTTAAACATAGAGATTCCTTGAAAATCTTTTATTCTCTCTCAGCATAAATAAATGCTCCCATTTTTTGTTGAAAGAGTATATAAATAAATGTAACGCCTGACAGTCAAGATGCAACATGAAAGAAGGTCTTTATTTCCCAACCAATGAGGTATCACAGGGCTTATCTACTCGAGGTCCCAAGCGCTGGATATCACCAATGCTGTTCAAACCATTGGAGGCATGGTAGGTATGAACAAACCCCGCATGTTGCACTCCATCCGGTCCGGCGCTTTCGATGCGCCACTCGCTGCAGCGCCAGTCGGCGCTCAGTGAACTCTGGCCCAAGGTCACATAACTAGTCCAGGCGTCACCATAATTGTATCCATCGTAGGCGGAATGCGTTTGCTCTGCCACAATAAATCCATTGGCGGATTTCATAAAAGGATCCTCGGGAACAGTACTCATATAAGAAATGGGGGTGGTTAGAGGATTGAGGCGGCGTGATACCGGCCAGATGTTCCCCCCGTCGAATGTTCTCCAAACCGGGTATTGATTGTGTTCCAAAAAATACATTTCCATGGCCGTCGCAATGGTTCGGAAATCGGATTCAACTTTCGCTACTTTGGCGCGAACTTGAGCATTTAAAAAGTTGGGAACTGCTATTGCAGCCAGTATTCCAATAATGGCTACTACGATCAACAACTCAATAAGTGTAAATCCCTGTTTAATAGATATCACCTTCTTTTCTACGGTATCGAGTAATTGATCACCGGGCTTCCAGTTTATTGATGGAAGCCCAATGAGGATTTAGATTTATGCTATTAATACAAAGACCAGTCTTTGACGGGAACAATGACATTAGGATCAGTATCCATTTCTTCAGCAGTTAAAGCATGATCACTGAAACGAATACGGTCCAATACACCCACGTAGGCATAGGCCAAAGCATTCGGCCAGGTTCCAATGTAAAGGAACTCATTGGCTCGTGGATTCGTCCCTTGCTCATAGGATATCACTTCAGGCTCTCCACCGTCCAGATAGAAAGACATGGATTCGCCGTCTCTATAGACAACCGCAATGTGATGCCATTCATCGTAAGGAACCCGGGTGGTTGACGGAACGTCCAAAACACCAACCGCTGTGCCTCGAATCACCAGCTGGGTTGGGTCTTCCGCATCATAAGCCAACTGCAGCGAATGACCGCCTCCCGGTGCCCCATAAGCGTAAAGCACCATGGCGTTGGTTCGTCCCTCTACAAAGGCAGGCTTTATCCAGGCTTCCAAAGTCCAGTCTGCTTCGAATTCAAGAATCCCATCAGGATCAACCACCAGCGCATATTCCCGGCCGGTGAATTGCAGTGCCGTATCCCAATCGGCACCGGAAGGGCTGTCACTGACGATTTCCGCGGTTTTAGGTATCCTTTCATATTCAATACCTTCAGCACCCATGTCCACAACAGAAATGGCTTCCAGTGAATCTGAGGCGCCTTCGCTCATATAGTGTTGATTGGTTTCATCAAAACTGAAATAAGCCACTGTGGTATCAACAACCGGTTTAATTTCAGTTGGATTCGAATCCAGTTCCTCAGCCGTCAAAGCCGTGTTGGAAATACGAGGGCGGTCTATATCTCCAGTCCATTGCAGAAATCCTGGTGAAACCGCTCCAAAGGAAATCTCGAAACGATCTGGAATTACGGGAACACCAGCTTCTTCGATCGCTTGCTGTTCTTCCCCATCCAGATAGAACCGGACAACCCCGGCATTGAAATCATAGACAGCCGCTACATGATGCCATTCACCATCAAAAGGAAATGCTACTTCACTTTGTACATCCACAACACCATACATAGTGAATATTAAGTTTCCATCTTGGACACCTAAACGATAACCACCGGGTATCTGATCGCTTCTGTCATTGAAACCGTAACTAATCCAGGCGGTATTTGTTTGATCGGATTCGGATGAACGCGCCCATGTTTCCAATGTGAACGGAGGAAACACATCGAGAATCCCCGTCTCGGTATCATCTGCCACCAGAGAACCTTGTCCGTCAAATGAAAGCGCGTTATCCCCAGCCGATCCGGAGACACCAGGAATACTTTCTGGTTCGGTTAAATCCCCGGATACGACTTCGCCTTGAAGGCCATACCCGGTATGGTCTGTAAAACTGAAACCATCGAACTCGTCGAATGTAAACAAAACTGTCACTTGGCCCATGCAAGGCATACACACACTTACTAACCCGATAATCACAAGCCACTTCCATAAAATCATTTTTTGCATCTACTTTTCCTTTCTTATTTGAATTTAAATACGTATTCATTAATTTTTAATTTTGGTTTAAAGAATGAATATTGTCAATCAGCGTCTCTTTGATACAAATGAATATTTTTAATTCATATGATCGAATTATCGACTAATTTTTCTTTTAGAATGAAGTATCATTTTCACTTCTTAAATGGTTTTATACCGTTAGCCGCAGCCCACTGTTCGTATATTTCAACCATTTCTTTTTTTCTTTCCAAGTGTTTCTCGCTCAGGTCATTCAGTTCCGTTCTGTCTTCTTTTAAGTTGAACAATTCCCATTTTAAATCCGGTTTGGCAGCGACGAGTTTCCAGTTTCCTATCCTTACACCGCGATTACCAACATGTTCCCAAAATAAAGGCTCTTTTCTGTTTAATGATTTTCCCTTAAGCGCCGGTTTCAAACTGATGCCTTGCAACGGTTTGACTTCTTTTCCATTCCTTTTTTCCGGATAAGTTGACCCGGTTAAGTCCGCAATAGTAGGCATAATATCGATAATATGTCCCGGTTGCTTTACGATTTTACCTCCGTTTTGTATCAAATTAGGAAAGTGAACAATAAATGGAGTGGCAATGCCGCCTTCGTGGATATATTGTTTGTATTTTCTGAAGGGAACATTACTCAATTCAGCACCCATATAGCCATAGCAGGGAAACGAATTCGGTCCGCCGGGTGTGCCTTGTAGATGAGAGAAAGAAGGCGTGGTATGGCATCCGCCGTTATCAGAGAGGAAGAGAATCAATGTATTATCAAATTGCCCCATCTCTTTCAGCTTCTTCATAACTTTTCCGATATTTCTGTCCATTCTGTCGATCATGGCGGCGTAGAGGGCCATCTCCAGTTCGAATTCTTCCTTGGCTTCTTGACTCGCTTGATCCCAAGGAACCACTTTGTTATCCAGCGGAGCGAGTTGAACCGTTTCATCGATGAGGCCCAACTCAATTTGCTTTCGATACCGTTGTTGGCGGAGTTCATCCCAGCCGCTTGAATATCGTCCCCTATAACGGTCAATATCCTCTGGAAAAGCATGAAGGGGCCAATGCGGAGCTGTATAAGGCAAATAAAGGAAAAACGGATTGCTGGACTGTTTATGCTCATCAAGAAATTGAATGGCATAATCCGTGAACGCATCGGTCATATAAAAACCCTCGTTCTTTTTCCACATTTCTTCCGTGGTTGGTTCTACTTTATAGCGTTCATTATCCAATAAAATTGTTTGTTTTTCGGAAGGATCGCGGTAATAAATGTTATTGAAAAAATTGCTGGCGCCGTTGATCAATCCAAAATACCGGTCGAATCCCCGATCCAAAGGCCAATGGCCTTTTTTCCTGCCCACGTGCCATTTCCCGGACATATATGTGCTGTAACCGGATGCTTTGAGCATTTCGGAAATGGTTACACTTCGATCATTCAAATACCCTTGATACGGAGGGGTTCCTTTATCACTATCCATTGCCCCCACGCCCGCCTGATGCGGGTATAAGCCAGTCAGCAGCGAGGCTCGGGTAGGACAACATCGTGCCGCATTATAAAACTGTGTGAACCGGAGGCCATTGTGTGCAAGATTGTCGAGGTTGGGAGTATGGATTTCTCCACCATAACACCCAAGATCAGAAAATCCCATGTCGTCTGCCAAAATAACGAGAATGTTTGGACGGTTCTCAGCGGCCAATCCATAAGATGAGCACATCAGAGATGCAGTGCCCAATCCGAATAACTTGACGAAAGTGCGGCGTGATTGTTCCTGCATGGATTTACTCCTTTTATTTTGAAAAGGGATCAATTATTTCTCAATATATTTCATTCGTTCTGGAATATCCATTCTTTCGTGAAGTACCCGGATAATGAGGATATTATTCTTTTCTATACATAATAAGGTGCCGGCCTTCATGGAAAATAAAAAGTCCCTCAGAAATAGTGTTTCTTTTTTGACCAATGCCGGGATTTTGGCTTAACGTTTCAATTTTTTTTGTAGTTGGTGAAGGTATTTACTTGCTTGTTTTATACCCCACTTTTCGTAAGTATATTTCCAGATATCATCGAGATCAGATTCACTGGCATTTGTAAGTTTATATCGAGGCATTAGCGATTAGCCATTTTTACAGCGGATTCGTTATCTGCGATTATATCTTCAATCGTGCGTGTGCTAAACTCCCCGCGTACCGCTTGTTCGTCGCCGATTCGGACGGCTTCTCGCAGCCGGTCGAGTTTTAATTGAAAGAGTTGGTCGCTTTTTTCCATCAACCGAAGCGCCTCACTAATTACTTCACTTGTATCATTATAAAGTCCACTTTCAACTTTTTCTTTTACGAATTTCTCAAGCCGATCCGTTAAAAACACCTGCATAATTGAATAACCTCCTTTTATTTGCTTCCATTATACTTTTTTTATACTCACTTTACCTTTTTCCATCAGCAATTCACTTTAAGAGTATGTCTAAAAAAGTGAATAAAAAAAGGCCAATGCTGATTACGCCATTGACGTTGAAAAAAGCGATATTGACTCGTGAAATATCATCCGGTTTAACCAGTGAATGTTCGATAAGAATTAAAATGCCAAAACCGGCTGTGCCCACAAAGTAAAACCAACCGAGATTTACCGCCCATCCGAACAGGATAACCATCAACACACTAAAACAATGAAGCAGGAAGGCAATCTTTAACGCTTTGATTTTACCAAAACACACCACCAGTGAATGCAGACCGGTTTTCCGGTCAAACTCTTCATCCATCAAAGCATAAATCGTGTCGAATCCGGCAACCCAGCATAAAACGCCAAAAACCAAAAACATTGGTCCCCAGGCGAACTGACCAGTAACTCCAATCCAGGCTCCGATCGGAGCGATCCCTAACGAAAGCCCCAAAACAAAATGGGAATAATGTGAAAAGCGCTTAAATAAGGAGTAGCCGCATATGATGAGCAATGCGGGAAAAGAGAGAATAAAAGCCAAAAAATTGAGCATCCAAGCCCCAATGACAAACAGTCCGGACGATGTAAGCCAAAGCCCGATGGCTTCACTCATCTTTACTTTCCCCGAGGGAAGGTGGCGGTTTTGGGTTCGCGGATTCTTTTGATCCAACTCAACATCAACGATTCGATTGAAAGTCATGGCACTGGTGCGAGCAGTCACCATACAAAACAATATCCAAAACAAGACGTCATAGGGGGGAATTCCTTTCGCGGCGGCCAGGGCGCTCATCAGCGCGAAAGGCAGTGCGAAAATAGTATGGGCAAAACGAACCAGTCCCAAATAATTTTTAAGACGATTCAGCATCATTATTATCTGTCCGAAGATGGATTCTTGTAGAAATGGAATCAATTTCACCCCATCCGCCTTTAATCAGGCATCGGCCGTCAAAGCCAAGATGCTGTAAAATGCGCGAAACTACAAAATCGACCATGCCGTCAATGGAACTGGGATGATGGTAAAACCCCGGACTGGCAGGGAGTATGGTAGCCCCTGCTCTGGAAAGAGTGTACATATTTTTCAAATGAATCGTATTGTAGGGGGTTTCTCGGGGAACAAGGACCAATTTTTTACGTTCCTTGAGGGCCACATCCGCCATACGTCCTGCCAGGTTTTCCGAAGTGCCTGTGGCAATTCGCCCCAATGTCCCCATACTACAGGGCACTACAGCCACAGCTTGAATGCCATATGATCCGGAAGCCGGGGCCGCGCCGACATGGGAGTGATGATGATAGATCACCCATTCGGAGAAGTGTTCCTCCATTCCTTCAATATGGCCTGTTTCTAGATTGATGGAAATACCCAATTCCAATTTAGCGATGTGTTGTGCGGCAGGGCTTATCGTTAGATGAACGACTACATGCCGGCGAACCAACTCTTCTAATAGCCGTAAACCGTAGATGATTCCGCTGGCTCCGCTGATCGCCAAGCCTATTTTGACTCGATCATCCAGATGTTCCATATTTATATCCCAAATCCTTCCTTAATGCCTAATTTTTCAAAAGAAAACCGTTTTTCTTAATAATTTGGTTTAGGTATTTTACTTACTATGCCGAAAACGATTAAGGGTGAGTGTAATGAAAAATAACCCTGTTTAATTCTTAAAGATACTGAAATTTATAGTCTCTTGTTCACTGGAGATCAGACAACGGTTCGGCAACGAAAATGTAAAACTTTTGATATTATATCATTGAAGTCTTATAAATACCGGTTGGTTTTGACGTACAGGGGATTAAAATGTAAAAAAAGGTATAATTCACCTCCTTGGGGGAAAAAATCTATGGATAATGAGGAAGGTTTTCTAGAACGCATACTTATATTGCGTATTACCGCGGTTGTTTGTTTTTTCATTGCCGCTGTCAGCGTACTGGAATCATTTATTGGACTGTCATCTTACTGGGCTTTTGTGGCAGATAAAGTCGATCCAAACCTCAATGAGCAATGGAGTAAAATTTTCAGTAAAATCGAGCAAGAACCGTATCTTTTCCTCTCATTGAATTTGTATAATATCATATTGTGGAATGGGGTTATTGTTTGTTCAATCGGTGTATTGCGCTATTATGAAACCGCTCGAAAAATTTTGAGCGGTTTATTGGGTTTTGATATGATTGTAACCATTACTCACCTTATGTGGGATGCATATAATCATTCCAACAAAATAGGGCACCCGGGGTGGTATATTACGATAAATGCTATGCAAGTTGCGGCAATAATCGCCTTGTCGCACCCAAAAATTGTCGAATTGACCGAACGAAAATCATTGAAAGGTCAAAACTCCTGTTCGACAATCAACGATAGCGATATTCGTTGAGGGAGAAAGGCAGTTTTTCTAAAATGGAAACCAAGGAACTCCAATTAGTACTGCAAAATTGTTTTTCACCAACCCAACTTCGTGAGTTATTATCCGAAGATTTGGGGGATCGCGATCCCTATGAGGCCGCTACCGAGGCTATTTTGTCTGGGGACGTAGCCGGTGAAGAGATTTCTAATTTGCTCGACAAAGAATCCGAGAACCAACAACAAAAAATTCAATCCATGAATTTAAGAGAGTTGCGAAACAGCCTTTCTCCGGAGTTTCTCGAACCAGGCCGCAAATTGGGATTGATTTTGTGGGGATTACTGAGAGACAATCGGATGGGAGCTCGCGGTGTTGCGGGAGATATCTCCTCTGTCTTTATAAATTCAAAACAGTTCAAAGAGACTGAAGAATCTCCGGCAGAAAGCGATTTAATTATTGAACCTTCACAAGAACTCACCTCGGAAGAATCTCTTGAAAACGTGGATATGCACGAGTATGACCTTGAAGAAGTTCTTCACGATCTTGATGAAACTGAAGAAGAACCCGAAATTGAAAAAGGTCTGGATCTACCCGATGAAGATTTGGAATTTGAACAACTACTATCCGATATTTCCGAAGAAGAAGACGAGGATAAGAATATTCAAGAAGAAGGCGAAGAATCGGTAACTGAAATCCCTATTTCAACTGAAGAGGAAAAAAGCGATAACTTTTTCATCGAAGAAGAAGCTGAAGAAGAATTTGTCGACTCTGAAATCGAAGAGTTGGAAGACGAAGAAGATATTGAAGAATTGATTTCTTCACTGAACGAAGAAGATGAGGAAGAAAAAGAAATCAATGAGGAGGATTTGGAAGAGCTTGAACTCGTTCTTCCCAAATCAGAAGAAGAAACCGAAGAAGATGAAATTGACGATGATTTGAGCGATCTGGATGATTTGCTGGCCTCGATCTCTGGAGACGAAACCGAAGAAGAAGGGGCAGCCGAATCGATTGAAGAACTACCGGAAGAATCCTTTGAATTACCCGATGTTCTCGATGAAATCGATGAACAAATTGCGAACGAGATTAACCAAGAAATTGAAGAAACACTCTCTCCAACCCAAGAAGAAGAACAACAACCGGAAGAAGTTCAAAAGGACTCACATACAGTTGCCCTAGGCGGGGTAGAAATATCCCTCGCTTCTCTTAAGCGGGCATGTGAACGTGTCTTTGAAGAACCGGTTGAATTGGTCACAGACTCCAATCTGACAAGCGAAGATAAAATCGTCGTAGTAGGCAAACATTGCGGTATCAAAGTGCTGCATGGCCCCAGATACGCTATTCAACAACCCGAAGAACCGGTTATTGATTCCGAAGTCCCCGTATCGGTCTCACCCGTCAGTATGCAGGCTTCTCTTTCAAAAATATTCGGTGAAACGATCGAATTAATCCCGGATCCCAATCTTTTAAATAAAGGTGTTATTGTCTTCTCGGGCAAAGAGACAGGAATATCTGTCCTGGAAAACCCACGTTTACAAATCCCTCTCCCACCCTGGGTAAACGAAGAACTGGCAAAGACAATCGAGGCGGCTGCCCAAGAAAAAGACGAGGAACTGAACAACTTGCAGGGCAAAGTTAAGGATTTGGAAAATCGTCTTGCCAAGCTGGAACAACAGCCATTACCACAACAACCTGAAAAACCACCGGCCGGACCCGCTCAACAAGAATCCCCTAAAGAAGAACCAGAAGGTGAAATCTCTGAAGAATCTATCTCACTTGATGAAATTGAAACGGAAGAACTTGAACCGGTCACTGAACCCTCAAAACAAGCCTCTGAAGAAGAAAGTGAGGAAGAGGATTTAGTCGCCGCTTTAGCAGATGAATTAGGTGAAATAGAAGAAACCGAAGAAGAAACGAAAGAAGGCACTGAAGAAGAAACAGAAGAAGACTCACTCGATGATTTGGGTCTCGATGAACTTATAGACACAGAAGAAACTGAAGAAGAAGACTCGGATCAGGAATCAACCGAAGAAGAGGAAGTTCTTGACGAGGATATCAGCCTTGAAGACATTGATTTGAGTGAGATCGGTGAAGAAGAGTCTGATGAAGACATTGATTTAGATAAATTAGCTCAAGATCTGGATTTAGGCGAAGAAGAGGAAACAGAAGAAGACACCTCAGAAGAAAGTGAAGAAGACCAGGAGGAAGATTTAAATCTGGACGATATTGACTTGGATGTCCTCAATGAGTTGGAACAAGAGGAAGAAAACGGATTTGAACCCAAAAAAGTCTTCAACGAAGAACATATTCTCCTTCTAGGTGGAGAGGAAAAACATGAAAAAGATTACCAACGAGTTGTTGAGGAATTGGGCGGCAAACCCGAGTGGTATCAAAATCTTAGCGGCGCATCGGAAGATGACATTGCCGAAATGGTGGAACGAGCCGACCTCATCATGACCTTGTCTTCAGATGCCCTCGCAGACCCGGGAATTCTTCAAACAACCAATTACGCCCAGGAAAACAACAAACGCTTGTTTCAACATCACTCATCCAATCCAACTAGCGTACAAAAACAACTAGTTAAACTCGTTGATGAGGGAAAAATTTAACCCCTTCGCTTTAAAATAATTCAGTGAACTCAATCCTCTTTTTCTGGAATCCACTTCGATTCCAGAACACCGTCTTCCTTATTTTGAAACCTGGCCATAACGAACAGGAGATCAGAAAGCCGATTCAGGTATTTTACCGCTGGATTTTGTTTAACCTCACGATCTAAAGCAACAACTCGGCGTTCGGCTTTTCTACAGATGGTACGGGCTACATGCAAATTGGAAGCGGTAATTGACCCACCAGGTAAAATAAAATTTTCCAAAGGTTTAAGTGTTTTGCTCAGTTCATCGATGAAAGCTTCTAATTGCTTTATATGGTGCTCTTGTATCCGGTACTCAGTAATAGTCCCTTTATTTTGAGGAAAAGCCAGGTCCGCCCCAAGCTGGAACAAATCGTTCTGTATCCTGTTGAGCATTCGCTGAATTTCACTCGCGGGTCCATGAGATACAACATTACCGGTTATCGCATTTAATTCATCGACAGTACCATAAGCTTCCACCCGGGCTGCATCCTTTTGGACACGTCTTCCACCACCTAAAGCAGTGGTCCCATCATCACCGGAACGAGTATAAATACGAGTCATGGACAAGAATAACTTTCTTCAAACGAAATTGGGGGCACGAAAATACGCACCCCCATTTTTTAATGAACAGGAATGTTTACTCCAGCGGTAAATTACCGGTACATCATACCATATTCGCGGACAAAATCCACACATTCCCTTATTTCGGGTACTGAAGATGTCCAGTTGTATTCATATTCGATTGAAATATTCCCTTCAAACCGTTGACGTTCCAGTTCGTCTAGGCAGACTTTTATATCGGCGACCCCCTTGCCGTAAGGAACATCATGAGCGCCACGGCTGAATTCATTGAGATCTTTCAAATGGGAACTGATGATCCGCCCCTCCAGAATCTTCAACGCTTCAATGGGTTTTACACCGGAACGAATCCAATGTCCTGTATCCGCACAGGCTCCGATTCGCGGATCCCGATCCTGGACACATTCCAAGACATAACTAGGATCCCAGTACTTATAATCCGGATTATTCGGGCGTTTTGGGTGATTGTGCACCGCGACCTTAACATCATATTCTTTCACAAGTTGTTCAATTAAATCGAATGAACCTTTTTCCGGTTCGGAGGTAATCGTGGGAATCTCCATGATTTTGGCAAAATCAAATACTTTTCGATTTTCAGCCTCATCATTCCCCAGTCCAACCACACCGTAATTGACTACGCGCACTCCGGCACTTTCCAATTTCATTTTGGCCTTGGCCCAAACACTT
>CAZXSQ010000202.1:0-7425 GCA_964643335.1 uncultured bacterium
TTCGTCATCCCAGTGGACTTTGCGTCCTTCTTTGAGTGCGATAACTGACATGATCACTGTAGCGGCTTCGATAAACGCTTCGTCTTCATTGCATTTGGTTTTTTTGCGGCTGCGGACACAGTTGAAGAAGTCCTGCATGTGGCTGGGTTGTTCGGGTGTTTTGGACGGATCGAATTTCATGATCGGCTTGTCCGGATCGATTTCGCCGTCCTCTATTTTTGGGCCGTATTTTCCTGAGCGCGAGTCAGCATGCACATTGAATGTGCTGACGGATTGGGCGATTGAATCGAACCTGAGCATTCCGTCTTTGCCCCGGAATTCAGGAGGTTGGGTGAATGAACTGTTCATACTGCAATCGAAAGTCACGGTGCAGTTTTTCTTGTTGTAATTGTAAACCGTGTTCCAGGTATCAGGGACTTCACGGCCGTCATCCAGCAAAGCATTCAAGCCGGTGCACATGCAAGCGTCCGGAATCCCAAGCCGCAGAACCGAATGAACAAAATCGACCTCATGCGAAAGCAAATCTCCCGCTGCACCGGTGCCATAATCCCAATAACACCGCCAATGCCAGAAATGTTCCATGTTGAATGGCCGGTTTTGGGCTGGACCGAGCCAGCGTTTCCAATCCAGTTGTTCAATGACATCTTTCGGATTGGGGCGTTCATAATAGTTATACCATCCGTACCATCGCCAGATATTCTTTCCCATCGGATTGTTTTCAAACCGTCCGGTTCGCACCAAGGTTACCGGGCCGATAATTCCTTCTTTTATCAGCTCGGCGGCCTGGACGCCGGATGTCTGGCCGCGGCTCTGGTGGCCCAGTTGCATGATGATGCTGTTTTTCTTCACCGCTTCACGCATGTTTTTGGCTTCTTCGATGGTTCTGGTCCACCCTTTCTCGATGTAAATATCTTTGCCTGCTTGACATGCATCAATAAGAATTTTTGAATGCCAGTGATCGGGGGTTGCGACCACCACGGCGTCTACATCCGGATCAGCCAGCAGATCCTGATAATCCGTGTACTGCTTCACCTCGGGATTCATGCTGCGCTGGACGCCTTTCTCCAAATGGGGTTTATAGACATCACAGACAGCGACAACTTTCGCTCCCTCAATTCCTCCGCCTAATTGCCTTCCCGCGACTTGGCTAATCAAGGATCCACCGCGAACCCCTAATCCAATATGACCGACACCGATGGTTTCGTTGGGAGACTTCGCCGCTAGCACTGCAGGAGCAGTGGAATAAATGGCCGCCAGTGTGGTTGCACCTTTACCTGTTTTCTCCAGAAACTTTCTTCGTGAGACACGTTCTTGTTCTTTCATGGAAACCTCCAAATGATCTCCTCAAGTAAATTTGGGGAATATCAATACAGTTTTTCTCATTTATTTAACTGTAATACTGGAAGAGAAACAACTGATTCGATGGCTGGAATCGTTCAATTAATGGTACCGTGGGTTTACACCCGCGGTTACATGCTCTCATCTCTACGGGATTTCTAGTGTTTTAACCGTTAATTTACTTGATTTGTTTTTGTATCATTTTCAATTTGTTGTCTAATTTGTTTAATTTCTTCGGACAATTCAGGACCAAGTTTCTTAATAAGAGTTTCAATATCTCTTTTACTGTGAATTACGGTCGCAATTATAATATTGGAGACTTGTGGTTCGTAAATTGCAAAATGTTTTTCCACAGGTGCCATGTAAAAAGGAAATGAGCGATGTTGGCGTTGTTTCCCCTTTTCCAGATTATCTGCTATGTTTTGGAACTCTTTAAATAATTCCTCCATGTAGGTTTGTGCAATGCGCAGGCCCCAATTTTCAATGGAAAATTGGTATATATCTTCAAGATCAAGGAAAGCCCTGCGTGTGAAATAATAACGAGCCATCCTTTATTTCCAGCCTTCAGCTTCTTTCTTTTGAAAGATTTTCCTGTCTTCAGCAAAATTACCTGTTGATTTGAAATACCGGCCTTTAGCGATGTCTTGATAGCCTTCGCAAATCGCTTCACGCGCTTGATAGATATCTGATTCTTCCATGTCACGGCGAATTAATGAACGAATATATTCGCTTGGTGTTTCATAATATCCTTTTGGTCCAACAACACGTTCCACATGTTCAGCAAGGGGTTCAGGCAAGCGGGCATTCACACGATCTATAACCATTTATATTCTCCTATAATTATAAGTACCATTAACATTTTACAATATGTCGCAACAAAGGTCAAATTTGTCGCCGAAATAATATGAGAATATCTTTCAGAAACATTGTCATTATTTTACATAACAGGTCGTATATAGATTAATCCTGTAGAGTCGGTTCGGGAACCGCCCCACTTTAAGAACTATGTATCTCTAATTCCGCTTCAAATCACTCCTGAATTCTAATAAAGTATACTTGATCAAGCACAAGTATGGGTAAAACAAGCGTCCCCGCTTGTGTCAGATGAACCAAAGAACCGAGGTAAATCCAATGAATACTGTTCAACAATCGCGGCGTGAACTATTGAAAATGTTAGGTTTCGGTGCGGCTTCGATGAGCCTTTCTTCATCGTTGGTGGCTGAGGAAGAATCAAAAAGGAAGGATAAACTCAACGTTTTGTTTATCGCTGTGGATGATCTTCGTCCTCAAATAAATTGCTACGGCCATAAGCAGATGATTTCTCCCAATTTAGACCGCTTGGCGGCGGATGGGGTCATATTCGGTAGGTGCTATTGCCAGGTTCCCGTTTGCGGGGCATCGCGCGCTAGCTTGCTGACTGGAGTTCGCCCAGCAAGAGATCGTTTCGTTTCTTACAGTACCCGTGCGGATGAAGACATGCCCGGTACTACCACGCTGCCGAAGCATTTCCGCAATAACGGCTATCACACCATCTCAAATGGCAAAGTATTTCATCACAAAGACGATTATGAAGCGAGTTGGAGTGAAACACCGTGGCGCCCTACTCCTAAAACCAATGGAAGCTGGAGGAATTATTTGCTAGAAGAGAATGTAAAAATCGCCAATCAGAGTGAAAGGGGAGCCGGTCCTCCATTCGAGTCAGCCGATGTACCGGATAATGCCTATTTCGATGGGGGGATCGCCGATAAAACCATTTCGGATTTACAGCGCATGAAAGAAATGGATAAACCTTTTTTCTTGGCCGCCGGTTTTTTGAAACCTCATCTGCCTTTTAATGCCCCGCAGAAATATTGGGATATGTATAAACGGGAAGAAATCGATTTGGCCGACAATCCCTTCCGGCCTAAAGGCGCTCCGGACGCAGCGATGCACAATTGGGGAGAATTAAGGAATTATCATGGAGTGCCTGAAAAAGGCCCGCTATCCGACGATTTTGCCAGAACACTTGTCCATGGTTACTATGCTTGTGTGAGTTATACGGATGCTCAAATTGGCCGGGTGTTGGATGAGCTCGAAAAATTGGATTTGCGTGAAAACACTGTTATTGTGTTATGGGGAGATCACGGCTGGAATTTACGCGAACACGGACTTTGGTGTAAACATTGTAATTTTGAAACATCGCTGCATTCTCCACTCCTTGTCAGCGCACCCGGTATTGATGGAGGGAAGAGAACAGAGGCGCTGACTGAATTTGTGGATATTTATCCCTCGTTGTGCGAACTATGCGGCCTTGGCCTTCCCTCTCATCTTGAAGGCTTGAGTTTTGTACCACTCATGAAAAATACTGATCTTACTTGGAAAAAAGCGGTATTCAGCCGTTATTACAATGGCGACTCGATAAAAACCGATCGCTATCGGTATACCGAATGGACGAGGGATAACGGTATAGAGTACGCGCGCATGCTTTATGATCACAACATCGATCCAATGGAAAACATCAATATTGCTGAATTACCCGAAAATCATGAGCGGATTGAAAGATTGAAGGGAATGATTCAAAAGGGCTGGCGTTCTGTTCTTCCTGGAGAATAAACTAAACAAGTGAGTAAAATGGGATGAAAATTCAGGAAGGTAATTAAAATAGGAAGGAGCCACTCATTTTATGCCGTGACTCCTTCCTAATCATTTGGTGGCGTTGTTTTCACGCACACATACCTTTCTTTTGCTCTCATAAAAAGCCTATTCTCCCTGCAGGGGTCTATGTTTTTTCCATGACCTATGGCATCACTGCCAGACCGTCACGCGTGGGTTATTCGGCACCCAACCCCTGAAGCATTGAGGCATGAACCTCAATTTCAGCTTCGTAATAAAATTTTAATATAAAATTTATTTTTTTCAATGGGATTTATTCAAAATGTCACGTTAATGGAGTGAGTAATGAAACCCCAAATACCAATGTTTCTTTTGAACTATCTGAATTAAAAGGAGTTAAAAAATCCTTCTATTCACTGTAAAAATTGAATATGTTGTTAAAAAAATTATTGCCTAATTTCCCCATAATCTTCGCCACCAGCTTTTGCCTTGCGGACGGGTTCTGATGATGGTTTTTGGCGGCCGGGGGATGGTAGGATCGATGATATTTTCACTGTCAGGATAAGCCCACATATGCCAGTATGCATCCACCCGATTGAAATACTGACCATTGCGAATCTCGCGTTCCTCGTTATCGGAAGCCTTCACAGGATTTTCCACCCAGCGTATTAAAGGTTGAGCCGTTTCTTCAAATGTCAAATGTGTGTAAGCGAATTGTTTTGCTTTTAATGCCATTTTTTTCAAATTAAACGGTTCTTTTAGCGATTCGATAATTTTGGATGTTAAAATCCTGGGTTGGGCTGTAGGTATACAAATTCCTAATCCGTTGGATTCAAGTATTTGAGAAATCTCTGTAGAAACGGTTGTAAGAACAGGTAAACCGCATTGCATCCAGAATAGCATTCGATTCCGGCTTCCTAAAACCGATTCATAGATCGTCATATCCACATTTAAACCTAAATCACATTCCATTGTGATCTGTGCTACATCCTCATTGGATACCCACCCCATCAAATGAAACCGCCGTTCATAGGGGCTTTTTTCAACTAAACCAGCAAAACGATTATAGCCTTCTTCGTGATGGCCTTTAATTTGTCCGCCGGTCACGATGCAGTGTACGCGATGATTTTTTTCCATCGCGCCTTCAATACCTTCAAACAAAGTATCTACATCTGCCCAGGTATTGAAACCTCCGCTGCATAGTATGAGGAAATCGGCTGATCCAACTTTTTCCCCCCTTAAAATATTTCGCCGTCGGCGCACCGGAGAAATCATACCGTTCATAGCGCATGGGATTGTCCATATCAATTCTTCGCCTAGAGTATAACGATTCAAGCGCCCAATAAGCCCAAGTTGACCGATAGCCGCTCCTCGCTGCATCTCAGAAACCACTGAATAACGGTCGCCGCGCAATAAAACTCGCGAAATAACCTGGTGAAAAAAGTCGATCTCCTCGTCATTGCGTGCAAAGGGACTTTTGGCTTGAACTTCGGCGAATAAATCCCCGAACATATCCATCCAGATTGGCAAATCCGTATCCAACATGGCAGCCAGATTCGAAGCGATGGTGGACCCGGCAGTAAGAATCATATCAGGTTGATGCGTGCGAATAATTTCTTCAATTCGTGTAAGCAGAATATTCAAATTTCTGGGATTCGGTTCGGGAAGAGGAATATGTTCCAACGTGCCGAATATTGAGGGATAATTTTGATAACGGACTTGGACGGCGCTTTCCCGTGAAACACCGAATTCGCAGGTTACCAATGTAATTCGGTGACCTTTCTTCAATAATGGCAGGGCGAATTGCCAAGCCCGAATACCAAAACCATAAAGATGATCAGACTTGTAAAACGGTAAAGGTCCGACACCAAGTAAAAGAACGTGTTTCATAACCCTCAACTCAAATAAAACATCAGTGATATAACAACACCGAGACTATCAAGAATAAAGATCAATTTTATCATAAAATTGAGTAATTCAAACCCATTATTTTTTATTTATCGATTAAGGGATAATTTCAGCAGTCTGATTGATTATTTTAAAACAACTGATACACATGCAACATCGTGAGGATTCATATCTCCATGAATACAAATTTTTCCATTTTCAGTAGTTACTAAGAAATTTGATATCCCCCATAGATCACTGACATGGGACGATTCTCCCGGAATTTTCAGCAGTAAGCCGGATAAAGTGTGATAGCGGTCATTATACAATGTAAATACATTTTCGTCTTCGGAAGAAAAGAGGTTGGCGTATAAACCAGGTTGTTTGGTAGGAATGAGAGGCTCGCAATTTGCCGATGTGAATGCTTTGCGATACTCATGAAAAAGGGTATAGGCTTTTTTGGTAAATTCACGAAACTCACGGCTGTACCATGACCGAGCTCTGCCTTTCAGCCACATTGCGTTTCCATGGAAAAAACAGAGTTTTGCGTCTTCGGCGCTGATTCCCTTCGGATCGATCCCTGCATGGAACAGTTCAATCATTTTGAAATCAGGAAAAGCAAACCGGAATAAATTCAATTTGGCTGGGCTGTGATAAGCGTGTTTTCCAGCCATGCTGTAGTCAAAAGCGGCATCAGTGTATTGGGAGGTAATATCGTTTGGAACTTGTTCCGTGTAGAGTGCCACCGGTTTATCATTTTGGTTCAAACTCATTCGAACGGACTTCAACATTCCATGTTCCCCATGTAACGGATGTGCTCCAATTTTGTGCCCATGATCGGCGGAGAAACAGGACTTTGCTGAATTTGCGAATCCATATTGATCCATGTACAAAGCATCCGCTCCGGTTTCTTGGGCTACTTGGAGAAAAGTCTTACTCATGAACTCCTGCCAATTTTTTACGTAAGGACACATGAACATCTCTTGGTTGCCCGGCCATTTTTTAGGGTTTCCTTCAGAGGTGATAATCTGCCAATTCTGCGCTTGTGTTTTTCCTATCTCAGAGCGCGGATCGATCAAATATCCTTCCAAATACAAGCCGGCATGGATTCCCAACCGCTGGCACTCTTTTATTCCGGCCCGGAGGTTCTCCACTCCGCCTAACTCATAATTTGTATATGAACCTACCCGGCCTTGGGTTTCCGAATAAGCCCAACCGGATATATCGATCATATCCACTCCGCCCAAATCCTCTCTGGATTCTTGTATCAGTTGAGGAAAAGTGTAAGTTTGAGTAGCTGGATCGAATAAAAAGCCTGTTCCGCCAATGGGGTAATCACGCCTACAAATAAAAACATCCTCCAGAATTCCACGTCCATTTGAATTGGGGGTGTACCATTCTTTCAGCCAATTTTTGTAACCTTGAAAAGGTACATGCCAATCCCCGCCGTGAAATTCCAGGATGGTTAAAGAGGTGAAAAAAGTTTCCTGGCTTTCAAGTTGAATCGGTGAGAAAAATCCATACTCGATGTTCATTCCAGAAGAAAGATGGTCTTTCTCATATCCATATCGTTTCAACTGAAGTTCTTGATCCTGTGTATGGAGAGCC
>CAZXSQ010000202.1:7435-11465 GCA_964643335.1 uncultured bacterium
GAATAGAGATCAAAGAACTGGAGGGGAAATTTACCGGAATGGACACCGCTTAAACGAATTGGTTTATTATCCAGTGCGGCTTGCATACGGGGAAAGAAATAATAGTCATTTTCTAATTCTTGGCTGAGTTTTATACCCGACAAATCGGGAAAACGCACCCGGGTGGATTTAGGAGTGTAATTCATATTCTGCACAGATAATCTTATACAGCATTGGGAGGATTCATCAGCCGAAATATCGAGCAATACCCTTAATTGATGAGGTTCGTTTATGGTTGTGAAAACAAGTTCAAGGGTGTTTTTCTCGGTTTTGTAACTTTTGAGTTTAAATTGGTTGGCCGGTATCGGCGTTCCACCCGCTGTTATAGAAAAAATCGGAGAAGGTTCAATTAAAATGTTTTTATTCAGCTGCTTATGAAAAAGTGTAGTTATCTGCGGTTTACTTTCTGTATCCAATACAATTCGGTAAAAACTATTTTCCAAAACAAATTGATTGTTGTTTTCAACAATCAATGATGGTTTCCGAATGCTCTTAATTTCCGTGGGGATTGGTAGACTTTTTGGGAATTTTTCTTCAGGAATCGATTTTAGTGAAGGTGTACCTTTTGAAACCGTTGCCCCCGCCAGAAACAATCGCCCATACGACATGTTGTCTTCTATTTCAATGTATTCCAGATATTTGCTTGGATTCGCGGGCAAAGCATAAGCGTTCAGTGTGGTATTAACAATATAAGCTCCGCTGCTCAGCTGAAATGGGAAAGAACGGGTAACCGTTCCGTCATCATAATATTTTGAGATGATTAAACGTTCCGGTTGCGTGATGTGTTCCCGGGGGACAAAACTGAAGGCGCTGTCAGTTCCTACTAACTCAGTAGCCATTAACAAATACAAACCTGAACAATGTTCATTCACATCCAACTGAATGGCCTTCCGTGCATCGAGGCTGGTTGTCAGCAGCGATATAGAGGAATTCAATCGAAATGGGATTCCTTCGCACCGAACAATTTGGTTAAACAATCCGTTTTCGTTGGCGAGTTTTTTCAAAAGATATGGAGTTTCAGGAATGCGCAAGAACTTAAGTGATTTGTTTTCGATAGGTTTGGCTGCTGAAGAAAGTTTGGAACACGAGAATATTTTTTCCCCATTTACAGTAGAACGATAAAAAGACAGATCGTGAATTTCTAACATTCCGGGCTGATTAGCCGTCTGTGCCATTAGAACAATCTGGTCAATTTGTTCTGTTTGGATTGGTGGTTTAATCTTGGCGGTAAATTCATGCATTTCGCCATCGCATATCAATTCAGGAGGCGGCAAAACCATCGCCGAACCTTCTCGGGCTAGAGGATTTTCAAGATTTTTTGCGCCCGGTGTTACCGGGCCGGTGGAACCGGAAAGAAATTGCAGTATCGGGGTCTTTTCGGTATTGATCAAACCTCTTGCTCGATATTTAACTCGAACGCGAGGGTAACGATAGACCCAAATCGGTTCAGTAGTCAGCACCCAGGCTGCAAGGGTATTATCTGCGATGAACAATGACAAATGGTCGTCGTGCTTTGTCAACACACTATCACCACGGACTATTTCCCAATGGTCGTGAAGAATAGAGTGAAAAGAACGGCCGGTATGAAAAGAATCATCGGATGCATAAACGGGAAGCATCCAGCTGGACATTCCGAAAATAAGACAAATTAGTAGATGTTTCATCAAGATGTTAAATAAGGTACTTTAAACAGAACCTGCCGTTTGCCACGAATATAATCCCTTAACTGTTTCCGGAAGCTTTGGAATGACGTAAGGACCTTCCGGAATGACCAGTATTTTTGCATTCGAACCGTGACGGGATAAGGCTTGATTTATTCCTTCTTCCACGGATGGAATGGGGGTGATTAAAAAATTTTTTAAATCTTCGTCACTAATTCCTTCGGTGTAATACAACAATTCGCAGCGATGAAGACCGTTCACCAGTTCCTGAATCATCCATTGATCCTTGGCGATGTAATCCGGCCCTTGCGTAAGACGGTAAAAATCCATGGGATCATTCAGGCGGTGAAGAAGAGAAATAAAATCGTCACTTCCGGCGCCTTCATCATTTTCTGCTGCCAGGATTACTGTTCCCCCCTGTTTTACCGCTTCCAAGGCGCCAACCAGCCCTTTGATGCTTTGATACAACGTTTTATCGAGAGGATATCCACCGCTGGTAGTCACGACGATATCGTATTCCTGCTCAATTTCAACAAGCGCACAGCGTTCAACCAAGGCGCAGGCTTCTTCATGAGCCGCTTCCAAATCACCCGCAAAGACACCGGTTACCTGACGGTTTTCATCCAAAGTGACATTGAGGATAAAATCGACACCTGTTTCACGCGCCACTTCAACGGCGGCTTCATGAAATGGATTGCCTTGAAGTTTGCCATTGCAAAGTTCATCCTTTTGAATCATCCGGTAACCATGCAGATGCTTCATTGTTTCCAATGACGCCACACCCGGCAGCACGGCTTTTCTCCCTCCGGAATACCCCGCCATGAGGTGCAGTTCCACCAGCCCGGTAACGATTTTCAAATCGGCTTCAAGAAAGTGTTTATCAATATACACCGGGATTCCTTCACCAACCTTATATAAAAACTGATTGGTTTCAGGGTCTTCGGAATAATGATTGATGCAGTTGTAATTCCGGGCGATATGCTCACCGGCCAATTGATCTAGTTCCTCACCCAAATTTGGGCGATGGATGCCGGTGGCGATTAAGATAGTGATTTTATCTTTGGGGACTCCGGCTTCTTCTATTGTTTTGAGAAGTGGGGGAAGAATGAGTTTATTAGGAACAGGCCGTGTAATATCCGAAATGACGATAACAGCGGATGTACGGTTTTGAGCGATTTCATAAAGAGGATTACTGCCGATTGGATTTTGCAATGACTTTTCAATTTCTTCCAATGGATTTGGCAGAGGATTCACTGTGTTCATGTGAACCACGCCTGCAATATTTTCATCTGGGATGTTCGCTAACAATCCATCTTTGCCATAGGCCAATCGAACCTGCATGGTATTGCCTCCTAAAGAATCAATCGAAAATTCTAACAAAAGATTACCATTAGGGGCATTATGAAGCAATCCAAATAGAAACTTAAAGAGTCACAAGCCACTCAATCTTTTTTATCTTCCTGCACACGTTATAATGAGTAGAATTCATTTTGGTCTTGTTTTATTTATTTTTAAATCCAAATGCCGAAGTTTTAACATATTATTTTCGAACAATAGTTTTGGGGAAGACTATGAAATCCTTGATTGAGTTGCCGGATACAATTAACAACTTGGATGAGCTTGATGATCTGCTTTCTACTCCAACATCTCAAGTAGAAAAAGTGCTTCATTCACTAAAAGGCGATCTAATGATATTGGGAGCGGGTGGAAAAATGGGGCCAACATTGGCCATTATGGCCAAGCGGGCAATCAAGGAAACCGGGCATTCTAAAAAGGTAATCGCGGTTTCTCGCTTCTCTTCTCCCGACTTGAAGAACTATTTAGAGAAAAACGGTGTGGAGACCATTGCCTGCGATTTATTACAACCTTCCTCTTTTGATGAACTTCCCGTAGTTCCGAACATCATCTTTATGGCAGGAAGAAAATTCGGTTCGTATGGCGATGAATGGTACACCTGGGCTATGAACACTTATTTACCGGGCATGGTCGCCGAACGATTTTACAACTCGCGCATTGTCGTCTTTTCAACCGGAAACGTATATCCGCTTACCCGTGTTTGTGAGGGAGGATCTAAGGAAAATGATCCTACTGACCCGGTTGGTGAATATGCACAATCCTGTCTGGGACGAGAGCGTATGTTCCAATATTTTTCCAGATTGCATGGAACGAAGGCCGTTATTCTGCGCCTGAATTACGCTGTTGAAATGCGGTATGGGATATTGCTGGATGTGGCCAAAAAAGTCACATTCTGCTCCGCAGCCAGCCGGAGCATGCAGTAATATCGGGCGTGATAATCGCTTATCCTGAAGACTTCCGGCGGCACGGCATAA
>CAZXSQ010000203.1:0-11460 GCA_964643335.1 uncultured bacterium
CCCCCGTGATCTCTTAAATATACCCCACAGAAATCGATTGGAAGAAAACGGTATCCGCTTCACCAACGCTTTTTGCACAACACCACAATGCTCTGCATCGCGTGCAACCTTGATGTCCGGTGTATATCCTCACGAAGTAGGTGTCGTTACCAATGTCGATAAAAACTCCCTCGGACGCCCATTATCCCCCTCTATACCGTGTCTTGGGTCGGTCTTTCAAGACAATGGATACACCGCTGGTTATTTGGGAAAATGGCATTTAGGCAACCATCAGAATGGACTCGAATCTTTTGGATTCTCAGGCTATCAACGTCTCAGAGGAGAGAGACTAGGCCAAGCGGCTGCTCAGTGGATTCAAAATCAACAATCGCATCCTTGGCTGCTGACGGTTTCATTCATCAATCCCCATGATGTTTACCATATAGGCAAGGCTATGGAAACTCCTGTGCGGTCAGGCGTGTCAGTCCCAAAGAATTTTGAGGACAACCTTGATAATAAACCGGCTCCACAAGATAAATTTTTAAAAGAAGATCAGGGCAAAGTCACTTTGGATTGGGATGATGAGGAATGGCTGCATTATCGAAGTTATTATCTTGAATTAATCGAAAAAGTAGATTCTCATTTAGGAACTATCCTCGATGCTTTAGAAAACAGCGGTAAACTGGAAAACACTGTCATCATTTATACCTCGGATCACGGTGACATGGGTGGTGCGCATCGGTTGCCATTCAAAGGCCCTTTCATGTATGAGGAATTATTGAATGTTCCTCTCGTCATTTCTAATCCTCTCCGTTTCGGTCAATCAGTTCGATGTGACTCTATTGTAAGTTTGCTCGATTTCATCCCGACTTTGTGCAGCCTTACCAATATCTCCTGGCCTGATAAACTATCAGGAGTTGATCTGTCTCCACTTTTTGAAAATCCGAAAGAGAAACTTCGAGAAGAAATATTCTCGGAATATTACAGCAAGCAGCATTGGATCAACCCTATCCGTACCATTCGGACGGATAGATGGAAATACAATGCATACACAACGGGCGGCGAAGAGCTATACGATCTCCGCCATGATCCAGGAGAATTAACGAACCTGGCTCAAAATCCGTTTTATAATGATGTACAGGATGAATTGAAAAACCGGTTAAACAAATGGAGGCAAAACACAAGTGATCCGCTGCTTTAGCAATACAAGGGCAGTCACAGAGGCGTGTCCCCTTAATTAATGGGTAGTACAGGCATCTCGCCTATACCCTAAAAGTAAAACAGGCGTCCCCGCCTGTATTTTTTGCATACGGAATGCAATTGAACAAACATTAAGGGAAATAAATAAACAATGGGAATTATAGGCCTTATTGATCAGTTAATTTCATTATATCAACTCATAATCATTATCAGTGTCATCATGACTTGGGTACAGGCCAATCCTTACAATCCAATCGTTCGGTTTATCTATCAAATAACAGAACCATTGTTAGATGCTGTAAGGAATGCCTTCCCTTTTGTGGTTGTTGGAGGATTGGATTTAAGCCCGTTGATCGTCCTTTTTTTGCTCAGTTTTACCCGGCAGATTTTACTTTAATAATCGATTGAATTTATTAAATAATTAGGAGAATACCATGCCTGTCCAGCTCTACATATGGATTCTAATATTTTCCATTAGCAGTGGTTTACCCGTTTTCGCTCAAGAGCAGTCCATTAAAGTGATGTCTTATAATATCCGGTACGACAATCCCAACGATGGAATAAATGCGTGGCCGAATCGAAAAAACCATGTTGCGGATATCATCGGTAAGAAGTACGCCGTGGATTTTGCCGGCCTGCAGGAAGCCGAAAAGCACCAAATTGATGATTTGATAGACCGATTGCCCAACTACTCCTGGGTAGGTGTAGGAAGAGACGATGGATGGAAAGAAGGGGAATTTTCTCCCATCTTTTACCGAAAAAACCGGTTCCAACTGCTTCAAACCAACACATTTTGGCTTTCCGAGACACCTGAAATTCCGGGAAGCAAATCCTGGGACACTTCAATTACAAGAATCGTTACTTGGGGAAAATTCAAAACCAAATCGGATAATCAAACCTTTTATGTTTTCAATACCCATTTCGATCATCGCGGCCGCAAGGCAAGGGAGGAAAGCGCAAAAATAATCTGGAAAAAAGCCCGGGAAATTGCACAGGAACATCCCACGATTCTCACGGGTGACTTTAACACCCGGGAGGATTCCATGCCCTATAAAATTCTAACCGGCGATAAATCCACTTCGAATTTCAGTGACGCCCGATATCTTTCAATGAACGCCCATCAAGGTCCCACAACCACAAGTTCCTCTTATTTCGGTTGGACAAAAGTAGGCAAGCCAGAGACAAAAATAGACTATATTTTCGTTCGAAACAGCATCACTGTAATGAACCATGAAGTGTTGACCGATCGTTATACTGAACGATACCCTTCAGACCATCTACCCGTATTGGCATCGATCATCTTACCAAAATAATAATTCAAAAACGTTGATGGATTTTATTTATAGACTTGGTTGTGCGTTCCAACATCAAAAAATTCGGCAATTTCATAGTTGTTTTTTTCCACAAAAATTATTCGTAGATCGCCTCCAATAGAAATGGAACATTTGCCTTTAAGTTTCCCATGAAGTGGATGATTGTCGAGGTCTGGATTGTGTGGGTCTTTTTGGAAACTCACGATAGTTTCTTTGACTTTCTTTCGTATCTTTGGTGAGAGTTTTATAAAAGCCTTATTAAAAATTCTATGGTAGCGAATCTTCATTTAGGCTTGTGCTTGTTTCTCTAGTTCTGTCAGATAGTCTATAGCTGCTTTTCCTTCCAGTGCCGGACTCATGTTGATTTCTTGTTCGGCTTCTTCCTGAATACAATTTAGAACAGCAATATCTTCTAGGGAATAATTTTCTTCTTGGATATATTCTTCCTCGAATGCTTTGTTTAAAAAATTCGCATTCTCTTCTTCTTTGACAGAAATGATAAAGTTTATGACTTTCTCTTTCTGATCTGGAGCAAGTTCTTTGAATCCTTCAATGTATTCTTGAGCGGTTTTCATACTGGATTTCTCCATTTTGAACAGTGATTCTTTATCTATTATACTTCCCGGAAAATTCTAAGCAACATAAGGTCCTGTTATTATGGGCAAGCATACCGTGGCGGCCAACCTTCGGGTGGCATGGGAAAAACAGACATCGTACCTGCACGTATCAACAACAAATCTTACAAAAGCATCAAAGAAAGCGGACAAGATGTACCCAGCCAGTAAGATGCTGGCGTTCCTTCACTGTGCTGACTTTGAACGATCTCGAACGTATTCTTTGCTGAAGGATTGCGCCGTTTCCTCACTTTCACCAAATGTGGCGAATTCTGAAAGAGTGATGACCTCTGGCTGGGTCTGCAGAGAGCCGGCAAATTTCCCCCCTTTTCGAATATCCAGCCGCTTGCGCGCAGTCATGGCGACCTTCGCATTCCCTTCAATGATGACATTGAAGGAATCGATCTCTCCTTCCACTTTCCCGCGTTCGTGGATGCTTAAGGTATGGGATGTCAATTCTCCCTTAAAAAAACCAGAGATTTCTATACCTTGCCGAATGTTCAAAACCCCTTCCATAAACACATCCGTCGCAATAAAAGACCGAACTGCAGGGGCCTCACTCTCCTCAGTTTCTTCCTGAATGATCTCCAAATCGTCTTCAGTAAATGAAAATTCTCCCATGTCTCCCACCACGTTCTAAGTGATTGTATTAATGGCCTAACAGCGCAATCACATAAATTATCTTGAAACATTATTAAAAATTATCCCAAATTCAAGCGGCAAATGTCAAGGGAAACCAACATTGTGCAACCGGGCGGAAAAACCACCATCTAAACCACTGCGTATTCTGATATTATCCTGCTACTATAAATAAATGAGTTCATAACAAAAATTTCTCCAAATCGGGTACCGGATAAATGGAAGAATACCTCAAAGGTTCAACCATATTGATCGTGGATGATGAAGAAGATGTTCATTATTCATTCCGGCGTTTTTTAGCACCGCTGCAATGCTCTATTCTAAAAGCGATGTCCGGAGAAGAAGCAGTCGAGGTGCTGGAAACCGCAATCCCGGATTTGATCTTGATGGATATCAAGATGGGCGGCATGGATGGTTTAACCACATTAGAAATGATCACGCAAAAAAACATTCAGATTCCCGTCATCATCATGACCGCCTACTCCACCACAACCTCTGCAATAGAAGCAACCCGGCTGGGAGCGTTTGACTACATCATAAAACCCTTTGATCCTCCGCAGGTCATGGAAGTGATCCAGCAGGCGCTTTCCACTCGCCGCATGATGCAAAAATCAGTGGTCTGGGGACAGGACAGCGAAACGTCCGATACGGAAGATGCCTTGATTGGTAAGTCACCCTCCATGCAGGAAGTGTACAAAATGATCGGCAGAGTGGCCGACAGTGATGCACTTGTCTTGATTACCGGAGAAAGCGGTACCGGCAAAGAACTCGTCGCACGCGCCATCTACAGTCACAGCAAAAGAAAACCAAACATTTTTCTTCCGGTCAATTGTGCCGCTATTCCCGAAACCTTGATGGAAAGCGAACTTTTCGGTCATGAAAAAGGAGCATTCTCCGGTGCTTATGAACGAAAGATCGGCAAGTTCGAACAAGCCAGTAAGGGAACCATCTTTCTGGATGAAATCGGCGAGTTAAGTCAGGCCACCCAAAGCAAATTGCTTCGCGTGCTTCAAGATAAATCATTCCAGCGGGTTGGTGGTAAAGAATTTATTCGTACGGATGCGCGAATCATCGCAGCAACCAACCGCGATCTAACCAAAATGGTTGAGGAAAAGTCTTTCCGCGAAGATTTATTTTACCGCTTACAGGTGGTCACGATCCATATCCCGCCTCTGAGAGAACGCAAAAGCGATATTCCCTTACTGGCCCGCTATTTCGCGAAAAAAGAAGGATATGATGCTCTACCTCTTTCCAAAGAATCAGCGGACTATCTTCACTCCTATAACTGGCCTGGAAACGTTCGGGAATTGGAAAATATGATCCGCCGCTCGTTACTTCTATCAAGAGGTACCCCAATTACTATGGATGAACTGAAACCCGGTTCAGTCTCGTTCAATAAACCGGTTTTAGAAAAAAAGATAGATACGGAAAGTGCTAGAAATGATCTGGAGGACGCTTTGAAACTATTATGGGATAAAATCATGGCCCAGCAGGATAAAAATCCGATTAAAATATTTAACTGGCTGGAAGTGGAACTAGCCCAACGGGCTATGTCTGAAACAGGTGGGAACCAGGTTCAGGCTGCCAAGCTACTGGGCATCTCACGCAACACGCTTCGTCAAAGATTAGGCTTATAACCTATGCGAAAATCAACCTTCTTGAAATTCATGCAAGCCTCTCGGCAATTTTCACCGATGATGGTTATGCGTTTTATTGTCCACCTTCCTAATTTTTTTAGATTGTTTTCCCGCCTTCTCAAGGATCCTCGTGTACCCATCCATTTAAAATTACTATGTTACGGTTCAATCATTTACTTTTTCTTTCCTATCGATCTCATCAAGGATTTCCCTCTAATCTTTCTTGGGTACGTGGATGACGTTATGTTGTTAATCTTGGCGTTCCGGAAATTGGTCAAAGACTCCCCGCCAGAAATTGTGGAGGAACACGTTCGGGCCATCAGCGAAAATCGGTAATTTACGCATAATAAAAAGCAACGCAAACAACTGATTGGCTTTGTTGAATTCAAAGAGCGTGTAATATAGAGATAGGATTCATTAATTTTTATTTTCAAACTAGATCAAAGGAGATTCATGATGAAAGGGCTAATGACAGCATCACTAATTTTCGTTCTGGCACTTGGTTTGAATATCTATGCATCAGAAAATGAGTCGGACGAAGGATGGGTTTCATTGTTTAATGGAAAGAATCTCAACGGATGGGAACAAATCAACGGGACAGCGGAATACGAAGTGGAAGATGGAGTCATCGTCGGCACAACCGCTGAAGGAAGCCCCAATTCTTTTCTGTGCACCAAAAAACATTACAGCGATTTTGTGTTGGAATTCGAAGTGAAAGTCGACAGCCGGTTAAATTCGGGCGTCCAAATTCGCAGTAACAGTTTCGAAGACTACAGAAACGGCCGTGTCCATGGCTATCAAGTTGAGATTTCGACCAATGGCAACGCTGGCTTCATCTATGACGAAGCGCGCCGAGGTTGGTTAAGCACTGAAGAAGACCGCAGCGCCCCCCAAAAACGCAAGGCCTTCAACGACGGTGAATGGAATAAATATATCGTACTATGTTCAGGTGACACCATGATGACCTGGGTTAATGGTGTCTCTGTCGCCTTGATCGAGGATGACATGACCTCAGAGGGTTTTATCGGTCTGCAGGTTCACAGCTTTAAAGGCGACACCCCCGCACAGGTTCGCTGGCGGAATATTCGCATCAAGGAATTATAAAATTTTCTTTATAAACCGGAAAACTAAATAAATATTGATATTTTCTTGATCATGATTTACCCAATAGCATGAATCGCACTCGCGTCAAAAAGACCCTTTTCTCCTTGCTGCTCATTTATCTGATCTTTTCGTCCTTATTAGGAACAGTAGTCCTTCTTTTTGCCTTTATGGAGTGGCAGTTTACCCCTGCTCCAAAAAGGGACAGCGATATTGTCCCCGCTCACGAGGTTGATCTTGCTGGAAAATTAGTTCCTTATTCCATGTTCGGCATGAAAAGGGATGTCGTTGTCCAAGACGTGCACATGCCAGCCCAAAAAGGGGATACTTCTCCCGCGGTGGTAGCCATCAATGAATTCGGCTTTCGGTATGGAGACATGAGTAAAAAGAAACCAGAGGGTACCATCCGTATTTTTCTTGTCGGCGGCTCGGTTGTCTTATATGGACACTCGAACGAAACAACTATATCCGGTTTTCTCGAAACACACTTGAACGAAATCTATGATCCTACTGTTGAAGTCATCAATGCCGGTGTCACTGGAGTGATCTCCGATCAAGAACTGGTTCGTATTGTGGAAGAATTGATCGATTTTGAGCCGGATGCGTTCGTTGTATTTGATGGATTCAATGATTTTTTGATTCCGGCTTCTTTTGAACAACGTTTGGGGTATCCATTCAAATTCAAAGAACTTGAACTGGCTTGGTATGATTCGAAAGCGTTCATGAAACGTTTATTGCATTTGCCCTTTACTGCCCATTTAACAGCAGGATCACATTTTCTCAGAAAGTTCTTTCCACAGCGTTGGTCTTATGCAAATTATCTGCGGGGAACCGAGGCCGAATCGATCAACCAGGACGCTCCGGTTCCCACGCCTAAAACAGTCGCTCAGCACTTCTTAAAAAATTGGAGGAAAATGGCCCTTTTTCTTCAAGCCGACAAAGTGGCTGGCTTATTTATCCTGCAGCCACTCAACCCGGATCGAGATGTTTTTACTACTCAGTATGATCTGGTGGAAAAAGCTATGAACGCTTTGTCTTTGGAATTCAATACCACTAAGCCACCAATCCTGTTTCGTTCATACCGGCATGTAATGGACGATAAAAAACACTTATTCTATGATATTGTTCATACGTACGATGCGGGAAACGCTTTTTATGCTGAATTAATTCAAAACGATCTGCCGAACCTTTCCAATTGATTAATAATCGATCATGATCATAAATAACATTTTACTTAATTAATTTACGGCAAAGCCGAAACATCTTTAATGATCTAAAAAAGGGGGATTCAATATGTTATTTCTTTTTGAAATCGGTGATCAGGTGAGAGCCAAAGCGCATATGCTGCCCGCAGGAAAAGACACCATTGTGCCAGGCATGAAGGGAGAAGTCATCGATCGGGAGGAGGTTGTAAAAAGACACAAGGTGCGTTTCGAAAACGGCCGTGAATGCTGGGCCACATCCGATCAGATAAAATTAGATCCCGAATTTCAAAAACAAAAAGACGAAGCCGCCGCAAAAGAGGAAGCCAACAAATGAAAATGCATAGATCATGGCGGGCATCCCTGCCCTCACTTCATTTCTTCACCTTCCCATAAAATTCACTAGCTGCTTCAGCAATCCCCTCGGCATCGATCTTATAATTGTGATACAAATCTTTTTCCGATCCCGACTGGCCGAATTCATCCAGTATCCCCCACCGTTTAAGTGGTGTGGGTTCAAATTCACTGATCACTTCCGCCACGGCGGAACCCAACCCGCCTATAACGCTGTGATCTTCAACCGTGAGTAAACACCCCGTTTCATTTGCGCAGCGTAAAACAAGCTCCTGGTCGATGGGTTTTATTGTATGAATATTGACGATCCTGGCATCGATATTTTGTTTCGACAATAATTCCTTGGCTTGAAGAGCGTGATGAACAGTTCCGCCGGTCGCCATGATGGTCATATCTTTGCCCGTGGCCAATTCCACTCCCTTTCCTGCTTGAAAGGCATAACCTTCGGAGTTGACGTCAGGAAGTTTCTGTCGAGTCAGCCGCATATAAACCAACCCTTTGTGCTCAGCGGCAAACCCGACAGCCTGTTTAGTTTCGATGTCGTCGCAGGGTTGAATGATATGAATGTAAGGCAAAGACCGCATAACTCCTACATCTTCCAATCCCATCTGGCTGTATCCATCTTCGCCAATACCGATCCCCGCATGGGTACCAATAATCTTGACATTGGTGTTCGTGTAACCCACCGACATCCGAATCGTATCATACCGGCCGGTAATAAAGCAGGCAAAACTGCATGCAAATGGTATTTTGCCCGCTAAAGCCATTCCAGCCGCAGCACCGATCATATTCGCTTCCGCAATCCCAAACTCAAAAAAGCGTTCTGGGAATTTTTCCGCAAAAAGACATGTCATTGTGGATTTACTCAAGTCCGCATCCAAGGCAACAATATCTGGATTCTTTTCTCCAAGTTCAGCAAGTGCTTCTCCGAAAGCCTGACGAGTTGCTTTTTTTGCCATGATATCCTTCCATTTATTAAATTACGTTCTCTTATATTTGATCTCTGATTTAACTATTCCAAAATTTAATTCACTGTAAGTTCCTGCAACGCTTTTTCCATCTCTTCATCATTGGGGGATTTTCCATGCCAGGAAACATTATTCTCCATGAAGGAAACCCCTTTTCCTTTGACGGTTTTCGCCCAGATCAATGTAGGACGATCCTTCGTTTTGCCAGCTTCATCAAGCGCTTGAAGGATCTGTTCCATGTCATGGCCGTTAATGGCGATCACATGCCAGTTGAAAGCGCGCCATTTCGCTTCAATTGGGGTTAAGGGCATGACATCTTCAACATAACCGTCGATCTGCCCGTTATTGTTGTCCAGAAGAACCGTTAAATTGTCTGCCTTGAATTTGGGAGCCGCCATGGCTGCTTCCCAAATCTGGCCTTCCTGGCTTTCACCGTCACCAATCATGCAGTAAACCCGCCAATCTTTTTTCTCGAGTTTTCCTATCATGGCCTCTCCCAAGGCAATGGAAAGTCCCTGCCCGAGCGAACCTGTTGACGCTTCTAGTGAAGGCAACATGCAGCGGTCCGGATGCCCCTGCAAGCGTGACCCGAATTTTCGCAGCGTCCATAATTCCTCTTCCGGGCAATATCCCGCTTCCGAGAGCGCCGCATACCAGGCAGGAATGCAATGGCCTTTAGACATAATGAACCGGTCTCGATTCTCCCACGTCGGATTGTGAGGATCGTGACTCATCACTCCGAACATCAATGCCGCTACCATATCCGATGCCGAAAGCGATCCTCCCGGATGCCCCGAACCGGCCTTGGTTAACATCTTGATGGCGTTCATCCGTATTGTTTTAGCGAAGTTTTTTAATTCATTCAAATCACGTGTAAGTTGGAAAACCATACCGATATCCTCATTTTATAAATTCAGTCTTTAGGTAGGGGCGGTTCGCGAACCGCCCCTACCTAAATGAGCCTATAATATAAATGATTATTAAGAAAAATGTAACGCCGCTGACACTGCGCTATTTTCATAATTGCCGGCAGGATGCCTGCGTTACGATTGTGAAATTGATATCATAGGGCATTATTGATTTCTGCCCCACGATTGTATCGAGTTTCTCCCCCGGTTATCCCGATATCGCCGTCGCTGACCAATCCGTTCGAAGGATGATAAATCTGTCCCCGGTCATTGCTCGCTCCGCTGGCATACCACTCCAACGCCGATTGGGCGTTATCGGGCCCAAAACTGTATAGCAGGAAACCATTCAATGACATCTCCGGTCCCAGCCCTGCTCGCCCTGCCCAAGTCAAACTTCTCTGCTCAGGCACCACCAAAAAACTGAAATACTTATAACTTGTCTGCATTCCACCACCGAATGTGCCTCCTCCACGGTGACTGTCAAATTTATCGGCACCCCCGAAGGGGTCAAGCAGGTTGACTTGAGAAATATAAGAAATTGGGGTGGTCAACTCGCGCAAATCCCGAGTCAAATCCGGCCCTCGTGATCCCAAGGGAAAATTATTCTGATCCACCCGGTAGCTTTCCAGAGCAATGCTTATCGCCCGCAAATCCCCTTTGGTTCGGGCAACCTTGGCCCGTATCTGAGCATTAAGAAAATTCGGCACGGCTATCGCTGCAAGTATTCCAATAATAGCGACCACGATCAATAGTTCGATTAATGTAAACCCTTTTTTGTGCATAGGTCATACTCCCATACTTTTGTACATCGCTCAATGTAATGATTTAGAAGAATTTGTTTCTTTTATCGATTCCGTTTTCAATACAATAATCATATCCATTGCATCGTCTGGAATTGTGGGAAGATAGATACGAGTTCCGTATTTGCTGGAAGAATAATCCAATTCCTCTCCTTTATAAACCTGCACCGATTTAACAACGAAATCCGCCGCTGGCAGTTCCAGCATTATCCCCGGAGAGTTCAAAATATGCAAATAGACGGTATTTCTCCCCTTTCGAACGGAAGTCCCCTAGGATTTGTTGATGAACGGCCCGCTGCGTGTTCCATAGACAGTCCGGACGTTTGCTCTTAACCACCCGCCCATTTCATGCAGACGTGTTTTGAATTCTACTTGAATCTTGCCATTCGGTTTCGGCCCCATATTCAACAGTAAATTCGCTCCATTTCCGGCAGCTTTTACCAGATAATGAATCAATTCCTTAACCGATTTATAGTTATCATCATTCTTGTTGTATCCCCACGATCTGTTCATTGTCAAACACGTTTCCAGCGGCAGCGGAGAAATACCGGCTTTGTTGAAACCTGCAGTATTCTCGCCGGGCAAATCCTGTTCGAACATCTGAAAATCCTCGCCAGGAAACGGCTCCACATGATGATTGTTGCCGATCATCGCCTTCGGTTGCAACTCATGAATCATGGTATAAAGCCGGTCCAGTTGCCAGTCCGCATCTGGCCGGTCCCACCAGCCGTCGAACCATAATCCA
>CAZXSQ010000204.1:0-11457 GCA_964643335.1 uncultured bacterium
GTCCGAACTCGGAAGGTCCAGTGCCTGTCTGGTCGATTTTATCCTCTCAATCAAGTGCTTCAGCAGGCGAATCAATTGCAATCACAATTGGCCGAAGCCCACAAAGTCATCAACCGGCTGCAACAGGAAAATACCCAGCTGCGAGCGGAGAAGTATTAATGATACCTAGCGAATTAATTCGCCAAATACGCCGGCTTGAAATCCGAACCAACCGGATGGTGAATGATATCATGGCAGGTGAATACCATTCGGTTTTCAAAGGCCGAGGTGTCGAGTTCGAAGAAGTGCGGGAATACCAGCATGGAGATGATATCCGCACCATCGATTGGAACGTGACAGCCCGCATGGGTGAACCGTTCGTCAAACGTTACCGAGAGGAACGGGAATTGACTGTCATGCTGGTGGTGGATGCTTCCTCTTCCAGCCTGTTCGGTACCGCCAAAAAAATGAAGGGCGAACTGGCGGTTGAATTATCCGCTTTGCTTGCATTCTCGGCCATCAAAAACAATGACCGGGTAGGATTGATTCTCTTTACCGATGTTGTCGAAAAGTTCATCCCTCCCAAAAAGGGCAAGAAACATGTTCTTCGGCTGATTCGTGAATTGCTTATGTTTGAATCCAAGGGCGGCTCGACGGATATCAAGGAGGCGCTGGACTTCATGGGGACCATCCTTAATCGCAAAAGTGTGGTTTTTTTGATATCCGATTTCATGAGCAGCGGTTATGAAGAAGCGCTGCGAATCACCAACAAAAAACACGATCTCTTGACAATCAGCATCACTGATCCACGAGAGGTTGAAATGCCGCCGATTGGTTTTCTGGAATTGGAAGATGCGGAAACGGGTGAAATCATCGTGATCGATACCTATAGTCAAGGTTTTAGCCGCCGTTTTGCTGAAAATGCATCACAAGATATTAACCAAATGATTAGCGATTTCAAACGTATGAAAATTGATCACGTGCCGGTTCGCACGGATGAAAACTATATCGATCCTCTTGTCCGTTTTTTCCAGCAACGGGCGCAGCGCTATTAAAATCCGCACCAAATGGGTGCAAATCCAATTTGTAATATGAACGAAGGTAGTGAGTATGAAAGATTTAATCACATCGACGGTAATTATTGTCCTTTTAATATTTATTCTTGTGTTTCTACTGCTTTTCCCGGGAGGCCGCCAGCCTGTTTCTTCAGTCCCCCCGGAGCAAATTCGCACGTTGGCTGCAACGTTGGAAAGCCAGGAACTGTATGAGCAGGCCGTTCAGGAATACCGGCACTATCTCAATATCGCCCGCATCCCGGCGAAGCAAAGGGCGAACTTGCTTTACCGCATTGGTACCATTTACCTCGAGCAGCTTCAAGACTACGAAAATGCCCTGGCTGTTTTTCTCCGAATAAGCCATATTTATCCAAACACCCCCATCGTTCGCGATGCGGAAAAGCGGATGGTGCGTTGTTATGAGGAGATGCAGCGCGGCTTCGATGCCCAAAAGAAGCTGCACCAATTGACTGAACTCGAACCGGAAGATGAACCAGAAGGCACTGGTCCGGTAGTGGCGGTTATAGGTGATCGAAAAATTACCCTGGATCAGCTTGAACGCGATGTTGCGGAAATGCCGGAATATTTAAGGCAAAATTACCAAACACCTGAAAAGAAAATAGAGTATCTGCGTTCAAAGTTGTTTCAGGAATTGTTATACGACAGAGCGCGACGGAAAGAATATCATAAGGATCGTGAAGTCCGCAGGCAGCTGCGCGAACTCGAAAAGTCCATCCTGGCTAAAAAAGTGTACGAAGAAGAAATTCGAAACCAGATCGAGATCACCCAAGATGATCTTGAATTGTATTACAAAGCCCACAAGTCTGAATTCCTTCAACCCAAAACAATAACCGTCGCTCATATCCAAGTCGAGACGGAAGAGAAAGCGAAAGCAGTGAAACAGGAACTCGACGAAGGAATGAAGTTTGAAGAGGCGATTGAAACTTATTCGATAAATTCTCAAACCAAGGCGAAAGATGGAGTATTAGGGGATATACAAGAAGGAAATGATTTCATCCCATTACTTGGAAAGCAGCCGGGGATAACTGAAATTTTATTTGAACTTGATCAGGCAAGCATAAGCCAGCCTATCCAAGGTCCAGGCGGGTATCATATTTTTAAAGTAGTCGAGGTAAAACCAGAGAAACAATATACCCTTCAAGAAGCCAGACGTCAGGTAGAAGCCCAACTCCGGCAGATGAAAGAACAGGCAAAGCAGCAGGAACTGCTGGAACAGATGATGGAGGCTGAAAAGGTTAAAATCTTTGAGGATGTTCTTAGAAGTGAAACCGGTAACTCCAAAGGATAATAATCGATTCAAGAAGGACATGTAACATATTCATTTTGATTTTGTTTCGTGTTGTGAGAAAAAATGATAACAAGCACTAAATTATTGGTATATTCCATGCTGTTGATATGGGCTTCGAACACTGAGGTGAACGAGGCCACAAGTACTATCCCCGTGCGTTTGTATCCTGAAATAGAGACTCGGGTGGACCGCAACGAAATATTGATTGGGGATGTGTTCAATCTGTCGATTACTATTAGCCATGATCCTTCAGTCCGCATTATAGACAAAGGAAAGGATTTCGATCTGGGACAGTTTGAAATCAAAGACATTATCGTTGGCCCTGAAGAGAAAACACCCGAGGGCAAGGTACAACGAACTGATATTTATCAGTTATCCACCTATTTCACCGGCGATTTTGTCATACCGGCTTTCGATCTGAAATTCCAAACGGCTGATGGACAAACTGGCTCGATTAAAACATCACCGATAAACATTCATGTTCGCAGTCTAACGCCGGAAGAATCTGAAAATTTGGACATACGCGACATCAAATCTCCGGTTTTACTGCTAGGGAAAAGTTATCTGCCATACGTGTTGGCGATAGCCGCTTTCATTCTTTTGGTTGTCGTTCTGGCTGTTTGGTTATGGTACCGGTACAAGAAAAAAGGAATTGCGGTGGAAGTGGCTCCTCCACTCCCGCCACATGTTCGAGCGTACAATGAATTGCAGGCGTTGCGCGAAAGACGCGATTTAATCGAAGAGAAAAAGTACAAGGAATTTGCCATAAGACTGAGCGGGATCATACGTGTGTATATTCAAGGACGATGGGGAATCATTGCATTGGATTACACGTCCGAAGAAATCATGGACGAACTCAATGGTTACGATATTGATGAATCCATAGTTCGTTCTTTTGAACGCTTTTTTATGGACTGCGATTTGATGAAATTTGCCAAATATGAGACGACGTGGGAAGCCGCTTCACAATTGATTGATCTGGCCGAATGGCTCGTTGATCAAACCAAGGATGAATCCATGTTATCTCCCATCCTGGTAGAAGGTATACGCATCCCGGTTGTACCGGAGATTGAAGATAAACGTGAAGAGTTGGCTCAAAAGACTGAGGAGTGAACGGATGGGTGGCAAGGGTGTGTCGTTTACACCATTGACAAGTTATCGCAAGGGTATAAAAAACATACCCTTGGCACCCGTAGAAGTAAGTGTTCTTTTTTAAGGACGAAAGAGGATAATATTCTCATATTAATTTGAATTGGACGTGGTAGAAAGTAACGATGCGCTTTGCATATCAAGGATACTTATTATTACTGTTGGTGATTCCTTTTCTATGGTGGCGATACGCTTACGGGAAAGGCACAGCGCCCATAATCTATTCAGACATCAGCCGAATCAAAAAACTATTCGGGATCAGTGGAACCAAACACCCTTTTACACATAAAGTCCGTCATATTCTTTTTGTGGTTCGGCTTCTAGTTCTGTCGCTCTTCATTCTTGCTATGGCCAGGCCACAGGCGGAACTGTTAACCAGCGATGTTTATACTGAGGGTGTCGATATCATTCTTACGACCGACGTTTCCGGCAGCATGAGTTTCATCGACTTGGATGTGCAGAACCGCCGGACACGCCTGGATGTGACCAAAGAAGCGGTTAAAGCATTCGTCGACGGCCGGAAAAACGATAGGATCGGGATGATTGTCTTTGCCTCGGATGCTTTCTTACAATGTCCGTTAACGGTGGATTATGGCATTGTCAAAAATTTTCTGGATGATATACACATTGGTATGATCAAAGAAGACAGTACCGCTATTGGGAATGCCATTGCATCCGCTTTGAACCGGCTGCGCCATACCGAAGCCAAAAGCAAGGTTGTCGTGCTGCTAACCGATGGCGCTAACAACGCGGGACAAATTGATCCCCTTACCGCCGCTGAAATGGCCAAAGCTATGGGGGTGAAAATTTACACCATCGGCGTTGGCGGCAAGGGCGTGCCTTTTGTCCTGAATAAAAATATTTTCGGCAAACAGTTGGTGCCATATCCCGATGCAGAACGGGTGGATGAAGTCACCTTGACAAAAATAGCCGATATTACCGATGGGAAATATTTTCGTGCTACAGACAAAGAAGGATTGAATGAAATTTTTAATGAAATCGACACGCTTGAAAAATCCAAGATTATTTCCGAAGGGATGCGCCGCTTTCGAGAACTGTTCCATTTTTTCCTGATCCCGGCGCTGGTCTTGTTATTGTTCGAAGTTGTATTAACGCAAACACGGTTTAGAAAATTACCATGAAATTCGGTTCACATGAAATATTAAACGCACTTTGGCTCCTGCTGCCGGTTTTCCTGTTTCTTCGTTTTGCCTGGAAGAAACGGCTGGATTCACTGCACCGGTTTGGCAGCATTGAACTGGTCGAGCGATTGATGGAAGGGGTAAGCCGTAAAAAGCAAAAGGCCAAACTGTGGCTTATTTTTCTCGTCTTCGCTTTTTCCATTGTCGCTCTGGGACGTCCTTTGTGGGGTCAGAAGGAACAAGCACTGATTTCACGCGGTCATGATATCATCGTGGCGCTGGATGTGTCGCGAAGCATGCTGGCTGAGGATATACAACCGAGTCGACTGGCACGCGCGAAACATGAAATTTCTTCACTGATCAATCGTTTGAAAGGCCACCGCATCGGTGTCGTCATTTTTGCCGGAGAGGCTTTTGTGCAATGTCCGCTAACTCTTGATTATGCGGCGGCTAAAATTTTATTAAGCGAAGTGGAAGTGGGATCGGTGCCGATTCCAGGTACCGCTATTTCGAAAGCCATCGAAAAATCGATGGAATCGTTTCCTCCCGGTGAACGGGAATCGCGCGTTTTGATTTTGATCACCGACGGGGAGGACACAGTTGGTGATCCGAAAGAATCCGCTGAAACTGCTGAAAAAGAAGGGGTATTGATTTACGGCATCGGCATCGGTGATCCCTTGGGAGTTCCGATCCCGGTACGGGACGAATCGGGGAATCTGGTTGAATATGTGAAGGATAAGTCCGGCAATGTAGTGACTAGTAAACTAGACGAAGACACATTGAGAAGCGTTTGCTTGACCACCGGCGGAGCGTATTATCCTGCCCGTGCGGACAGCTTTGAGCTCGAGGTCATTTATGATCATATGGAACAGCGGCGTCAACAGCGCCTGATGCAGGAGCGGTTTATCTCACAGGAAGAACGATACCAGTATTTTTTATTACCCGCCCTACTTTTCCTGTTGGCTGAAATGATGATTTCCGATCGCAAAAAAGTTACCAAACGGACTGTTGGTGGTTATCAACATGATGAATCCAAAAGTGCCGAATAAACACGGATTCTTTATGATTTTAAATTTTAAACAATAAGAGGTGTTAGACATGAAACTCATCTCATCAAGATATTTTCAATTCGTATTAATCAGTCTAATTTCATTTTCTCAATTGGCTTTATTTAATCCATTGCGTGAAAAGGTGAAAGAGGCGAATCAAACTTATTTTAAAGGAGAGTATAATTCGGCGATCCAAAAATACACCGATATCGCTGCAACTTACGCCCCTGAATCCAAAGAGTTACATTTTAATATAGGCGATGCCTGGTTCCGTCAGGAAAATTATGAAAAAGCCATTGAAGAATATCAGCAGGTCATAGGGGCTTCCGATGAAAAACTGGAGGCGAAGGCTCATTACAATATTGGAAACTCCTATTTTCGCCAAGAAAATTATGTCAAAGCGATTGAATCCTATGTCAATTCCTTGAAATTGAATCCGGATGATGAAGATGCGAAATACAACCTGGAATTAGCCCGGCGAAAATTGAAAGAACAGATGGATAAAAATAAAGATCAACAGGATCAACAACAGCAACAACAGGAAGATCAACAGCAACAACAGAACCAGCAACAACAAGATCAAGAAGCACAAGAAAAAGATCAGCAAGAACAGCAGCAACAAGAACAAAAGAATAAAGAAGAAGAACAACAACAGCAGCAACAGCAAGAGCCGCAGGAACAAGAACAACAGCAAGCACAGCAACAACAGCAGCAACGTGAGGAAATGACCAAAGAGCAGGCATTAAAACTCTTACAAAGTCTCGAAGAAGATGAAAAAGAAAAAAGAGAGAAATTCAGACGCCATCAAACCACCGCACCGGTTCAAGTAGAAAAGGACTGGTAGCTTATTACATAAAATGATGAATATCATGAATAACAAAAAAACATTGTTTTCCATAGGGATTGTTTTTCTTCTGGGATTAACGGTCTCAATAGCGGAGGCCAAGATCACCGTTGAAGCTTCTATCCGGAAACAAGTATTGCGTGTTGGCGAACATACTCGCCTCTCGATCTCTATTTCCTCTGATCAAGGCGAGAATCTGAATCAACCGCAAATGCCGCAAATCGACGGACTTTATTTCGAATATGCCGGCCAGCAGCAAGGCTCAACCGCTGTATGGAGCGGAGGTAGTTTTAAACGCACGGATTCCCTTGATGTAGAATACATTGTCACTGCTCTAACAGAAGGCACTTATGTTATTAAGGGGATACGCGTTCAAACAAATTCAGGCGTTGTACAGACCAAACCAATCAAGATCACGGTTTTGGGAGGTCAGGCGCCTCAACCTACACCGCAGGGAGGCGGCCAGCCCCAGCCGGATCCGAAATCATACGGTGTGGATTTCACCCTCGTCTCCAATAAGGAAGAAGCCTATGTTGGTGAAGAGGTCTTGTTAACCTGCCAGGTTTATCTACCCGCCAATAAACGAATTCAGCCGAAATCACTGGATGACCGCCGTGGACAATTTCAAGGTTTCTGGACGGAAATATTCGATTTAACCGACCGCCAAAATCAACGTCAGATGTATTATCAAAATCAACGCTATTATGAAATTCCACTCAAACGTTATTTGCTTTATCCTCTCAAATCAGGCAAACATACAATCGAGTCGTTAGACCTTCACTGCCAGATTCCTGTACGCACTCGCAGCCGTTTTGGCATGGTATTGGGACGGATGCAGGAATTTACCGTGTCTTCCAATCCGGTAACGATCCAGGTCAAACCTTTACCTGAGGAGGGACAACCGGACATTTTCGAAGGGGCCGTCGGTTCTTCATATAAATTGCATAGTGAAGTGGATACAACTGAAGTGAAAGAGGGAAATACCGTATCTTTAAAAGTCGTTTTGGCAGGGCAGGGGAATCTACGCAATGTCCCGCCACCGGTATTACCCGATTTGTCGAAATTTGAGCGCTATGATCCCACTAAAAAAGAAAATATCAGCGTCGGTGCTGAAGGTGTTACTGGAAGAATTGCATACACCTATCCGTTAATTCCTCACGACGTGAATTCCGATCTTATTGGTTCAGTTCAATACGCTTATTTTGATCCCCAGAAGGAGCAATATATAAAACTGCAGACCGATCCGATTGAATTGACCATCCAGCCGTCCGGAATAACCGGCCGTGCCTTAGGTCCCACCGGCTCCCGCCGTATGATCACCCGAGTGGGAGAGGACTTTCGATTCAACGCGGTAACCTCCCTGGCTTTAACGTCTGTCTCTTTAGCAGTCCATAGACAGACCGGCTATTGGCTTTATTCATCTATTCCGCTCCTGCTATTAATTGGTGCTTATGCCTGGAAGCGGAGGATGGATTTCTTCTCCAAAAATCCCGCCCGGCTCAAGAGCAAAAAAGCGCCGAAACTGGCGGGAAAACTCTTGGTTGAAGCTCGGAACGCCTTGCAGGAAAAACAACCCGAAAAGGTATTCGCCGCTTTATCCAAAACACTGGCGGATTACATTGACAACCGCTGGAACTTGAACAGCAAGGGAATGACCTCCGAAGAACTGAGCGAGGCCTTGAATCGAGTCGGTGTTTCTTCAGAGTGCACAAAACAAGTTATTCAAATGCTTGAAGAATTCGACAGCGCACGGTTTTCTGGAGAAAAAAGAAGTCCCGAACAATTGGAGGACGCCTACTCAAAAGGTGAACAAGTATTAGCGTTACTGATGAAGCAAAAGACCCGGTAACCAAAGGATTTCTCTATAAGATGGCATTATCCTTTCAATATATAATGGCTTGGATTCTTTTATCTTCCCTGTGGACTCAGTCCGCCGAAATAGAAAAAATGAATCTGCCTATCATTCCGGAAGGGTACAACACCAGTCTGGGACGAAATGAGATTTTTAACCTGGCCAATGAGTATTACCGTAATGGCAATCTGGGAAAAGCCTTGAATGGGTATGTCTATCTGGCCGAATTAGGCGTCTCCAACGGCTACCTCTTTTACAACTTGGGAAATACATACTTTAAGTTAGGAGACCTTGGCAGTTCCATCGTTTGGTATGAACGGGCACTGCGGTATCTTCCCCGCTATGACGATCTGTTGCGCAATCTTGAATATGCCAGAAGCAAATTGGTGGACGAAGAATTTCGCTCACCTGAGTATGGTGGCACGATAGGTTATTTGCTTCAGTTGCATAACATGTTCAATTTAAAAGAAAGCCTGATGATCACGTTGATATTATTCTGGCTTTTTACTTTACTGCTGATCGGTTTTGTCCTGCTGCGAATGGATCGGCTTCGAAGTTGGCTGCGAATCCCTTGCTGGATAGTCGGCATTGCGTTTATACTTTCTTTTTTGTCAACCGGACAAAAAATTTATCAATATGAATTTGTAACCGAAGCGATTGTTCTTGAATCCGCGCTGGAAGTGAAAACTGGCCCCGGTGATGGTTTCTCAACTGCCTTTTCAATTCATGAAGGCACCAAAGTGAAATTGGTTCAGGAAGAGAAACACTGGCGGCGTATCGTCCTGCCCGGAAATGAATCCTTCAACGGATGGATTCCAGGCGATGCGATTTGTATAATTTAGGCTACAATAATTAATACATTAAAGAACGAATTAAATATTTATCGCAAAAAATAAATCCAATCCTAATATTAAAATATTAAAAGGAGTGATCACATATGGCACCTAAAAATCTTTATTTCGATGAAGAAGGACGCCTGGCTTTGATGCACGGTATCCAGAAACTGGCGAGAGCGGTCAAAGTTACTCTCGGCCCGCGCGGACGCAACGTCGTGCTTGATAAAAAAGCGGGAGTTCCCACCGTCACCAAAGACGGGGTGACTGTCGCCAAGGAAATCGATCTGGAAGACCCTATGGAAAACATGGGAGCACGCCTCGTTCGTGAAGTGGCTTCCAAAACCAGCGATGTGGCCGGTGACGGCACCACCACCGCTACGGTTCTGGCAGAAGCTATTTATAAAGAAGGCATTCGAATGCTGGCTTCCGGTCACCATGCTATGTCGTTAAAAAGGGGTATTGATAAAGGAGTTGATGCAGCGGTCGATAAAATCCTCTCCATGGCCAAGGGAATTAAAGAAAAGGACGAAGTTGAGCACGTGGCCTCCATTTCGGCCAATGACGATGTCAAAATTGGTCAACTCATTGCTGACGCTATGGAAAAGGTGGGGCAGGATGGTGTCATTACCGTTGAGGAAGGCCGTGGTTTAGAAATGGAGTTAGATATGGTCGAAGGCATGCAATTTGACCGCGGGTATCTCTCTCCTTATTTCGTAACCGATCAGGAACGGATGGAATGTGTGTTGGAAGATCCTTACATTCTCCTCTTCGAAAAGAAATTATCCAATATGCAGGATTTACTGCCTATTCTTGAAAAAGTCGCGCAAAGCGGCCGCCCGTTACTCATCATCGCTGAGGATGTTGAAGGCGAAGCGCTGGCGACTCTGGTTATCAACAACATTCGCGGCACGTTCAAATGCGCCGCCATCAAAGCCCCAGGATTTGGTGACCGCCGAAAAGCCATGCTGATTGATACCGGCATTCTCACCGGTGGCCAGGTGGTCATGGAAGAATTGGGAGTGACGTTGGAAAGCGTTCAACTCTCCGATCTCGGGGAAGCCAGAAAAGTTATCATTGATAAAGATCAAACCACCATTATCGAGGGCGGAGGAAAATCCTCGGATATCAAGAACCGCATGGATCAACTGCGCACAATGATCATGGAAACCACCTCCGACTATGATCGTGAAAAATATCAGGAGCGTCTGGCTAAAATGGCCGGTGGCATTGCCATTATCCGCGTGGGAGCCGCCACCGAAGCCGAAATGAAGGAAATCAAAGCACGAGTCGAAGATGCGCTTCATGCCACCCGCGCCGCCATTGAAGAAGGTATTGTTCCAGGCGGCGGCGTGGCGTTGCTGCGCGCTATTAAAGCGGTGGATGGTCTCGAACTCGAAAGTGATGAAGCCGTCGGCGCACAATTACTTGCACGAGCCATGGAAGAACCTGCCAAACAAATCGCCCTGAATGCCGGGGCGGAAGGCCCGGTTATTGTCCGGCAGGTGAAAAAAGAAAAAGTCAATTTTGGCTACAATGCTGTAACTAATAAAGTGGAAGATTTGGTGAAATCTGGTATTATTGATCCAGCGAAAGTCGTACGAATCGCCCTGCAGAATGCCTCCAGCATTTCAAGCCTTTTATTGACGACGGACGCTGTTGTAGTCGAGGTTGAGGAAGAACAGGAAGAACATCAGCATTCACCCTATTAACGTGTATGTTGTATGCTATTACATAAAAAGCGAAATAAAACGATGCGTTATTCATTGAAACAAGGCAGCAGCCCGTGGAACTCCGCGGGCTGTTTTGTTTCACGCCACCCTATCGTTACTTGCTTCGTCTTGTTTGCCTTTTTCTGGCTGTACAGATCACAGTACTTTTCCGGCGACGGAGATCAATTAAGCCGGATGATCGAGGCCGGTATCTGGATGGTACAAACCGAATTGGCCTCCCACGCTGTTTTTCAACTGTTCTACCAGACTCTTAATCCATACGGGTGGGATGGATTGAGTGTGATCAACCTGGTTTCCTGCCTGGCTGCCGCGCTGGCTATTTGGGTGCTGTTGAAATTCAACAAAGAATTTATTCACGTGAATCCTCTTTGGACACTTGGTTTGTTCGTCTCATCTGGATTGTTGTTGTACTGCAACGGACATACTGAATATTACACGCTTTTTCTGATTACTCTTTTCTATTATGGCTATGTGGGGATTGGATACCTGCGCGGCCGGTTTTCCATGCTTCA
>CAZXSQ010000205.1:0-11339 GCA_964643335.1 uncultured bacterium
GGAGTTACAACGCAAGGGCTGACCGCTTCGCGGTCTTGCCCTTGGCACCCATTCTATGCCACCCTGGTTTGAAGGTACTTCATACATAGCGCTATGTTGCCCAAAAATTAAAAGTGCAAGTTTTGTGCCAATGATGCAAATTTTGTTGTAAGTGTTGGATTGTTAGGGGGTTAGGTTTTGGGTTTTGGTGGTTTTTTTTGTCTAAATCTGGATGGGTGGATGAAGTATGAGTGCCAAGGGTGTGTTGTTTGTACCCTTGGGGTGTCACGTCAAGGGTGTAAACAACACACCCTTGGCACCCTGATGCAAAATATGGGGATTGCAATTACGTAACGGGTAATAGTACAGGCGGGGACGCCTGCTTTACCCTATAACGACACAGGCGGGACGCCTGTGCTACCCGAAGTAGAGTGCGTGGGGTTGTTTTGTGGTCTTCCGTTTCACTTCTTTTTGGTGGGGTATAATGTATGATGTGATTTCTCTTAACATGGGTTATCATAATTTGATTTGTTTGGGGATTTGGATTTGATTGGGGGGGGTTTGGTTGGTTAAATTTTTTTGATCGGTGGTGATGTATGAAAGGGATGCATTTATTTCCTTTGAAGGAGAATCTTCCTCGATATAAAGAGGCTATCAAACTTTTGGCCAAGTATGGGTTCTCGGATTTGGTATTAAAATCGGGGCTGGATGAAGAGATTTCACAAGACAGTGTGAAGGATATGGAGCCGGACCGTAAGGTAGAGGAATTCCCACGCGACCTGGAGAGGTTGGGGCCGACCTTCATCAAGTTCGGGCAATTTTTGTCGGCGTTTTCGGATATTCTGCCCACCGACTATCAAGAATCGTTGACCCGACTGCAGGATCAGGCGGAGTCGTTTGATTTCAGTGAGGCCAAGGAGATCATCGAGACGGATTTGGGGGTGCGTTTTTCCAAAGCGTTTGACGATTTCGATACGAGGCCGATTTCGGCGGCGTCGGTGGCGCAAGTTCACCGGGCGGTGCTGCGAAACGGGAAGGAAGTGGCCGTCAAAGTGCAGCGCCCAGATGTCAAGTGTATGGTACTGGCCGATCTGGAGGTAATACGCTACATCGCCGAAATTTTGGACCGGCACACCTCCGCCGGCAAGAAGAATCATTTCGAATGGCTGGCGGAAGAATTCAGGAAAAGTATTCTGCGGGAATTGGATTTCAGGTTGGAGGCCCAGAATCTCCGTATTCTCAAAAAGAACCTCGAAGAATTTCCGAATATCCAAGTGCCTGAACCAATCGACGATTATACCGGAACTCGCGTGCTGACCATGGATTATATGCCCGGCATAAAAATGAACAGCCTGAGCAACCTTCCGCAAAGCAAAATCGACAGGAATCAACTTGCAGACGAACTTTTCCAGGCTTATCTCAAGCAAATCATTATTGACGGTTTTTTCCATGCCGATCCACATCCCGGCAATATTTTATTGACGAAGGAAGGGCATCTTGCTTTGCTGGATTTGGGGATGATCGCTCATCTTGACGATGAGATGCAGGATTCACTCTTAAAGATACTCATCGGCATTAGTGAGGGGGACGGTTATAAAGTCGTGTCCGAGGCTTTGAAAATCGCAGAAAAACAAGACGAAATCAACGAATACCGATTCAGTCACGAGATCAGCGATTTGCTGTTGCAACAAAAGCATCGCAAGGCGGGTGAATACAACATGGGACGGGTGGTTCTGGATGTATCCAAGATCTCCAGGCGTAACGGTATTATTATTCCTATCGAATTAACCGTGCTGGGCAAAACTCTGTTGAACCTGGATCAGGTGGGGACACAGCTGGCTCCCGATTTCGATCCGAATGACTGCATTCGGCGCAACACGCTCTCGCTCATGCAAACCCGCATGTGGAAAACCATGTCGCTGGGTAATGTGTTGAATTCGATGATGGAGACGAAGGAACTGATCTCGAAGATGCCCCATCGCATCAACCGCATTTTGGAATCATTGGCAAATAACGAGATCGAAGTGCAGGTGGACGCGATCGATGAAAAAATGCTGATCACCGGCATCCAGAAAATCGCCAACCGCATCACCATGGGACTGATCCTGGCGGCGTTGATCGTCGGGGCGGCGTTGTTGATGCAGGTGGAGACGGATTACACCATATTAGGTTATCCTATTTTAGCCATCCTTTTCTTTCTGGGTGCCGCAATTGGAGGCATCAGCCTGATTATCAAAATCCTGTTGACCGATGAACGGAGTAAACGGAGGTAAGCAAGATCAGTATTGGAATATAGGTATTGCTAATTGCTGGGATTACTTAGGGGAGAAATCAAGTTTTAAATTTTATACTCATTTTTAAGCACTTATTTGCTTACCTACTTTACAGCCGGTGTATATAAGTATTTCTATGTATTTATATAGATGAAACGTTGTAATAAATTATCAAAAAAAGCTTGACTTTCAGTTTAATTTGCCGTATACATTAATAGTTAAAAAAGTGATGAAGAAAATTATCCCCTTGGCCGTACGCATCTCCATCCCAAAATTATGGAGATGCCGATCCCAAGGGGTTTTGGTTTGGCCATTGGCTTAAAGTGCCGAAAGGAAGACCGTTAGCCGACTTCCTTCCCACAATTACAATCAAAGCGAAAGACTTCTCAAACGAAATAACGAATTTCAACATCAAACAGAATGAACTTAAGCCTGAATCAATCATTACGAAAGAGCATGTCAAGAACAATCGGGATGTTAGAGGATTACTTGTAGAACGTGGCATCGTTCCGGAAAAACTGCCACCAGCAGAAGATGTAAGGAAAGTCGAACGCCGTTTAAAATCCGAACAGAAAAAACTACCGAAATCATCTCCCAAACTTGATTCATCAACGAAAGATGAAATAAATTGATATTCATTTTGATAAATTCATATCTTGGGAATTTGTTGGTTGAATTTGCGTCGGGAACCATTTTCGTGATGTCACGAAAATGGTATAAGTCTTATAAAATAAGGTAGTTACAAGATATGATATTTTTGCTTCAACTGGAGTGGTTGTAGTGAAAGGTTTACTTTTATTTAGTTATGAATTGCCTTGATTGGCAAATATTGCCGCCTCTTGGGATTTTCATCGAAGCGAACCCCTCTTCACCTTTTTAGAAAACTTCTCTGTCTGTTTTTTTATTGAAGCCGTTTTGGCTTGAGAAGGAATCACGTATAATCGCAACAACGATCACATCAAAGAGGGGTTCAATATGAATTTTCGTTTATGGATTTATCTCACGATCTCATTGCTTTGGATTATAGGTATAGCCGGAATTAATACTATCGCTGAAGGCAGTGAAACTGAGTTGAAATTCACCGGACAATCACTGCCCCCTGAGAATGAGTTGTCACTTTGGTATCAGCAACCTGCTACTGATTGGCTTGAGGCACTGCCAATTGGTAATGGCCGGTTAGGGGCGATGGTGTTCGGAGGCGTCAGGCAGGAACGAATTCAATTGAACGAAGATACGTTGTGGGCAGGGCAGCCAGTACAACGTAATCGGGTAGGAGCCTACAAATACCTCGATGAAGCGCGCCGGTTAATCTTTGAAGGAAAGTATATTGAAGGCCAGAAAATCATGCAGCAGCAGTTTATGGGGCCGCGTATCGCTCCACGCAGTTACCAAACTGTTGGCGATTTGCACCTCCATTTTCAGACGGGGAATCAAATAAAAAATTATCGCAGGGAACTTGATCTGGAAACGGCCATCGCACGGATTACTTATGAAGATGGAGATGCCACGTTCACACGGGAAGTTTTTTCGAGTTCAGCCGATCAAGTTATCGTCATCAAATTATCCTGTGACAAGCCGGATCGGCTGACCTTGGATGTGCATATGTCGAGGAAGGAAAACGGTAATATTCGCATCCCGGCATCGGATACTTTGATTCTATACGGACAAGCGGATAAGGCAGAACCTACCGAAGGAGTGACATTCGAAGTGCACCTGAAGGCAGTTGTTGAGGATGGTACTCTTAGTGCCGATGAAAATATCCTGCATATTCAGGAGGCGGATTCGGTAATCCTTTTCGTTGCCGCTGCAACAAATTATAAAGATGATAATTATAATGAGCGTTGTCAAAAACAGATTGACGGTGCCATTAGGAAGCCTTATGAATCGCTGCGTAGCGATCATGTTGCTGAGCATCAGCGTTTATTCAAGCGGGTTGATTTAGAACTAGGGAATTCGAATTTACCGAATATTCCCACTGATCTACGGTTGAAGAATGTTATCAGTGGGGCGGAAGATGCTCAGTTGATTGAACTCTACTATCAGTTTGGGCGTTACCTGCTAATCAGCAGTTCACGTCCCGGCTGCATGCCGGCCAATCTTCAGGGGATATGGAATCATCACATCGATGCTCCTTGGAATGCGGACTATCACATCAATATTAATATTCAAATGAATTACTGGCCGGCGGAAGTCTGTAACCTTTCCGAATGCCATGAACCTTTTTTCGATCTCATCGGAAACCTTCAGCCGCGCGGGCGAAAAACCGCTCGTGAGGTTTATAACTGCGATGGCTTTGTGGCACATCATACCACCGATGCGTGGTACTGGACAGCGCCGATCGGCAATGTGGTCTATGGCATGTGGCCTTTGGGGATCGCTTGGTGCTGCCAGCATTTGTGGGAACATTACCGGTTTACCGGCGACCGTGATTTTCTGGAAAACCGGGCTTATCCATTGATGCGGGATGCTGCTGAATTCTTTCTGGATTATCTGGTTGAACATCCGGAAACTGGCAAACTGGTTTCCGGGCCTTCTACCTCGCCTGAAAATCGTTTTCGAACGTCGGATGGCCAGGTGGCCTGTTTATCGATGGGCTGTTCCATGGATCAGGAAGTCATCTGGGATTTATTCACCAACTGCATTGCAGCGGCGGATGAACTTGGAATTGCTGATGATTTCATTAAGCAAGTAAAAGATGCAAGAAACCGTCTTGCCTGGCCCAAAATCGGATCGGATGGACGTTTGATGGAATGGGCCAAGGAGTTTGAAGAACCCGAACCGGGTCACCGGCATGTCTCACACTTGTTCGCTCTGCACCCAGGAAAACAAATCACCCTGCGTCAGACACCCGAACTGGCCGAGGCGGCGCGGAAATCGCTTGAATACCGATTAGCTCACGGCGGCGGGCACACCGGATGGAGCCGGGCGTGGATGATCAATTTCTGGGCGCGGCTTGAAGAATCCGAGAAAGCGTATGAAAATGTCCTATCGCTTTTAAGAAAATCCACATTGACGAATTTGTTCGACAATCATCCACCTTTTCAGATTGACGGTAATTTTGGTGGATGCGCCGGTATCACTGAGATGCTGCTGCAAAGCCATGCGGACGTGATCAGCCTGCTTCCTGCGTTGCCCAATGCATGGGATACAGGTTATATCAAAGGGCTGCGGGCACGCGGTGGTTTTGAGATCGATATTGAATGGAGAGACCATGAATTGCATAAAGCGGTGATTCAATCCGGCCTTGGCAAACAGTGCCGGATTCGTTATAGAAAACCGTTGCATGTTTTTTCGAGATCGAAAGAAATAGATGCTAGTCATCCCGATTCGAATGTTACCGTTTTTCGGACTGAGGCGGGAATAGAATATATCTTGAAAGTAAGGGATTAACCATCAAGAATAGATACAGACCGGATATGCCCACACTGAATTGATAAGTTCACTTAAAGGTGCGGACAAGGATGTCCGCACTCCCAACATAAAAAATACGAAAGGGGTTCACCAATCATGTTTAAGTTAACAAGGCTTTTATCGTTTTCCATGTTAATGTTTATCAGTTTTAGTCCGGAAATAATTGCTGAAACCTCTTCCCTTCCGAATTCATCGTTTGAACAATCAAGCGAAGGGAAACCTGAAATCTGGAAAACGCATACATGGGATGGTGAAGGTGACTTTCACTATTCTAAGACAGCTCATTCCGGTGATCACAGCGCTATGATTTCATCGGAAACCGGAGGCGATCTTTCGTGGTATGTTCATGTTGCCGTGAAACCTTTTTCATCCTACCGTTTTTCGGGATGGATTAAAACAGAGAATCTCACCGCCTCTACAGGAGAGGGAGCGCTGTTTAATCTTCACAACATACAAGGTGCTAAAACGCAAGCACTCACAGGTACAACCGATTGGATAAAAGTTGAAATGACATTTGACACTCAAGATAACGATAGTGTTCAATTGAACTGCCTTTTCGGTGGCTGGGGATTGGCGACAGGGAAAGCATGGTATGATAATTTAAACCTTCAACGCCTTACGACAAAGACAATAAAACCTTCAATTACAATTAATGCAGGGAAAACGAAGGCAGCTATTTCCGACTATATTTACGGGCAGTTTATCGAACATTTAGGGCGGTGCATTTATGGCGGCATCTGGGCGGAAATGCTTGAGGATCGTAAATTCTATTACGCTGTTGGAGCAAAAGAATCACCCTGGGAAAAAATCGGCGGCTACGATGACGTGGAGATGATGACTGAAGATTCATACGTGGGTGAACAAACGCCGCTGATTCATCCCTCGAGAAACACTGTTACACGAGGGATTGCTCAAGCCGGTCTGGGTTTGGAACGCAGTCATGAATACGTTGGACGAATTGTTCTCGCCGGTGACACGACTGCCGCTGCGGTTGAAGTGAGTTTGATTTGGGGACAGGGTTCTTATGGACGTCAAACTATTGTGATCAACGACATCACCTCCGATTATGTTAAAATCCCTATGCGTTTTATTGCCGGTAACGATACAAACAACGGGCGTTTGGAAATAGTTGCAAAAGGAGCGGGTGCACTGCGTATCGGGACAGTATCCTTGATGCCGGGGGATAATATTCACGGCATGAGGGCCGATACGTTGAAATTACTGAAAGAGTTGGATGCACCGATCTACAGATGGCCGGGTGGCAATTTTGTCAGCGGCTACGACTGGAAAGATGGGATAGGTGACCGGGATAAACGTCCACCTAGAAAAAATCCCGCCTGGAAGGGAGTTGAACATAACGATTTCGGTCTGAATGAGTTCATCATGTTTTGCCGGGAAGTCAACGCTGAACCGCTGATTGTGGTGAACAGCGGATTAGGGGGAGTTGAATCGGCCGTGGAGGAACTTGAATACGCCAATGGCGATTTATCTACACCTATGGGGCGTTGGCGAGCCGAGACCGGGAATACCGAACCTTACGATGTTCAATGGTGGGGTATCGGTAATGAGATGTACGGCGGCTGGCAGTTGGGTCATATGCCTTTGGAAGATTATGTCAAGAAACACAACCGGTTTGCCGAAGCCATGCGTGCTGCTGATCCCTCCATCAAACTGGTTGCTGTGGGAGCGGTAGGCGAGTGGAGCCGCACGATGCTTGCGGAATGCGCAGTTCATATGGATTTGATCAGTGAGCATTTTTACTGCGGTGAACAAAAAGGACTGCTCTCGCATGTCAATCAAATACCGAACAATGTCGAGCGTATTGCCAATGCTCATCGTGAATACCGCCGCACTATTTCATCACTGGAAGATAAAGACATTCAGATCGCTTTGGATGAATGGAATTATTGGTACGGCCCCCATCTCTACGGAGAGTTGGGAGTTCGCTATCACTTGAAAGACGCTTTGGGAATTGCGGCGGGATTAAATGCGCTTGTGCGGAACAGTGATGTGTATCACATGGCCAATTATGCTCAAACCGTGAATGTGATCGGCTGCATCAAAACAAGTAAAACGGATGCCACGTTTGCAACCACCGGACTCCCCCTTAAATTGTACCGTCATCATTTTGGCAAAACTCCTGTCGCTATTTACGGCGATCCTGAACCGCTCGATGTCGCGGCGGCCTGGAATGATGAGAGAACATGCCTGACGGTCGCGGTGGTCAATCCTCTGCGTGAGAACCTACAACTTGAATTGAAACTCAAAGGCATTTCTTTAACCGGATCAGGCTGGCTTTACCAGATTAACGGGCCGGATGCAATGGCTTACAATGAGCCGGGAGAAGGACTGCAGGTTGTTATGGAGAAAACTGAAGTCAATGGAATAACAAACTCGCTGGAACTGACGGGGGTTTCTGTTTCTCTGTTTGTGCTTGAAGTTGAATGATAAGGTGAATTCATAACGATTTATTAATTATTTTCGTTTATCGTTCATAACAAACAATACCTGTTCGGGAAGCGATGTGACCAAGAGTTGTTACGATGGATTTTTGCTATTCGAATTCATCTGGGGTAAAAACAAACAAGTCCAGAAAAATTCGGTTTGGAGAATAAAAAGGTTGTAAACATAAGTCAACGAGATTGATAGGAGTATGATACAAACATCTATTGTGCCGTGATCATCGTATATAGCTCTTTATATGCCTGAGCGGGATCATCCGTGTTAAAAATAGCGTTACCTGCGACAATTTCTTCCGCACCGGCGTCTCGTACCCAGCTTATTGTTTCGGGGTTAATACCTCCGTCCACTTGAATGATGTAGTCCAAACCTAATTCGGTGCGTTTTTTGGCGGCATATTCAATCTTCTCAAGCGAAGCCTTCATAAAAACCTGTGCCGGGAATCCCGGATTCACCGCCATAATTAAAATTTGATCCACTTCATGCAAAATCGGATCAAGTGTATCAACTGGGGTTTCAGGATTTAAGCTGATTCCGGCTTTTTTGCCCTGCTGGCGGATATTGTTCAGATCTGTAACCACATCGGCGGATGCTTCGATGTGAATGGTGATGCTGCGAACGGCGGGCAAATCAAACCATGGGATCTGGATTTCCGGATTGGTGACCATCAAGTGAACATCAAAATTTGTATCGATGTGACCAGCCAGGCTTTCGATGATTAACGGCCCTACTGTCAGGTTGGGTACAAAATGCCCATCCATGACATCGTAATGAAACAGATCGGCTCCCGCTTCCTCCAGTTCATGGATTGCTTCTCCAAGACAATAAAACGGGGCGGATAAAAGAGAAGGCAACAACTTAGTTTTCATATTTTGACGTTTATGTATTCCTGAAAGATAATTGATTATGGAGCATATATTAAACGAGGAACCTTACCAAACTCTTTTTTCGGATTCAATTGTTTTCTTAAAGTGATCATCCCAGCCAGCACGGCGAATAATCTCCTGCATATCCCGTACAGCGCGTTCCATACCAACGAGCACAGCGTGAGAGACGATGCTGTGACCGGTATGAAGCCAATCGATTATTTGCAGAGCGGCAATGCGCGTAGAGTTGTGATAATGAAGTCCGTGACCGGCATTGACACGCAGTCCCAACCCGTGGGCGTGTTCAGCCGCGCGCCTAACGATTTTAAACTGCTCGTCTTCCTCGTCCTGTGAAGCGGCCAGAGAATACGGCCCGGTATGGAGTTCTACATATTGAACTCCAAGCGAATGTGCTGCGGAGATTTCATTGGCGTCTGCATCGATAAAAATGCTGACGATAATCCCCGCATCCAGCAGTTTTTGTATGTTGGGCTGCAATTCGTTTTCTCTGCCCGAAACGGCCAAACCGCTTTCCGTCGTTTGCTCTTCGCGAAGTTCCGGCACCAAGGTGCAGGCAAATGGCTTTATTTCCAAGGCCAATTCAACCATTTCATCCGTTAAAGCCATTTCCAAGGTTAGCGGGACCTGAAGCGTCTGTTTTAGTATGTGAACGTCTCTGTCCTGTATATGTCTACGGTCTTCGCGAGGATGGACGGTAATCCCGTCCGTCCCTCCCAATTCCGCTAGAACGGCAGCCTGAACCGGATCGGGATAAGGTGTATTTCTGGATTGACGAAGTGTGGCTACATGATCGATATTAACCGAAAGTTTAGTCATGATCATTCACTATCTCTTTCTGTGTACTTCAAAATAAACCGTGGCTCCATTAATATTATCTTTGACCGGCCAAACTCCAAAGATCCGGCCTAAACCCTGTAGTTGGAGAAACACAGGTTTAGTATCAGTCGAGATCATACTTAAATCAAGCATTGCCGTTGAAACCGACTGGATTCGTTGAACGGCTTCCATGTTTCCCGTCACTAGAATTTCATCCGGCTCAGGATTCAGGCTTTCCAGAGTTATTTCTTCCGGAGGGTTACCATACTTCGGTATCACAATCGGGACTGATTTTTCAATCAGCAAAAGTGGAATCGTTCTTTGATTCGGGCTTGAATCCACATGGGTCAGAGAAGGGCGGGGCTGCCCCAGTTCCCAAGGAAGAATTTGCAGGGCAACCTGAGAAGGAAAAATGGAACCATCGACGACGGAAATGCGCATCCGGTCTTCTTCGAAAAGATTGGTTTTAAACATATCTTTAGTCAAAAACACATTGACGGAAGAACCGGCTTCGGGCAAGGAAATCTTTGAGAGATCGATATGGAAGCTAAACTGGTTGGGCCGGACAAATTCGATGGTATTTTTCGGTCCCTGGATAGTGACTTTGACACTGGGTGGAATCCATGGTTCTGGGGGTAAAAAGATGTTTTCCGGCAAGTTATCCACAACAATTTGAACGCCGGATAGGGTCCTTCTTTGAATCTTCTCTTGTGCCTTGATCCAGATAATTCCAACCGCCAAGAGAAGAGCGAAGAGTTTCAGACCAAGATTTTCAGTAAATACCTTGATCATTTCTTTCCTTTCTGAACCAGCCGAGGAAGAATGTGCTGGAATCTCGGCATCTCCAGTTCTCGAGTAAATTTGCCGCTGATAGCGATGGAAACAGCGCCGGTTTCTTCTGAGACGACAACGATGACAGCATCGGTTTCTTCTGCCAGTCCCAGCGCAGCCCTGTGCCTCATCCCCAGGCTTGAGTCGATCACGTCCCGCTGACTCAAAGGGAGCAGGCAGGCCGCAGCGGCTACGCGGCCTTCCCGTATAATCACCGCACCGTCATGCAAAGGTGTCAGTGGAGAGAAAATCGAGATCAATAATTCGGAAGAAATATGGCTGTCCATGGGAATTCCGGTATCAATAAATCCCTGCAGATTGGCGGATCGTTCAAAAACGATCAAGGCACCGATATGCCTTCGTGAAAGCACCTGGGTAGCGTTGACCACTTCAGAAACAGCCGGATCTTCTTTCTGGCTGGTTCTTCTAAAAATGGGACGACGAGCCATATCGGAAATTGCCCGGCGTAATTCTGGGGCGTACAGGATCACCAATCCCACAAAAATAGGCAGTTGGGCGGAAGTGAGCAGCCAATGAACCGTCAATAAATTCAATTGTTTGCAAATATAGGTAACAAGGATCAGCAAAACGAAAAAAGAAATGACCTTCATGGCCCGGGTACCGCGAACGGTTTTCAAGACCATGTAAAAAATCACCCACAAAATGATGATTTCTACAATCG
>CAZXSQ010000206.1:0-5732 GCA_964643335.1 uncultured bacterium
TTAAGTCCGGCTGATCAGAAAGCGGTAGTTAAAAACGTGACTCAGGGTGATATCGATGTTGTAGTTGGCACTCACCGGTTGCTTTCCAAGGATATCAAATTCTCCGATTTGGGATTGTTGATTATTGACGAGGAACAGCGTTTTGGAGTCAAACACAAGGAAAGACTCCGCCAGTTGCGGCAATTGGTGGATACATTGACGTTAACCGCCACTCCTATCCCAAGAACTCTCTACATGTCCCTTTCCGGTATCCGTGATATGAGCCTTATCAGCACGCCTCCCAAAAACAGACTGCCGATAGAGACTTATGTCATGGAATGGTCTCCTGAAGTCATTGAACAAGCCATACTTCGGGAACTATACCGTGACGGCCAGGTGTATTTCGTCCACAATCGTGTCGAGTCTATTCTGCAAATAGCCAATTACATCCAGGATCTGGTTCCCAACGCCCGCGTCTGCATCGGGCATGGTCAAATGTCTGAACATGAATTAGAAAAAGTCATGACGGAATTTATCCGCCATGAGTATGATATTCTGGTATCGACCACCATTATTGAAAACGGTCTCGATATTCCCAACGTCAATACGATCATAATCAACCGGGCAGACCACTTTGGTCTCTCACAACTCTATCAGCTTCGTGGACGAGTTGGACGCGACCGGCATCGGGCATATTGCTACCTACTCGTTCCAAGCAAGCAAGCGCTTTCATCGATTTCAAGACGGCGCCTGCTTGCCCTGCAGGAACACAACCAGTTAGGAGCCGGATTCCATCTGGCCATGCGGGATATGGAAATCAGAGGAATTGGAAACATTATAGGACGCCAGCAGCATGGACATATCGCCGCAATCGGATTTGATCTATACAGTAAATTACTCTCCGAAACAGTATCAACAATTAAAGGGAAAAAGGGACTTCTTCCGGAATGGGAAACAACGCTTGAAATGATTCCCAAAGGATCGATCCCTCCCAGCTATGTCGAAAGCAGCAAACAGAGAATGGCGCTGCATCAGCGCATCGCTAAAATTAAAACGTATGAAGAAATCGATAATCTAAAGGAAGAGTTGGAAGATATTTACGGTAAACTTCCAAAGCAGGTGGAGCGCCTGCTGAGGGGATTACATGTCCGGGTTCGCGCTCATGAAGCCGGTATGGACATGGTGCATATCGCCAAAAATCATGGTTTTCTTAGTTATCATCCTTCTCAATCAGAACGATTTGATCCTTTAAAAGTACTTCAGCTGGATGGAAGGGAAGGATTGAAAATGAATGTTGAAACCAAAGGAGAGAACCTAGTGATCCGTATTGAAGATATGGGAAAAAAAGGAAATTTAGTCGAACGGATTACTGGATTGATCGATGCACTAGAGAATAATGAAGAATTACCTTCTGAGGAATCTTCTCCACAAAAACCTCAAAAATCATCAAGAAAAAACAAGAAAAAGAAAGTGCGGTCTTCAAAACCAATACGTCAATTTCACTAACAATCTGAACGAACTATTTTAGATTCTCTCACTCAATATTGAGTGACCCCATTCTTTAGAATAACATTTCTTAAAACTCTTTAATAATCATTAAAATTGCTTGTTTATTTTTTGATTAAGTTGTAAGCTTGATTATCATTCATTATGAAGTTTTGAGGTAAGAGACGTTGACCCCAAAAGGCCAAACAAAGCCGACTTTATATAAACCATTAAAAACTGATGAATTTATACTTCCTCATGGAGGTGAAGCGAGTAATTATATTCCTCTTGATCCACAATACCTGAAAGCGGATAAAGTATGTGGTTTTCCAATCTATCTCTACCATCCTGGCCGTAATCGTTTTGTACTTTTCAAATCCGGCGACAGCCAAATCAACCAAGAAACCTGGGACATTCTGAGTAAGGGTGGAAGACGGCCTGTTTTCGTTCCGGTAAACAATTCATTTAAGTTGAATCAGTATCTTTCAGAAAACTTAACTCAAATCGTAGAAGATCCCCAGCTTCCAATCGAAGAAAAGACTCAAAAATTTCACACCATGGCTCAAGTGGTCATGAAAAGCCTTTTTGAATCCCCGCCGGACATGAATTCATTCCTTGTTACGGCAAAAAACGTCAGCGACTCGGTTGCAAATCTGATCACAGCCGAACCTCAGTCGATTATGCTGCTTAATAACTTGAGATCCTACGATTACTACACATACAGTCACAGCATGAATGTCTGTGTTTTGAGTGTGGGGCTTTTTCAAGAAATCCAGAAGGAGATTAATCCCGACAGAATCCAGGATTTAACTCGCGGCGTGCTTTTACATGATATCGGGAAATGCGATATTCCTAACGAATTGACAAATAAACGCGGCCCTTTAACCGAATCGGAATGGGAAATCATGCGTTTACACACGGTGAAAGGTCATGAACGGCTGCAGGACGATTCTCAGTTAACGGATGATTCCCGTTTTGTGGCACTTTATCACCATGAAGCACTGGACGGTTCCGGTTATCCCGCCGGGATTAAAAAAGAACAAATTCCCCTAACTTCAAGAATATGCAAGGTGGTGGATGTCTATGACGCCTTGACCTCTCAACGTTCATACAAAGACCGGATACCGCCCTTCGAAGCTTTGAAAATCATTGAAAAAGAAATGAAATGTAAAGTGGATCGTGATATCCTTAAAGAATTTGTTCTTTTCCTGCAAAAAATGGGTAAACTTCGTGTCCGCCAAGCTAGTTAAACATGATATTTGTTCACTGTTGTTCCAGGTCTCATCCTAGTATATCCCCTGTGCATTTTCGAACATTTGCTTGATATTATTTGGGTTCGTGGTAGCCTTTTAAAAAAGAATAAAAAAAGTCTATTTTTTCAATGAATCACGGGAAAGGATCAAAAATGGCTGATACAAGATCAAACCAGGTTGAACTGGATGAGTTAAAATCAGAAATATCTCAATTGCGTTCAGATTTTACCGAATTGTTATCGACAATGAAAAACGTTGGAACCGATAGTGCACAATATGCCAAGAGTAAAACCCAATCCGAGCTGGACGATCTGCTCGATCAGCTGAATCAGGCTTATAACGCCGCTCGCAGGGAAGGGCGGCAGGCCAGCAGGACGGTGCAAAGCGAGATCGAGGAACGCCCGATTACCAGTTTGGCATTGGCGTTTATTGTGGGATTAATGACGGGCAAATTATTTTCAACCAAATAAATCGTGCATGCCCTCGTCGAATTCATATTATCCTTGATCGAACTGATAAAGGCTGAGTGCGAGCAGTCCAAAATAAATATATTTAACTTCATCGCGCTTTTATCTGTGTTCTTTATCGGTGTAACATTATCCATTATTTCCTTCTTGCTTGTGTTGACCGCCGTATTTCTGGCACTGCTTGAAGTGACTCACATATCGGTGGCCTCTTTGATCACGGGCATTCTCACGTTTTTAATTTCGGGCTTTCTTATCTTTTTGTGTATTCTCAAGATTCGAAAATAAGGAGGAGCAATCGTGGCATCATCCCCTCAATCCACTACACAAGAACGGATTGAACAAGCTCGGGCCAGGCTCATATCTAGCGCTGATAAGATAAATCCCTCAGAAAACATTGAAAAAAATATTGAAAGCCATGGACTAACCCTTGTCGGTCTGGCCTTTGCAGCCGGATTCATCGTCGGCTATTCGAAAACAGATATCCGGCAACTTTTATCCAAAGATACCCTGAAGATTATTCAAAATTTTCTATAGTATCCTGCATTAAATTTAAGTAATGACAGATTATAAATTGGACTTCGAATCGAAATAACTCAAAAAGATGTTTTATCACCCTCTCCATTGATTGATCGTTTTTTTCCCTCTACCATTTCTCGAATAACGTTCATATTCATTTGGCTTGGAATTTGAATCAATCCTACTCCTTAGAAATGGAAAAATCATATGAAAGTCTTTGTCACTGGGGCTACTGGATTCGTAGGACGGCACATTGTCCATCAGCTTATTGAAAAGGGACACTCTATTAGAGCATTGACCCATAGGAGCGAGCCGCCCAAGGAATTTCAAGAAAAGAATATTGAACATGTCACCGGTGACATCACCAATGCAAGTTCTATAAAAAAAGCACTCTCCGGCTGCGAAGCGGTCATCCACCTTATTGGCATCATTGTAGAATCCGGCAAAGCAACTTTTGAGCAGATACATTATTTAGGCACGAGAAATTTAATCCAGGAAACCTTAAAAGCCGGTATTACCCGTTTTGTTCACATGAGCGCTTTGGGGGCGAGAAGTGCCGCTACCAGCCACTACCACGTGACCAAATTCATGGCGGAAGAATCGCTGAGGGAATCTACGCTGGCTCAAACCATTTTTCAACCTTCCATTATATTTGGCCGTGACGATCAGTTCGTCAATCAGCTGGTAAAAGTTGTCCGCCTATCTCCCATCGTCCCGATTATTACCACACCAAAGGGGCAGTTGCAGCCTATATCCGTTGATGACGTAGCGCATTGTTTTGTTGATTGCCTGGAACGCCCTGAAACGTTTTATCAAACCTATCAACTCGGCGGCCCTCAAACGTATACTCTACGTGAATTGTTTGAAACAATCGCCAATAAGATGGAGAAAAAACGGTTGTTTATACCGATACCAGTTTCCCTTTTAGTCGCTCCGGCCTGGTGTATGGAAAAAATGCCGATTAAAGCGCCTTTAACCTTGGATCAGCTGAGAATGCTCGATGAAGAAAATACCTGCGATATCACTCCTGCAAAACAGACCTTCAATGTTCCTACCAAATCTTTGGAAGATGGATTAAAAGAGATTATATAAACAAACTTCCTGTTTCTTTAGCACAAATTTAAGGCAGTTGCTTTGATTTTCACCCTTTTAATGAATATAATTGACCTTATAGTTTCATAAGGTTATAATTAATTAATGGCAGATATGCGCAGGAAAACTCGTAGGTCGTCCACAGGACGGCAGCGCTTTATGCGTGAGCTCCTACGGCCTGGGGTCTGCCAATTTTATTTCAAATTCCATAACCATTCCAAACAAAATTCTTGATGCAAATTAGTAAGGGCTTCAACAGGAATAATGTTGATACCATATTCCAAATAGGAACCTTGATTTACATATAAGATAGGTTTGAGGGTTTGAATATATCGTGGTTCCGTGTTCCCATAGGGATCGCGTTCCAGTGCGTTAAAAAATGCCCCCGCACAGGCATCGGCTAATTGAAGTCCCATAGATCGGCCAGGCGTTTGAGCATTAATTTGCTCGATTGGGATATAGGAAAAATCAATTTGAATATCTTGGTTCCTTACTTTTTCTGATTTTAGAAGTCTTAAATATTCCTTCATCTCTTCATAAGACATTCCTTGGCGGTTTGAAAATAAAATTTCAACCGTTCCATCTTCTTCTCTTTTTGTATTATAAAAATCTCGGGCAAGCCAAGATAGACGTTCTAAAAGATACTGTACTGTATGAAAATAAAGACGATATCGTCCCTTATATTTTTCTGGTTCTAAAATAGAAGGTTTATGAATACAAACTCCAATTACATGCACAGGCATACTTGAAATAATCTGGGCATAACGCACTTTTTGGGGATGTTTTAGTTTTTTCCAGTGAACATGTTTTTTAGGTTGAATGCAGAATTCCTGCCGAATCTGATCAATGATCTTTACAGTATCAAGATCGTTCTGCTTTCGCGTAATGAAAGCGCATAAAACAAACCAGTCACTACTTCTCTGATCAGACAAATTCGTCC
>CAZXSQ010000206.1:5742-11330 GCA_964643335.1 uncultured bacterium
TCCGAAATTGAAATCCTTCATCACCAGACTCGTCGATGTAAGCACAAAAAGAAGCCTTTGCCATCATAATTTCATCCTCAACCCAATTGTGGGTTCAATGATTAAAACAAAATCAAAAACTTTCTAGACATTCAAGATGAAGAGAGCCGTGTGGAAAATTCTTTCATACATTTCTCAGTACTTAATAATAATCTCACTTCAATGGGGCCACACGGCTCTTATATCTTTTTAAATTATCACCTTGACAAATTTACTAGGCTTATACTTTTAAATTATCGTTATCAATTCAATCAAGCCAATTGACATTTTAATAATTATACTATAATATTACATACGCCGGGTCGGATTTGAACCGACATTACCCCCTTTACGAAAAGGGGCTTTTTCCAATTTACCGGCGTATAGAGGTCGTGGAGCTGGTTTCTCGAGACTTCACGACCTTATATTTTACTTCTAAGATATTAACTTAGAGATAATTATAAAGTAATTGATTTTATTGTCAACCTCATTCTTTCGAAAAACCACATTTTCTAATTTATTTTTATGTTTTATTAATTTTTTATATACAGCTCTTTTATGTAAATTGAATAAGATTAAAAATTTACTTATTTTATTTCTTGACTATATTGTCATTACCTTTTGATTTGTTTAAAATCGTCTTACTCCAACTTATTAAAAAACAGGAGGTTACTCACCATGGTGACAGTTGAAGAAGGCAAGATGGCTCCAAGTTTCATTCTGAAAGCCAGTAATGGAGAAAAAGTGTCTCTGAAAGATTTTAAAGGGAAAAAGCAAGTGGTTCTTTATTTCTATCCGAAGGACAACACACCCGGATGCACCAAAGAAGCCTGTTCATTCAATGACAATTTAAAAGAAATCGAAAAGAAAGATGCTGTGGTACTTGGTGTCAGCCGCGACAGCCTTGACTCACACAAGAAGTTCATAACCAAGTTTGAACTTTCTTTCCCGCTATTAAGTGATGAGAATGAAGAAGTTTGCAAAAAATATGATGTGCTCAAAGAGAAAACCATGTTCGGCAAAAAATCCATGGGGATTGTTCGAAGCACGTTTATTATCGGTAAAAATGGGAAAATCAAGAAAATATTCAGAAATGTAAAGGTTGACGGTCACACAGAACAGGTCTTACAGGCTTTGGATTAAAAAAGAGGGGCCGGATTCGAAACAGTCTCAAAACAGGTTAGACACTTAGGTATAACCTTACATATGGTAGGGGCAAACCTATGTGTTTGCCCTATGTTGTGGCATCCTCCTCATCTAACATAGTTTTGAGACAATCTCATTCACAGTTCCCCCCTTCAATCTATTCGGTACATTCGTTACTTTGCCAGATCCAAAACGGCTTTTTCCAGACTCTGGCACATTTCAGGTATATCTTTGCTCTCGACACCGCAAAAAGCCAGGCGAATACCATTGATCTGGCCTTGTTCAATTGGGACAGCACCCACCTGGTATTTTTTAAGTAGATGATCGCAAACATCGAAAGCTTTCAAATCCGCTTTAGGATGGATATTGACAAAGCAGAAGAATCCGCCTTGGAATGGATCCGGGATCAATAAATCCGTTTTGATCTTGCCAAGTTCTTCCTGCATCAAATGATATCGTTCCGAAAGCAGATTGATGGCTTTATCCCGTTCCTGCATAACAAGATCGAGATTCTCCAAAGCCTTCAATGCAGCCTGCTGCGCATTCATGGAACAATTCGATACCGTGTTTCGAATGATTCCTCGGAATTTATTGTCGATTTCTTTCGCCAATTGTTCTTTGTCCGCTTTTTCAAACCACTCATCCGGGCAGGAGATATTGATCGCACCGATGCGCGCACCGTACCATAACAATTCTTTACTGATGCCATCCATTTTTACGGGCAAGAAGTTCGGTTTGGGCTCCATTCGGTAAAAGATTGAATATTTCTCAGCATTTTCATCATAAACGTAGCCTTCATACGCATCGTCGAAAATCAACACCAATTTCTTATCGGTTCCAGCAACCAGATCATGAATTGCCTGGGTGATCTTCTCAGCCGATGTTTTAGGCGGACAATAACCGGTTGGGTTGTTGGGGAAATTCAACATGGCAACGGCACGGTTTTGTTTTTCCCATACCCGCTTGATCGCATCGATGAATCCTTCCAGATTAAAATGCTGTCCTTCGAAAGCCTGGAATTCTTCTATCGTGACACCGACATTTCTTAAAAAAACGTTGTCATAATTTTCCCACCGTTTGTCCGGAACTATAATTGGTGTGCCCGGATCGACAAACATTCGAGTACAATATCCAATAGCACCGGTTATGCCCGGTACAATCACAGGTAAAAGAAGCTGCCTGCTCAAGCGATCGGCATGGTCTCCCGCTTTACGCAACAACCATTTTTTCCATGCCTCTCGAAAAGCAGGGACACCCGCTTCGGGCGCATAGGGAAATATCTCTTCCGTACCCAGCTGAGGGAAATATTTTTGTATGGAAGGAATACACAGTGTGATTTTGGAATCGTCCCCGCCTTCCATAATTTGGTGAGCACGGCCTTTGGCTGAGCCTATGGTGGCATTGATTTTAGCTTCAGTTTTGGAACGGCCGGTCCAATAAAATATTCCTGTAGGGTTATAAATCATCTTGCCGTATTCTGAGAAAAAATCCAAAACTCCGGCTTGATGCATCGCTGGAAATTCCATATGATTATTCTCCTCTTCAAAATGGTTGCGTATGAAAATGTATTCTTACAAGAGCAATTCACCGGTCAAGCCACGGAGAAGCCTCTTCCTGAATTTTCTTCCGATTTACATCTCTATTTGGAATATAACCAGTGTGCTGGTACAATCAACCTCAATAATTTATCCCTTTTCTGATAAGGTACATATGGAATTAGAAATTCATAACTTATGAGCAAAGACCAATCAGAATCAAAATTGTTTAATTTTAATAAAATCGCCAATGCTTTCGCCTATTTGGCGCGTTTATGGTTTCTTTTTGCAGTTTCCTGTTATTACACGTTTATTGTTTCCTGGAGTAATCCAAGAATCCTGAGGCGAAAAGCCACTACCGGTATGATGCTGGAATCAGGGGTTCGCTCACTGCCGATCCTGCTGCTGATCAATTTCTTAGTTGGAGTTATCCTGGCAATGCAGAGCGCCTATCAGCTTAAGAAATTCGGAATGACCGATTTGGTTTCCGGCCTGGTGGCCATAACGGTTTGCCGCGAGATTGGGCCTTTGATCACCGCGATCATCATTTCCGCCCGCGTTGGAGCGGCAATCACAGCTGAACTGGGGACCATGGTCGTTGGTGAAGAAATCATGGCCCTGCAAACTATGGCTTTGCGTCCAGTGCCATTCCTGGTCGTGCCAAGACTGATCGCCCTGGCGTTGATGCTTCCCTGCGTGACGGTTATCGCTGATTTCATAGGGATGTTTGGCGGTTTTTGTGTGGGAGTGTTTAACCTGGATCAATCCGCATGGATGTATATCAATGGTACCATCAATAACCTTACCCTTACTGACGTCTACACTGGTCTCGCCAAAAGTGTTGGCTTCGGTATTGTCATCGCTCTGGTCTCCTGTCATGAGGGACTTTCTGTAGAAGGTGGAGCGGAAGGTGTCGGACGAGCGACTACTCGCTCAGTCGTTTATTCTATTTTGTTCATCATCATCACAGACCTAATTTTTACTGCCATCTTCTTTCTGTAAGGACTTCTTGAGAACAAGGCAAAAGAATCTCTCCTTCTCGTTGGTTTCCGATTAAAGTCCCGAATTGTTTTTCTTGATAAAGAAAAACAGTATACGCTCCCAAAAACGCATCCAAAATATGATCGGAAAAAGGTTTATTCCCCGGTTTCGGAATATCCGGAATGAACGAAGAGAGTTTTTGCTGCAATAGAATACGTGTGGATCGCTTGCTTTTAGGAGAGGTAAAACGTACCTCTGGGAAAAGTACTTTTTTGGCACCAGTTGGATACACTTCAAAAGCCGGTATGTTTAAACCTTGAAATCGGATAAAGAGCAGCAATCCTCTTTGAATCCATCTCTTGGCAGCGGGAAAAGTGTTTTTGCTGACAGGAAAAAGGGGAATCCCCCGTTTGCGCATAAGCCGTTCACACAATCGTGAAGAATCGGCTGGACATTGGCACACAGCAGGAGTTTCCAGACAACACAATCCCATTTTCAAAGGCAATCCTTTAGGCGCATCAATCGCAATTGCCTTTACTGCATAAGGTCCAAAAAAATCAAGAATAGCTTCGTCTTCTTTACATTGCCCCGCTTTTATAAAACGGCCATATTCATCAAGAATCGCACAACCTGTGAAACGTTCAGAGGAAGCGGAAGGATCAATGCCACCATAAAAGCAGACCTTGGATTTATTCTTCGTTTTTCGCTCATTCATTAAGTTATTACATAATGGTCAAGTTTGATTTCCGGTAGGAGTATTGTAGTTCAGGTTGTGTCGTATTATTTCCCCTTACTTAAACGATGCACGGCCATCTATTAATTTTCCAAAACTTGAACAAACTCATCAAGAGACGGGACGGTACTCGCACTCTTCCGTAAATTCCGCAAACGGGATAAATCATCTATTTTTTCAATTGATTCGCTTATAGAGGATGGGATTTCCTCAAATCGCTCGTTTAAAATATCTATCACTGTGTCCTTCGCTTCTCTCAGGCTCCCTTGTTCTAAACCTTGCTCCAAACCTTGCTCTAAACCTTGTTCCAAACCCCGGTTGAATTCTTTTTTCAAAGCCAATTTTTCAAACGGTGCTATAAACGGCATTTGCTTTTCCTCCTGGTACCGTTGAATTTCTTCAGTAAATTCCTCTTCCAATTCTTTCGGTAAATACATCAAAAAGTCAATGAATCGAAACAGTGAAGCAGCTTCTCGTTCCGGCATCCCCAGTTCGATCATCCGTTTTATGATCGTCTTCTTCCATTCCAATCGCTTCCCTAAATTCTTTCGCGTAGCGAGCGTCTTTAAATGCGCAATCACAAAGTATGCAAATGGATTCGAACCAGGTTTTAAATCTTCAATGTTTATCTGGTAATCCAACAATTTAACGTTTCGAAATCGCAGGATCACCTGACTACCCCATATTGTATACTCGAATTGATCCGGCCGCCAGTAGGGATTTTCATCACCCAATATTGCGATGCTCATGACCTGCTTTTGGTACTTTAAATAAATTACACTGTTATATACATACATGCGTTCTGCCAAACTGTGATCGGCCTGCGTCTGCATCTCAACATGGACGAGCACCCACGCCTCTTCCCCATTCTTTCGATATACTTTGATCAATTTATCAACAAATTGTTTCTTTATTTTTGCCGCCTGGACAATTTTTTGAAACTCTTTATCCAGAAATTCGTACCCTTTCTTCCAATCAATCTCCTCATAGATTTCCCCAAAGAAATAATGAATAAAATCTTGGAAATAGCTTTCCAAAATTTCTTTCCAGGCGCTATCAAAGATAAAGTGCTCGTTTTTCACCGTTTGCTTTTATCCAATATAGAATTGCTATCTTTTTCATTTTCACCGATTTTCATGAAGAATAGGATACCCTAGTTTCAAGAGGTAGAAGCC
>CAZXSQ010000207.1:0-1589 GCA_964643335.1 uncultured bacterium
AAACGAGTCAAACATACCAAAGACCGGCGGTTGGTCATTATCAAGTTGACTGAGGAAGGGAAACAATTTTTGGATGAACTGCTGCCGGATCATTTTCAACGAATTGCAGATTTTATGTCCAATCTATCGGAGAACGACCGTAAGAAGCTGATTTCATTGATGAAGAAAATTCAATCGGGATTTATGAAGGTGAATATGGGAAATATGTTTTTACCACCTTGAAATCAGAACGATTAAATGATAAGCAAATTTTAGTAATTTGCCTCTTTGTTTTTGGGGATAAAAAATGGCCCATGTCTTTACTTTTATAGCGTTCATTTTGTTAGTGTTGTCACACTATTCATGTTCGGTTCACCAGGTCAAGGAGAGTGTTCAACCGGGTGTATCCGTTCCTGAGCGGTTTTCCGAATCCGGCACTGTTCAATCTCCGGATCGATGGTGGAAGGTGTTTGACAGCACTCGGCTGAACTCGCTTATCCAAAAAGCCTTATCCCAAAACTTGGATATCCAAGCCGCCTGGGCGAGACTGGATCAAGCCGAAGCGCTGGCCAAGCAGGCGGGAGCGAATCTTTGGCCGGAAGTGACGCTCGATATCAGTGCAAGGAGATCACAGTCTTCACTGCCTGCGGGTGGTTTTTTAGGCAATCAGAGTTTTATAACCGATCAGTTTTCGTTGAATTTAAGTTCAGTGTATGAAGTGGATATCTGGCAGCGTATTTCTTTGATGAAAAGCGCTTCGATACTGGATTTTTTGGCTGTTCGTGAAGATTTAGAAACAACGGCTTTAAACCTTACGTCTTCAGTGGTGAAAACATGGCTGAATATTATCGAACAAAAGGCACAAAAAAATCTTCTGGACGAGCAATTGCAAGTCAACCAAACTTTTCTTGAATTGGTTGAACTGAGATTCGGTCAAGGAAAAGCTTCAGCAGTAGACGTTTTTCAACAGCGCGAACAATTGGCTTCCATTCAATCCCAAGTACCGTTGACTGAATCGAGGCTGGAAGTTTTTAAGCACCAATTGGCGGTCTTACTAGGTTTGCCGCCCAAGTCTGACATGGCAATCGAATCGAACCAGCTGCTTGATCTGCCTCCGTTGCCTGAAACCGGTTTACCTGTTTCTTTGCTTAAGCGCCGGCCTGATTTGCGTGCCGCTCAACTCCGTGTAACTGCTGCCGATTATCGGGTAGCTTCTGCTATCGCCAACCGGTTTCCCGCTTTGAGACTATCCGGCAGCACAGGATTTCAAAGCCAAGAAATCGGTGAATTATTCAGCAATTGGATCTGGAATCTTGCTTCAAATTTGGTTACCCCCATCATTGACGGAAATTATCGAGCGGTGGAGGTAGACCGCACTAAGGCTATTGTCTTAGAGCGAATTCAGCAATTTGAGAAGTCTGTTTTAATGGCGTTTCAAGAAGTTGAAGATGCCTTGATTCAGGAACAAAAACAAAATGAGTATGTGGTGTCCTTGAATCATCAAATCGAGGTGGCTGAATCGACACTCAAGGCGTCTCGTGATCGTTACATTAATGGTTTAAGTGATTACCTGCCAGTCTTGACTGCCTTGCAGGCTTTGCAGCGATTGG
>CAZXSQ010000207.1:1599-4902 GCA_964643335.1 uncultured bacterium
TTATCACCGCCCGAAAAGACCTTCTTTTGTATCGGATCGATCTGTATCGAGCCTTAGGCGGAGCATGGACGGGTGAGTTATAAATAATTCTTGACCCTATATATCGAGAGTCAATATATGATTAAGTTATTCAAGATTCTTCTTAAGGTATTCATACCCATAGTGGTTATCGCAATCAGTGTCTACATGGCAATATGGTTGGTTCAAACTCGGCCCACTGCAGAACGCAGCGTTGCTGAGGAAAATACTACTTCTATAGAAATTATGATTGCTGAACCAACAGAACAACAAATTGTGGTAGATGCCGGGGGAACCGTTATCCCTTCCAAATCAATCGAACTTCAGCCAGAAGTGAGTGGACGAATCATTAAACAAAATCCCGAACTCATTCCAGGTGGCCTTTTGGCGAAAGGAGATCTCATCGCCCAAATTGATCCTAGAGATTATGAATACATCGTTGAACAAAGAAAAGCCAATGTTGAACAGGCAAAATTCAATATCACAGAAGAACAAGGACGCCAAATAATCGCTCAAAAGGAATGGAATCTTTTTGGAGAAGAAGTGAAAACCACCGAAGCCGGCCGCGAACTGGCACTTCGTAAACCCCATCTCAAAAATGCGCAGGCACAATTAAAGGCGGCTCAAATCAGTTTGGAGGATGCCAAACTTGACTTGGAAAGAACAAAGATACATGCTCCATTCAATGCCTTGGTTCAACAGGAACATATTGATGAAGGTCAGCTGGTTACTCCCCAAACCATACTGGCCAAACTTGTAGGCACAGACCGCTATTGGATCAAGGCCTCTGTGCGAATGGATGAACTGGAGTGGATTTCTGTCCCTGTTATCAGCGGGGAAGAAGGTTCGCTCGTCCGTGTCGTTCATGATTTTGCTGATGGGAACAATGAAAAAATCGGGCGGGTGATTCGCCTGTTGGGTGATCTGGAAACGGAAGGGAGAATGGCACAAGTTCTGATAGCCGTTGATGATCCGCTGAACCTGGAATCCGCCCAAGGTAATCAATTGCCATTGCTTCTGAATACTTGGGTGCATGTTCATATTGAAGGTGAAATGTTAAAGGATGTGTTTGTTCTTCCAGAGAATGTTGTTCATGAAGGCAATGAAATCTGGATAATGGATGAAATGAACCGGCTTGATATCCGCAAAGTCACTATTAAAAAACGGCGTCAGAATCGGGTGATTGTCAGCCAAGGACTTAATCCTGGTGATCGCATTGTATCCAGTCGAATCCCGACTCCCATCCCAGGAATGCAGCTCAAAGAATTCAAGGAAGGGAAGGACCGTCTGGAACCGTTGCAGGTCACTTCATCCAATGGAAGCATCGATGAATCCCTTCCGGAGGCGTCTCCATGATAAACCAAAAAGGCCCGATTGCCTGGATGGCCAAGAACTCGGTTGCAGCCAATCTGTTAATGATTGTGTTGCTGGCTGGTGGTTTAATGACCGCCATCCAAGTAAAACAAGAAGTGTTTCCCGAGTTCGAATTGGACATGATTACGATTACCGTACCTTATCCAGGGGCCAGCCCCGCCGAGGTGGAAAAAGGGATTATACTTGCTGTGGAGGAAGAGGTTCGCGGATTGGATAATGTAAAACGGGTGACTTCCCGTGCAAATGAAGGCATGGGGAGTATCGTTGTTGAACTGTTGACCGGGGCTAATCAAAACAAAGCGCTTCAGGATGTCAAAAATGCAGTAGACCGGATTACCTCTTTTCCGCAGGATGCCGAACGCCCCATTGTCAGCCTTATCGAAAATAAATTCGAAGTCGTTTCCATTTTTGTATACGGTGATTTGAGTGAGCATGTTTTGCGCAAACTTGCAGAACGGATACGTGAGGATCTACTCCAGATACCTGATATTACTTATGTTGAAATTGAAGGATTGCGGCTTCCTGAAATTTCGGTGGAAGTTCCCCAGGAGAAACTTAGAGCATACAACTTTACACTGCCTGTAATCGCTCGCGAAATATCTCAAGCAGCGTTGGAACTTCCGGCAGGAGGTGTTAAAACTTCCGGTGGTGAAATACTACTTCGAACGGCTGAACGGAGAGATTATGGGAGCGAATTCGCCGATATTCCCATTGTCAGCACGCCTGAAGGCACCACAGTGCGTCTTGCGGATATCGCCGATATCGAGGATACATTTCGAGATACGGATGAAGCGGGTTTGTTTGAAGGAAAACCGGCGACTACCATCAAGGTTTTTCGTGTTGGTGATCAGACACCGATTGCCATATCGGAAAAAGTCCATGACTATGTGGAAAATCTAAAGAATACCTTACCTCCAAATGTCGGAGTCTCCACCGGATTTGACACTTCACAAATTTACAGCGAGCGCATCAGTCTGTTGGTGCGAAATGCTTTCTTGGGATTGTTTTTAGTGTTGTTTATTTTGGGGCTGTTTTTGGAAATCCGGCTTGCATTCTGGGTCATGTTGGGCATCCCCATATCGATTTTGGGGTCATTTCTTATTTTCCCTGCAATGAGTATTTCAATAAACATGATCTCCCTATTTGCTTTTATCCTGACATTGGGAATTGTCGTGGATGATGCAATCGTGGTGGGTGAGAATATTTATGAGCATCGGCAAAAAGGAATGCCATTTCTTCAAGCGTCAATTGAAGGGGCGCGCCAGGTTTCTGTTCCTGTAACATTTTCCATTTTCACCAATGTTGCCGCCTTTATGCCTTTGTTGTTTGTATCCGGTATGATGGGGAAATTTTTTAAGGTTATACCTGTTACTGTCATTTCAATCTTTTTAATTTCACTGGTTGAGTCGCTTTTTGTTTTGCCTGCCCATCTGGCTCATTCAAGAAAACCAAAGGAAAAAGGATTTGGAGCGAAATTTCATGCCGGCCAACAGGTTTTCAGCCGGCTTTTACAAAAATTTATTCATAAAATTTATGCCCCTGTTTTACGTATCTCATTATCGAATCCTTATTTGACTATTGCTGTTGGAACGGCTGTATTGATCTTTACCTTGGGTTTGGTGGCTGGTGGAAGGATCAATATTACCTTCTTTCAGAATGTAGATACGAATGAACTGATAGCCAATGTGACGCTTCCGTATGGTTCTCCAGTGGAAGAGACATATAAAGCCCAGGAAAAAGTTGTTAAAGCCGCCAAAGAAATCATTGCTGAAAACGGTGGAGAAGACATCTCGCGGGGGATCTTGTCACTAATAGGGAGAACTTTTTCTTTTCGGGGAGATCAATCGTCCGGCAGTCATTTGACTTCCATTCAAGTATTTTTGGTTTCCAGCGAAGAACGTCCGATTACAT
>CAZXSQ010000207.1:4912-11319 GCA_964643335.1 uncultured bacterium
GATTACATCCTCGCAGTTTTTGCGGGAATGGCGCAAAAAAGTGGGGAATCTTCCAGGCATTGAATCCATAACATTCGAAACCATAGGAGGGCCACAGTTCGGAGCGGATATCGATGTGCAGGTGAGTCATCCGGATCAAGAGGTGCTTGAACGATCGGCTTCCGAACTGGCTCAGATATTGAGTACCTATACAGGAGTGACCGATATAGATGATGGCTTTGCTTTGGGAAAACCTCAGTTCGACTTGACGTTGAAACCCGAGGCCCGCAGCCTGGGCTTGACGGCTATGGATTTAGCCAGACAGGTGCGGAGTGCTTTTTATGGAGCCAGGGCATTTCGCCAGCAGCGGGGACGGGATGAAATCTGGATTATGGTGCGGCTTCCGGAAGAAGAAAGAACTTCAGAAAAGAATATTCGGGATTTGTTGATTCGCACACCCCGGGGTGGAGAGATACCGCTTGGTGAAGCGGCCGAGATTTCCCGCGGCCGCGCTTATACCCAAATCAAGCGCTCCGATGGGCGGAGGGTGTTGAATGTCACCGCTGATGTGGATGAATCCATTGCCAACGCTGAAAAAATATTGATTGATTTGCAAGAGAACGATTTACCCGCTTTGATGAATAAATATTCCGGACTGCGTTATTCTTTTGAAGGTGAACGAAAGGAAATGATGGAATCGATGTCCAGCTTGCAAACCGGATTTATTATGGCTTTGTTGATCATTTTTACCATGCTGGCTATACCTTTAAAAAGCTATATCCAACCCCTCATCATTATGTTTGTTATCCCTTTCGGTATTATTGGTGCTGTTTATGGGCATGGAATCATGGGCTATGAACTCAGTTTCATTAGTGTCTTTGGTATCGTGGCTCTTACCGGGGTGGTTGTTAACGACTCATTAGTATTGATCCATACAGCCAATCGGGAACTGCAAGAGCGAAAAAATGTGATTGAAGCGATCTCGGTTGCCGCGACGAGGCGTTTTCGTCCCATACTGCTTACCTCTTTGACAACTTTCTTCGGATTGGCTCCCATGATTATGGAAACCTCGGTTCAAGCCAAGTTTCTTATCCCCATGGCGATTTCTTTGGGATTCGGTGTTCTGTTTGCCACAGTCATCGTGTTACTGCTTGTTCCTTCTTTGTATGTGATTATTGAGAATTTAAAACTTCTGGTGGGTGTAAAATCAATTGAAGAATATGAAAAAAATGAAACAACCCGCGATTTGGATGGAGTTTCAGTTTTGTGATTTCGTAGGATTAGTCAAATTTTATCGACCCATCAACCCTTCAGTCCCAATCCCAATTCTTGTTTGCAGTATTTTACACTGCGTTCTAAATCAAATTTGTGCTGTTTTTGTGTCAATTCTTTTGATCGTTCTCCGGATGGCCGTCCTTTTGGTGGAACAAACGGTTCACCTCGTTCGGCCATGGCAACGAACATGGCGAATTCACTTGCTTTGGCTTTGGGGAAAGTTTCCCAGAATTCCTGCTTAAAATAAGGAAAACTGCGGGGACCTATCTGGGATATGATTTCCAAAATGAATGGTGTATCGGGGCATAATTCTGAGTATTTATCAATATAAGCGTGCCAGTCAACATGGCCGTCTCCGATATTCGCCCATTCGACCAGCGCCCCGTTTTCGGATTCCCAAACTGCGCTGTCCCGCATCCCGGTCGAAACGGTATAGGGGCCGAGTATTTCAAGGTTGATCATCGGATCTTCAATAGTCCAGGTGGCGTTACCTGAGTCCATGGTGGCCCCCACAAAATCCTTTCCCGCTGCTTCGATTAATTCCACCAGTTCCCAAGCCTGCATGTCCCCGGCGTGGTTCTCGACACCGAACTTGATATTGGCATCAAGTGCCTGGTTTTTTACTGATTTCAACACTTTAACCGTGCTTTCTATATGTCTATAGATTCCACCTTCTCCTTTACGGTCTGCGCCGGAGCCTAAATAACAGCGTGCAACTGGGGAGCCCAATGTTTTGGCGACACGAATCAATAAAGACAGATGTTCTTCAGGTGTCCCATATTTCTTGATCACTCTTGAAGAGGTTGGACAAATTCCCCCCGTGCCCACCTGGAGTTCAATTCCAAGCTGATCGGCTTTCTCTTTGATTGACTTCAGATAATTTTCTTCAAAAGATTCGTAAACATCCAAATCAGACATCAAAAGAGTATCTAGTTTCAGTGATGCGGCGTATTCGATCAGCTGCGGGGCTTTCCAACCCATTGAACGAACGGAAAAATTATCTATCCCGAGTTTGATCTTTTTGGCCTCACTTCCATGACTGCTGGATGAATTCATGGTGGCAGCACTACCCGCTGCAGCCATGGCAAGCAAGAATTTTCTTCGATCCCATTTCAGATCACCGTCTCTCATTGGTTCCTCCATTTAATTTGAAGTCATGAAATATTCCAATAAGAATTTTATTATCCGTCAAGTTGTACAAGCCATAATCAGGTACGTTTTTCAATTGCATGATCTAATGTTTAAATAAATACCATGATATTGACAAATTGAATAAAAGAAGAGATGATCGATTTAATACGATCATTCCTTTGAAAAAACAAGGAGACTAAGGTTTTATGAAAAAAGGATTTACTTTAATTGAATTGCTGATCGTGGTAGCCATTATAGGCATATTGGCGGCAATTGCGGTTCCGAATTTCCTGAATGCCCAATTGCGCGCAAAAATCGCTCGATGCAAATCCGATCTTCGTTCCATTGGCATGGCTCAGGAACAATATTTTTTGGATAACAATGAGTATCCTCCGAATCACAGGCTGATTATGCTTAGTACGCCCGTAGCTTATCTCAATGCTGTTCCAACTGATGTTTTTCCGCCGCCGCATGAAAAAAACAGCCGTCAGCCGGAGAGCATAGTCCAATGGACGTGGTACCGCTATTTTTCGACACCTCAAGGTATTCCCACGAACGGCACAACGGTTTGTCATGATTACTGGGCCTACTTTCCGCCGTTTCTCATGCGAAGTGAAGCGGTTTCAAGATCGAATCAAATGGGATGCCCCTCACGGTGGTATGTGAAATCATTCGGCCCCAATGCCGGGATGCAGGGATTATGGCAAGGCGCAGCGAACGGGGATGATTTTACCCTGCGCTATGATCCCTCCAATGGTCTGGTCAGTATTGGAGATATAGCCATTTTCGGCCCCGGCAATATGATTGAGTAACAGTTACTTGATCGAATATTGAACACAACTGTGATGATATCAAAATTAGTTATCAAAAAGCAACAGAGAAATGATTAACCTTGTTCCAGGTAATCCAATCTGGAAAAAAAACTATGAGGCGCTTCAGAGACGTTTTTATGATCTTGCCTGCCGGCTTTCTGAAATACCTTTTCCATCCCAAAATATCAAGGCCGTTTCTACGCCGGACAATTCTCTGATACTTTGTTTGAAAAGCAAGAACGACAGCTGGATCCCTTTGGATGATCCTCAATCTCCACAGCAGAACTCACAAGAGTGGATTCTCAGTTTAGGTGAGAAGTTTCTTTGCAATTCCCATGTTATGTTGATTGGTTTTGGTACTGGGTATCATGCGTTGAATCTCTATAAACTATCGCGGGGATTCACTTATATCTGGATTGTTGAGCCAAATCTGGAAGTGCTTAAAGCCGCTTTTCACTTTATTGATTTCACTCATTTGCTTTCCAGTCCTTATATATTTCTGTCTGGCGGGATGCCCGAAGAACAGGTGGCCCGGCAGTTGTTTAATGGTGTCACTTCAAATCGCATGCGTGCTCAAGGAATTCGCATGGTTTGCTCACCGGGCATGAAAAAAGAATATGAAAACTACATAAACAACATGGCGGTTTCCATCAATAATACCGTCAAGATGGAGGAAATGAAATTTAAATCAACGGAAATACAAGGGCTTTTTGTATTGAAAAATATCTCTGCGAATCTGCCGTATATTCTTAATGGTGCGCCTGTCCTGCGTTTGATGGGAATCGCCGCTGGAATGCCGGCGGTGATAATTGGGCCTGGGCCAAGTTTGGAAGAAGCGCTGCCTTTGATACATGCCAATGATGATAAATTTGTGATCATTACGATTGATACAGCGCTTCCAATTCTGCAGCGGCATGGTATTCGGTCTGATCTTATAATCAGCCTGGATTTCACTCCTATGAACGCCCGTTATTTTGAGAATATGGTGGATGCCCCTGGAATTTTGGTTGCCTCTCCCGCGATTGATACCAAAATAACCAAATTATATCAAGGACGAACCTTTTTCTTTTCTCATAATGCTGTGAAATTATGCAGCCTGCTCAGTTCACTTGGACCATTAGGTGAATTGAAAGCGTATAGTTCTACAACACATGCATCTGTGCATGCCGCCCGGTTAATGGGCTGCAGCCCCATTTTGTTAGTCGGGATTGATCTGTCTTATAGAAACCGTAAACGTTATGCTTCTGAAACTGTTCCAAACATGAGAAATAATGATGACTCTCAGCCAAGTAATTTTATTGAGATTCCTGCCAACAATGGTTCAATGGTCAGCACTACGCCGCAGTTTATGATGCATCAAAAAGCACTTGTTCAATTGATTCATGAAACGGCGGCTGTTGTCATCAATACCTCTTTTCAAGGTGCAAAAATACCTGGTTGTGAGTACCACCCATTTGATAAACTGGTACAAACTTTTGAAACAGGACTTAATAAACAAATACTTCAAGACGCTTTAAATCCTTCGTTGGAATATCAACGCAAAGAACTCTTGGCTGAAATGAAAGTCCTTTCAGCTCATAGCCGGGCTGTTTCACAGATTATAGATAGACTGGTTCAGGATACTCAACTACTGAATCCGGACTTTGAAGGTTTTTGCCATGAGATGAAAACCATGTACAAAACGTTCTTTCAATTACATCAACGGGAACCGGATATGTTTACTTTATGTTCTTCCTTATGCCCTCGTGCCATTGTTGCGTTTTTTGGAGAGGCCGATGAAACCGTTATGTACGGTGGAGAATCCCCTCGTGATAGACTCCAGGCCAAAAAACGCTTGTTGAAATATTTGAATGAATTTAAACGGGCTCTTATTATTGTTTCTTATTCTCTTACCAATCCTTTTCATGAAGCAAATACATAAATCAATTCATCGATGTTTAAAAATTCATTGTTCTTTTGGTTGAATTACTGTTTTGTATGTAGCATAATGCAGTGAATTACGTTCCTGTCAAATGGATTTTCCCGTAAGCCATGAAGGAGTATAAAATGCAGTTTGAGATTACTAAATCTGAAGAAGGGATCATTCTGTCTGTCAGCGGTGTATTGAAAAAAAACGATGCAATTGCTCTTGCCGATGAGATATCAAAACAGATAAGCGGTAAACCGAAGAAATTAGCTTTGGATTTTTCTGATCTTGCCGCCATTTCCTTTGACAGTATTCCTTTTATTGTTTCGGCTATAGAAAGGGGCCGTCTGGGTAAACAAAACATTCGAGTTTTTGGCTGCAATTCTGTTGTTGAAAGAACCCTGCGTGGTGGTGGTTTTGAACGTGTTGGCCAATTGGGATAAGAAGGTTTTCTAAATCAAAAATGAAAGGATGAAACTACATGATCAGTTTGTCGGAACACAAAAAATATCTGCTTATTACTATACTCAGGGATTTAGCAGCACTGGACCGGGAATTTGGCTTGCTGGAAGCTGTTCGTATTCGCTTGATCGGTCTTAAAATGGATCTTTACGCCAGCAAGATTGAAGAAGCGATGCACGACGATTTCGAGGATTTGAATTCAATCAAGAAGCGCTTAGATGAGTTTAACCTCGTATCAGAAAAGCTATTTGTATATCAACAAGTATTGATGCTTTTGATGGCCGATCGTGATCTGTCTGAAGTGGAACAAAATGCTGCCGATGAAATTCGAAGGCATCTTGATACATGACCGGATTATTGAATGGGTGATGGAAGGAATGAATTGGGAAAAACGCGGCGAGGAACTTATTAGTGAGTTGGCGGAATAAGAGCAGACTGAATTGGCGAACGTGGAATTTATATCAATCATTAAGTTATCCCCATCTATTCATTTGTCCGTTGGACAACCACTAAGGTCAAATCGTCGTGCTGGGCCTTTTTCCCGGAAAAAGCGCTGATTTGTTGGCTGACTTTATCAATCGTCTCTTGCGCATTTAAATGCCGGCATTCACGCAGCGATTTTGAAAATCGATCGAAGGTGAATTCTTCCATGGATGGATTCATCGCTTCGGTAATGCCATCAGTATAGAGAATAATTTTCTCTCCTTCGTTTAGTTTGAAGTTCATTTGTTTGGTATTCTCTTCGAAAAACTCTCCGTTAACCAATCCGAGAGCTATCCCGTCAGGAGTGATTTGTTCGAGATTAGGTTTGTTTTGATAAAGTCTTAAAAGAGGTTCATGAC
>CAZXSQ010000208.1:0-11289 GCA_964643335.1 uncultured bacterium
GAAGTCCTGCGATACGATGGAAATGTGGAAGCTAGCCGTATGTCCCGGTTGGGTGGGGAATTTGCTATGTTGATGCTTATTTCTGTTTCGGATCAACAGTTCGAAGAATTGAAGCACGGCCTGCATAACTTGCAAAATGAAGGCTTTACAGTGACAACATGCCAAACAGAAAAGGAAGAGCCAGAACAGTATACCGGTTGGCTCCCCTACCAGGTCGATGTCAGCGGGGCGGATCATGAAGGAATCATTCACCACATCACTCAGTATCTTTCAGAACAAAATATCAATATCGAAACCATGGACACAAGTATGGTCAAAGCTCCCATGAGCGGCACTCCACTTTTCATGATGACAGCCACGGTTCTTGTTCCGCCGGACTTATCCTACCGCCAATTGCAGGATGATTTAAACTCGGTGGGCGATGAATCCAATGTTGATATCCAAATCTCACCGTATACCGGCGGGTAGAGCAGACATCCCCGCCTGCGTTTTTTAGTATTAACAGCACAAGCGGGGACGCTTGTTTTACCCGGTATCGGGCGAGGGCGTTTGTTCTATCCGCGCATGTCATCATGTTATTCGGTTGTGGGTTTCTGGAGTTTTTGATTCTGCGGCTTAGGTTTCTGGATTCTGTGGTTCAGCAGTTTGTTCAGGCTGTTCGGAAGCCGGGGGTTGACTTGCCGGGACAGATTGGATGGCATCTTGAGGACTGTTCACCATCAAATTCAAATCAATTTTCTGTTTCTTCCTCGCTTTGATGCGCGTGCCTTTACCCACTCTTTCCCGCAAGTAATAGAGTTTGGCTCTTCGAACGTGACCACGCCGGACAACCTTGATCGAATCAATACGCGGGGAATGAAGCCGGAAGGTGCGTTCCACACCTACGCCATAAGATAGTTTCCGTACTTTGAAGGTTTCCCCCAATCCGCTGCCGGATTTGGCAATAACCACTCCTTCAAAGGCCTGCAAACGTTCCTTTTCACCCTCAATAACGCGAATATTGACACGAACCGTATCGCCGGATTGGAAATACGGATATTCTTTGCGCATCTGGCTTTGTTCAAATGCTTTTAAGGCAGGATGATCCATGATTACCCCTCTTTATGATAATTTCTTATTTTTTCTCGGTCTGTATTGTTTCAAGCAAAGATGCTTGCGTCACTTATAACGATCAATAGGCAAAGAATAAATTTTAGCCGGTATTTGCCTCATTGAAAAGCCTGTCGAGCACAATCGCGGCAGCGCTTCGAACTGACAAATGATTATAGTCGCCGACTCCGTTTATCGGCTCAAGCACCATATCACACCGGCGTAAAAATTCCCGAATCAAACCATAGCCCGTGCCGAACAAAAGCAGATAAGGTGTATTTTCCTGCTGAAGTTTTTGGGCCAGTAGAGAATAACCGATGGAATTATCAAAACGTTTTGCAGTTGTTGCCGTGAGAATAGGTTTCACGCCATGCTCAGCATAAATTTCATCGATGCATTCTTCCAGATACGATTTTAAACGCATAATGCTGAAAGCGTCGGTACGCGTCCGGTTGTAATTGAAACCATAATCACTCAGCCAAAAATCCGCCACCCTGCGGGCCAAGTACTGCATTGTGGGCATGTGATTCACCACATAATATTGCCTTACGCCGAACGTGATACAAGTTCGCGCGATATCATGCAGATCCATTGGAGTAATGCAGGTGGTAATCACCTCGCCGTCTTTCTTATATACCGGATAATGAAGAAGCGCTACATACAACGGGGCACTCATTGCCGGGCGCCTCCCGAACCGGTTTCGTTCTTTATCTTTTCCATATATTCGCTATATAAATCAGGTCTACGCTCCGCCGACCGTTCCAATGCCTTTTTTTCACGCCAGCGCTTAATTTCGGCGTGGTTCCCGCTCAACAACGTTTCGGGGACTTCCAATCCATAAATTTCACGAGGACGGGTATAACGGGGGCAATCCAGCAAACCGCATGTAAATGAGTCTTCCTGAACTGAGCCAATAGAACTGACCACACCCGGAATCAATCGAATCACGGCGTCGGTCATGATCATGGCGGGCAGTTCACCACCCGTCAATATATAATCGCCTAAGGATATTTCATCCGGCTGCAAATAATCAATCACGCGTTGATCCACACCTTTGTAATGTCCACATAAAATGAGAATGTGGTCTTTTTGCGCCAGTTCCTCGGCAATGGATTGAGAAAACAGCCTTCCCTGCGGGGAGGTCAATATAATATGGGTATCACTGCTGGTTTGAGCACAAATATCCTCTGCCGCTTCGATCAGTGGTTGAGCGAGCATGACCATCCCGTCACCGCCGCCATATTGTTCATCATCGGTTTTATGATGCCGGTCATGAGTCCAGTTCCTTAAATTGTGGACGTATATGTTCACCAATCCCGCTTCTCGAGCACGTTTGATGATGCTTTCATCAAATGGACCGGTAAACATATCGACAAAGGTAGTCAAAATATCGATACGCATAATACCATCTGATTCGGATTTTAATTAAGTTGTGGTTTCCTGAAGCGGTTCGACGACGATAGTGGAGTCTTCTTTTCTAATCTCCTTGACCACTTCAAGAGACGCAGGAAGCATTATTTCATTACCCTTAGTATCCCGAATAACCAACACGTCACATTCGCTGGTTTCTATTATATCTTCAATTTTGCCAAGATACTCACCTGAAACAGAGACCACCTGGGAAAAGAGGAAATCGGATTCGTAATAAAAATCTTCCTCCAGTTCCGGCAAAACGGATTCATGCACCCAAATTATCGAACCTGCTAGTTTTTCAGAATCGTTTCGATTCTCGATGGTTTTGAACTTGACAATCGGGCTTTTCTCAGACCCCCGAACATGTTCGACTTCCAGTGTTCGATCATTTTTCTCATTATGAACTGTTCCAAGTATTTCGAGTAGCCAGGGATTACACTGAAATGGAATGAATTTAACCTCACCAGCCAAACCATGAGGTTTCGAAATTTTCCCCAGGTAGATTCGATCTTTTTGGACCTTAGGTTTTCTGCGTCTAATACCCATCTATTTTTATTATCAACAGAAGTCTTATTCTTCTGCGATTTCTATGTGTGTCCTTTTATTTTCCATGGAAGCTTTTGCACCGATCAACAACCGGATGGAGCGGGCTGTCTTGCCATTTCGTCCTATAATCCGTCCCATATCATCAGGATTCACGTTGAGCGTGTATTCCAGAACTCCGGCTTCGGTTTCATTTTCAGACACGACGACGTCATCCGGATTCTTGACAAGTGATTTTGTAATATAAGTTAGTAAATTTTGAATTGATTGCTTTTCCATTGTTATTTTTTCCAAATACCCATTAGATTTATTTGTATCGTTGTCTTTTCTGTCTAACTAAAATTCAAAAAATTACCAATCAAAAAAACAACGATGAATTATTTTAGGATGTTTCTTCCTCAGTGGATTCACTTTCTGTCTCAGCAGAAACCCTCGTTTCTTTTTCCACTGGGGCTTCTTCAATCGGTGTTTCTTCAGCCGGCGTTTCGGCGGCAACGGCCACTGCTTCAGGTTCAGGTTTTGGTTCAGCAACCGCAGGTTCAGGTTGAGGTTCCTGAAGGGGTTGTTCTATTTCTTCTTTGTAAGCGCCGGTTTTGAATTTACTCAAAATCCCCTTGTTTTTCAGGAGAGAGCGGGCGGTTTCAGTAAGTTGGACTCCTTTTTCCAGCCAGGAATAAATTTCCTTTTCTCTGAAAAAATGCTGTGCGGGATTTTTAACTGGATCGTACCAACCAATATCGGCAATAGTCTTACCGTCTCTGCGCCAATGAGAATCCTGAACCACCAGCCGGTAAAAAGGCCGGTTCCTGTTGCCCATCCGTTTAAGTCGAATTTTTAATGCCATATAAACCTCCTGAAAGATTGAAAGGTAATATTTATTTACATGCCGGGGAACATACCCTGCATTTTTTGCATTTTTTTCATCATTTTTTTAGACATTTTGGCTTTTTTCCCTTTGCCTTTCTTGCCTTTGCCGCCGGTCATCATGCTCATCATTTGTTTGGTTTGGGTAAACTGTTTCAATAGGCGGTTGACTTCCTGCATACTGGTTCCACTGCCTTTGGCAATGCGCCGCTTGCGGCTTCCCGTAATCAGGTTAGGGATGCTCCTTTCTTCCGGGGTCATGGAAAGAATGATGGCTTCCACATATTTCATTTCCCCTTCGGAAAGATCAAGATCCTTCATCATTTCGTTTGTACCCATACCGGGCATCAAAGACATAAGGCTGCCGATTCCACCCATTTTTTTGACATTGCGAATCTGAGAAAGAAAGTCGTCCAAGGTAAAAGTTTGATTGAGAATTTTTTGTTGGAGATCAGCCGCCTGTTCCTGGTCAATGGACGATTGCGCTTTTTCAATAAGCGTAAGCACATCCCCCATTCCCAGAATTCTGGAAGCCATGCGGTCAGGATAAAAATTATCGAGGTTCTCCAATTTTTCACCGGTACCGGCGAAAAAGATGGGTTTGCCGGTCACGTACCGAATCGACAGCGCCGCACCGCCCCGGGTATCGCTGTCCAATTTGGTTAAAATTGTTCCGGAAACATCGAGACCCTCATTAAAATGCTGGGCTTGATTGACAGCGTCCTGCCCCACCATCGCATCCACAACAAGAAGGATATGAGTAGGTTTCCATGCTTTTTTGATGCGCTGGACTTCGCCCATCATTTCATCGTCGATGTGCAGGCGGCCGGCTGTATCAAGAATGACGGTATCAAAATTTTCTTTTTTAGCTTTTTTGGAACTTTCCTGAGCGATTTTTGCAGGATCGGTATCCGTTCCCATTTGAAAAACAGAGATACCGGCTTGTTCTCCCACGACTTCGAGCTGTTGGATAGCGGCGGGACGATAGATGTCCCCTGCGCAAAGCAAGGGTTTTCTGCCTTCGGTAGCGAGTTTCTTCGCCAGTTTGGCTGCGGTCGTCGTTTTACCGGAACCTTGAAGACCGACCAGCATAATCCGCGCTTCACCCGGGGGGAGTTCAAATTTCCCCGCTTCTTCCCCAAGCAATTCCACCATCGATTCGTGGACAACTTTGATGACCTGCTGCCCGGGGGATAGGCTTTTCAGCACTTCGGCTCCAAGGGCGCGTTCTTCGATTTTTTTGCAGAAATCCTTGGTTGCTTTGTAGTTGACATCTGCTTCCAGAAAAGCGAGACGAACCTCCCGCAACGCTTCCTTTATATGCTTTTCACTCAAACGGGCTTTACCACTCAAACCCCGAAAGATTCCCTGGAAACGTCCCTGAAGATTTTCAAACATAGTCAAACCCTTTGTTGTTTTTATAGAAAAAATTTCGTTTAAATAAATATACTGTTCCGTATTATTCCTTTAAACCCAGTTTTTGACGAAGCAACACCATGTTTTTTCTAAGAGGACCAGTATCATAAATTATATCATCTTTTACCAACCGGGATATTTCGCCAATCAATGCCCGAATGGACTCCATATTCTGTTCATCCGGAATGGATTGCAAATCGGAGGTTTTGCTTTTTTCAACAAGATGCAATTCCTCCTCAAAACGAATTAAGGCTTTTTTGCCATGTTGGATGGTGTCATGAACCGCCTGGCGCGAAATATTCTCCATTTCGGCTATTTCCCCATATGAAAGGTCTTCATTAAAATGAAGATCAAAGAAATGCCGCTGCCGTTCGGTCAACAACCCTCCATACACATCCAATAATGAAACCAGATTGAGTTTCTCTTCTAAGGTTTCCATGTCTTATGGATAAATCATCTCATGTAAAGCCAGAATACTTGACAGTAAATTATATTCAGCAATACCAAAAGTGACAAGTGTCAATTAAAGCCAGGGAGCATTTTGCAAGGCTTTCTTCTTTTTCTCGAGTTGAAAGATATGATGAGCATTCCCGTTCATGACCGGTTCGGCCAGATCAAGCGCATTTTGAAGACTCATCCATCCTTCATCTACCAGTTTAGCAAGCGAAAGAGCGATTCCTTTTCGAGCAAGGAAAGCATGACCCACTACCGGTTCAACTGGAATGTAATCGCCGCCAAACGTTAGAACTTTATTGGCGGGAGCGGTCACCAGATACTGTTTCAAAAAATTCACCCCGGCGACTGGGCTGATAATCCACGCCCAGCACATATCTACAAAGGCATTGGAATACTGCTTGGCTGCCGAAATTAATTCCTCATAAAAGGGATAACAAATATGCATAAAAATGAAAGTGGTTTCCGGAGAGGTTTTGCATAAATGGGTTATAGCGCCCGGATTTTTCTGCAACCGTGAGAGAGGCATGCTATTGTGTCCGGCATAATAACCGGTGTGCAGTTTGACGGGCAACCCCCATTCTGTGGCCTTGTGAACGCTGTACCAGAATAAATGGTCTTCCAGTTTTTTCCTCTCTTCTTGGGTTAAAGGATCGTGATTTATTCTTTTTTTGAATATCGGTTCAGCTTTTTCAGCCGGGACATCCTCATAATCAATATTACGGCCATATGCTGACTGGGATTTAACAGCTACGGCATAGGGACCATATTGTTCGAACCACCAGTCGATGACTTTGTGCCAATCGCTCAGTTCCTTCACATCGATACTGGTTTTTGAAGCGAATCCATCTATGTTGGGACCGATATGCATCCCGACAATGCTGATATCCTGCATCAACAGTTCCGGTTGGGTCGTTTCACTGAACGGGGCGGAAAGACAATTTACTTGACAAGATTCAATGCCAGCGGTGTCTCGCAATATTTTTTTATAAAATCCCGGTTGAATCCAGCGATGATATCCTTCCTGAATATGAGGAATACTTTCTCGTGTGAGACCATCAACCTGGTATAGTTGGCGAGCGGCAATTTCCACTGCCTGGCCGTATCCTGTATTCTTCACGGCCGGCCAAAACGGCTCGATGAGATTCCATTTTTCGAGAGGTTCCACTTCTTGCGATAAAAATGTTCGGAAACTTTTTTCGGACATTCCAGCAGTGATTAAATCCGAATTGATATAGTGGCTCAGTAAAAAGGACCAATCGTTACTTTTAATGCGGGGATTATTCCCTTTCAGGCGATCCTCTTCTTCGATGAGATGTTCATGGGTATCTACAAGTAAAGTTTCTTGTACACGGGGCATAATTTTATCGAATGTATTTGCAGGTGCAGCAGCGAATGGGATTTTTGATTCACCGCCAATTCTGGCCGCCGCGCTGGTTAAAACTGCCGCGGTTCCAACGGTACCCACGCTTTTTATAGCACCTCGTCTTGATATTCGCTTGCTTTCACTGTTTTTATGTTTCATCAAATCTTCCCCTATTTTTATTGTCTATGAAACTGGAATTTGTATACCAATCAATTTAATCTACAGGGTTCAGAATATGGAGTATAGAGTTAAAGATGATTCGAAGGAGAAATATGGTGAATGGATTAAAGCTGAAAGACACAGGCGGAGACGCCTGCCCTCGGGGTAAAGCAAGTGTTTCGCTTGTCAATGCTCACGCTAGAATTTCTAATTTCTCTGACTAGAATTGAACGAAAAAGGCACGGCTAGATAAAACCGTGCCCGTTGTTTTTTTTTTGATGAAAGAAGATTAACGTTTGGAGAACTGGAAGCGTTTACGTGCGCCAGGGCGCCCATATTTTTTACGCTCAACCATTCTCGGGTCACGGGTAAGGAAACCTGCTTTCTTGAGTGATGGACGGAATTTGGTATTGAATGCCACCAATGCGCGTGAAATACCATGCCGCAAAGCCTCAGCCTGGCCTGTCAGGCCACCACCTGTAATATTGGCATAAACATCGAATTTACCGGTGGTGTCGGTTACGCCGAAAGGCTGACGAATGATCATCTCCAAGGTTTTGCGCATCAAATAATCGTCAGATTTTCTCCCATTGACGATAATTTCACCAGTTCCATTTTTTAGATAAACACGTGCGATTGAATTTTTTCGGCGTCCTGTTCCATGAGAAATATATTGATCGGTCATAGCAAATTATTTCTTCCTCCTCCTATTTGGATTCCTGATAAGGAATAGGATTTTGTGGGTCGTGGGGGTGATCATGCCCGCGATAAACACGTAATTTTTTAATCATCTTGCGGCCCAGGCGGTTTTTCGGCATCATGCCCCATACCGCTTTCTCAATGATTTTTTCAGGTTTTTCCTGAACCAGTTTGGAATATCGTTTTCTTTTTAGACTGCCAGGGTACCCCGTGTGGTGAATTAACCATTTATGCTGAAATTTTTCACCGCTTAAATTGATTTTATCAGCATTCACTACAATAACATGGTCACCTGTGTCAAGAAAGGGAGTGTAAATCGGTTTATGTTTTCCAGTCAGCAAAGTAGCAATCTTGGTGGCCAGCCGGCCCAAAATCTCACCTTCGGCATCAATCAAATGAAATTTGTGCGTTGACTGTATGTCTTCCGGTTTGGCTATGGATGTTTTCATGATATTACCGTCTTTTTGAATTTATTAATAATCTCATTTCGATTTCGAAGAAGGCTTTTTCATAACCTTCTTTACAGATCACGGTTATCTAACTATTTGAATTTTCAATAAGAAAGGTTCACAAGAAGTGAAATTTTAACTGCCCTGTCAAAACGGTCAAGCCATACAAACGTTTTTACAAAACAAAAAATCGAGAGAATTATTGTATCCCGATTCATGTATATGTACACCGTCTCCCCATCTATTTTCTCCAGTAAAGAGAAATAAAAACAATTGAAGTATCCCGTTAAATATTCAAACAATTCATTATTGCCTCTATCCACTTACATCCATATTTGTTAAAGTACTCAAAATATATTTGAATATGGGGAGGTATAGGGCCATTCTCGGAATCGGTTTTTGGGATTGGATCGTACTTTTCGGTTATCTGATCGGGATCACCGCATTGGGAGTGTGGGCCGCCCGCCGGGTAAAAGACACGGTGGATTTCTTTATGGGCGGAAGGCGATTCGGCAAGCTCTTTATGGTGTTTTTCGCCTTTGGAACCGGAACACACTCGGATCAAGCGGTATCAGTGGCTTCGAAAACATATACTAACGGATTATCGGGCATCTGGTATCAATGGTTGTGGCTATTCGCTACCCCTTTTTATTGGTTGATTGCTCCTATCTTCAGGCGTATGCGGGCGTTGACGACCGGTGATTATTTCGAATTACGGTATGCCAAGTCCGTCGCTTCTCTTTTCGCCGTCGTTGGTATTTTCCAAATGATCGTCAACATGGCCACGATGCTGAAAGGGTCGGGTGCCATGATCATCGCGGTGACGGGGGGGACGGTCAATGAAATCTGGGCCATCGGCATAATGACCGTTCTTTTTGTAACCTACGGTATCGCAGGGGGATTACGGGCGGCTATCGTAACTGATTTCATTCAGGGTATACTGACGGTGGTGTTATCTTTTCTGGTACTCCCTTTTGCTCTAAGCATGGTAGGGGGGATGACGGGGCTGAGAGAAAAAATCACCGATCCGCAAATGTTCGAACTGGTCGCCCCCGGTGATATCACTGCTTTTTATATTGCCGTCATCGCATTTAACGCTTTGGTGGGTATCGTCACGCAACCACATGTCATGTCCAATTGTGCAGCCGGGCATACTGAAATGGATAACCGTGTCGGATTCTGTTATGGAAACATGCTTAAGCGTGTATGTACAGTGGCTTGGACACTGACGGGTTTGTGCGCCATTGCTTTGTATCCGGGAATGACTCAACCCGATCGCATCGATCAGACTTACGGATTGATGGCGCGGGATATTCTACCGCTTATCGCCCCGGGAATGATCGGTTTATTCATAGCCTCCATGCTGGCCTCGGTCATGTCATCCTGTGACGCCATGATGGTGGCGTCATCGGCGTTGTTTACCGAGAACATTTACCGGCCTTTTGTGGCTCCGGATCGTTCGCAACGGCATTACGTTTTGGTAGGGCGTATTCTCTCAGGCGTGATGGTTTTCGCAAGCGTATTGTATGTCTTCTTTTTGGAGAGCGTTATACACGGTTTGGAAACATTCTGGAAAATCCAAGCAATGATGGGCATTGCGTTTTGGGTGGGATTATTCTGGAGGCGCGCCACCGTTGCGGCTGCTTGGGCGTCCACGCTCTCCGCTTTTGTGGTTGCTCTCATCACAGCAAACACATTTTCTTTTATTTTCGACGTCAATGCATTCGCTGTCGCCTATTTGCCGGAAGTCATGGTTTATAACGGCGAACTGCGGCTGCCCTTTCAGATGCTGGCTTATCTATCCGTGGGATTGGCGACTATGATCGTTGTCAGTCTTTTCACCTCCCGTGTTGAATCGTCTAAATTAGAAAAGCTGTATCGATGTCTACGAACTCCAATTTCTAAAGACGAACACATCACTGAGCCATTTACGGTTCCAGAAGATTCCACACCGGAACCAGTACGTAAATTGATCCCGCTTCCCAATTTTGAAATTCCCCTGCCAAGCAGAACTGGATTCATCGGGTTTGTGGCGGCATGGGCATTTGTCGGTATCATGATCGCCGCCGTTTATTGGATAGCGGGTTTGGGACAGGGATGAGGAATGATTCGATGTCGAGGTTAACCAGACATAGGGCAATCAGGAAGGAGGGCAATCACGTAGGATTCCCCACATGTCATTAACTTAACTAATTTAATAGTGTTTTTTACCCAATGGGCTTTCCAGTAATTCAAGGCATCCTGGTCTGTCAATAACTTAACTAATTTAATAGTGTTTTTTACCCTGAAAGGGGTTAGATATGATAGCCCAGGGCAATCGCCCTGGGGCAAATTGTAATAACCAAAAAGCCCTGAAGGGGCGTAAGAATCCTTAATTCAATGACATTGGGACGCCCCCTACAGAAATAGTATTTTAGCCGCATATAGTTTCCACAAATTGGGAGAATCCCAATAAGCAGTATAAGCTGAATTAAAAGACTTGTGCCGGTTTGTAGGGATGAGTTCCTTCAATAACTTCAACACCGGATTTAGTTTTGAGAGCGTTCAATATCGTTTCTTTATAAGGGCATCCACCTAAAATGCAGGGAGCAACATGAATTTTGGTAGGGATTTCGTCCAGGGGAGTATTCCACAATTTCAATTGCATGAGCCGGGTTATAACAGCACCACCTGGGCAATCGCCGCAGTTTAAGAAACCAATAAGTTCAGCCCCCTCATCAGCATAACGTGAGAATTCACCTTCTTTTCGATTGAACCCCACTGCGCAACGTGAACAAGCAATACAATAATCATTCATAGTTCTCTTGCACCCAAGAATTAGAACTTTTTCCATTGCAG
>CAZXSQ010000209.1:0-5102 GCA_964643335.1 uncultured bacterium
CGGCAAGCCATCACTCAACTGGATCAAGTCACCCAGCAAAATTCAGCGACCAGCGAAGAATCTGCCTCCGCGAGTGAGGAACTGGCCTCGCAGGCTCAATCATTGCAATCCCTGGTCAGTCTGTTCAAGATCGATGAAAACGGCCATCAGCAAATCGGATATGGTCAGTTAGGATCTCATAAGTTTGTCTCTCAAGAAAAAGTGAAAGCATTACCGCACAGCCAAAAATCAGATGAACCAAAAGATTTCTCCAGCACCAATGAGTATGAAGGGAACAATGAATTTGTTTCGTTCTAAATCTTGAGGACGCAACTTCTATTCAGTTTCTAAATCTGCTGCAGTCCAAAATTAATTAAAAAAAACGATACCCCTACATTAGTAATATAACATATTTACATTTAAATAACTTTAACCATATGCATACGTGATTATTGTCATTCATCCCCTGCCATCACCCACGCCTTATTAAAAGCCGCATGTTTGATGGTTTTTCCGTTTTCACGTGGATTGGGTTGACCTGTGTTGTTGTATGTGTATGAGGTATGGAGGAGGCCGTCGCGTGTTTGAATGATGGATGGATAACTGAAACTCCCGCCTTGGCCTGGTTCTTTGTATTCGAGGGGCCTTATCCATTTGAAGGTTTTTCCTTCATCCTGCGAGATAGACACCGCCAGGCTGTGACGTCCACATTCTGTGTCATTATAAATGACGATCCAATCCCCATCGTTTAAATTGGCGACTTCCAATCCCGCACCCGGATTGGGTAATATGGGATGGTCATAGACCGTACTCCAACTCATGCCGTTGTCTTTCGATTCGGAAACGTGTACCCGTTTTGGCGGCGGGCCGTTGTCACGCATGTAGGCTACGAGCCGGGTGGCTCGATCAAGACAAAGCAGACCTCGTATGGAATGCTCATTCCAAGAATGAATAATTATCAATCTAAAGAAATTTTGACTGATTAATGATTGTGAAGATATCCTATTTTTAGTTTCCATTTGAATAGGATTTCAGGGTGCTGGTTCCAACGGATTCGGTCTGCCCGGGAAACGGCAGTTTGGTGGTAAATTGTTCTTTCACCAGGCCGTTCACCTTGGAGTGATACCATAAATCCCTGTTTGTGACGAATTTCATTTCCTGTCCTTGAGCGGAAAACGAAACGGTTTCTTCCGTTTTTATATGCACACAATTTTTAAATTCCCCGGCTGGTACTTCCAATGTCTCATCTTCCAGACGCTTTGCCTTTACAGCAATGGGAATAGTATTTCCATCGGGTGTTTGAAATTCAAATTTTAGTTCCTTTTCCTCACCAGCATTCAATCCCATGTAGTTATAAGGCATCGGGGGATTTATATTGATGACATTATTATTTCCCACATTGATTTTATCGATCAATTTTTTGTTGTTTACATATAAACGGGAAACGCGGTCATCGGTTCCCCATTTTTCTTTGATGATCCAGCGTTTGTCATCGCCTTCGTTTTCGACAGAAACAACTTCAATCACGCGATCGCCTTGAATCTTTTGCTCAGGCGGCCGCCAAGGCATAGCTCCCTCATGTTCAAACGTCCACTTTTCTCCCACCGACAACGAATCGGTCACTGCCGGATAAGCGCTTAATATGGCAAATGCCATAATCCCTAAAAAGATAAGTTTACTGATTGTCCCTGCTTTTTTCGGCATAATATAACTCCTTTCTGAATTGAATCACACGTATATTGGCATGAGGCCACTCATACAAAACTGCTAGGCGATTTTCCTGAAATAATTTTTTTGTCAATGCTTTGTCAATTAAATCAGCTCTAACATCTCATAACAATCTATGATACCGTATTGCATCAAACATATCGATTTAAATTCATTTGGAAGGCAAAGAACACAATGACGGCTTTATACAAACCGATTATGATGTACTTGTTGATCTCAATATGGATGGGAGTAATGACCGCACATTCCGAAGAAGATATCCGCGAATTGAAATTAAAGGACTGGCAACCACGCTCCATGATGGTCACAAAAGAAACCTACGTGGAAAAACCCGCTTTTCCGGTAATCGATGTTCATAACCATCTGGGAAGAGTACAAGATGTTGATAAATGCCTGGAAGAAATGGAAGCGGCCGGTGTTGAATCTGTCGTCAATCTGGATGGCGGCTGGGGTGAACATTTAAAAAAAGAACTATCCCGTTTTGATGAAGCCCATCCAGGGAAATTTCTAATGTATGTATTGATTGATTTTGAAGGCATAGACGAAGCCGGTTGGAGTGACCGTGTTGCGGCGCAGCTCGAAAAAGATTTCGAAGCAGGTGCTAAAGGACTTAAGTTCCACAAAACATTGGGATTAGGCGTGCGATATAAAGATGGTACTTTAATGCGAGCCGATGATACCAAACTGGACAAAGTTTGGGAAGTCTGCGCAAAATACGATAGGCCGGTAGAAATACATACCGCCGATCCCGCCGCTTTTTTTACCCCTTTGGATCGCTTCAATGAACGTTGGCATGAACTCGACTCGCATCCAAACTGGCTGTTTCACGGCAAAGATTATCCCTCCAGAGAAGAACTGCTGCTACAGCGGAACAATGTCATCGCAAAACACCCCAACACGATTTTTATTGGCGCGCATATGGCGAATAATCCAGAAGATTTGGGCACGGTTGCAGAATGGCTGGATACATATCCCAATCTTTATGTCGATATAGATGCCCGCATCAGCGAACTTGGACGACAGCCTTACACTGCACGCAAATTTTTCATCAAGTACCAGGACCGCCTCATGTTCGGTACGGATACCCCGCCGAATCGTGAGGCTTATCGCATCTATTACCGTTTTTTAGAGACCGACGACGAGTATTTTGACCCTTCAGGCGGTCACCATCCTCAAGGATTTTGGAGAATTTACGGCATCTATCTTCCCAAAGATGTTTTAAAGAAAATCTACCGTGACAATGCAAAAAAAATACTTAGAGGATTATAAATTAAAAAATTGTTTCATAGGCATTCACAAATCAAGAGAAATTTGAGAGTATTGAGTCTAAATATTTTATCTATGGGTACTTGTATCCGTGTGAGCGCTCTTTTGAATGAATAAAGAAGTCACAAAGTATGTATATATAGGGATTTACGAAATATAAGTATGCTATACGATATGTACCGGGATAAAGAGAACGAACCTTTCCTCACTAACATTAAGTTGATTTTTGTGAACACCTAATCATCCGATTAGAGCGAATCGGTTTTATATTGTTGTGAAAACGCCAAACTTTTTTTTAAAGTGATTCCTTTTGGGAGGCTGAATTAAATCGAATCATTTCACCAAGGAGTAGCATCATGATATGGAATGAAGAAATGGAATGCATGCCGGTCGCAGAACGTCGTGCACTTCAATTCTACCGTTTACGCAGTACCATCCGCAGGGCTTATGAAAAAATTCCGGCTTACCGAAATAAATTCGACGAACACGGTGTCAAACCCGATGACATAAAACATTTAAAAGATATAGCCAAACTGCCTTTCACAACAAAAGACGACTTGCGTGAAAATTATCCATACGGCATGTTTGCTTCTCCCATGAAGGACATTGTTCGTGTTCATTCTTCATCGGGAACTACAGGAAAACCTGTGGTGGTCGGGTATACGCAAAAAGATATTGACACATGGGCTGAGCTCATGGCCCGTACTTTATGTTGTGCAGGGGGAACAAACGACGATATCGTTCAAGTGGCATATGGTTATGGATTGTTTACCGGCGGACTGGGCGTTCATTACGGCGCTGAAAAACTGGGGGCCACCGTTGTCCCGATATCCGGGGGTAACACCCAGCGCCAGGTCATGATTATGCAGGATTTCAATGTCACTCTGCTGGCCTGCACCCCTTCTTATTCGCTTTTCATAGCCGAAGTGATGGAAGATATGGGAATCAACCCGCATTCTGTCAAACTCAAGGCAGGCGTTTTCGGGGCGGAACCGTGGTCAAACCAAATGCGAACTGAAATTGAGAAAAGATTGAATTGCACCGCTATCGACATTTACGGGCTTTCAGAAGTTATTGGACCCGGAGTTTCCAGCGAATGCCAAAGCCAGGAGGGTATGCATGTTTTTGATGATCATTTCTTCCCTGAGATCATCGATCCTGAGACAGGCAATCCTCTGCCTCCCGGTGAAAAAGGCGAGTTGGTATTCACCTGCCTTACAAAAGAAGCCTTTCCTATTATTCGCTTCCGCACCCGTGATATCAGCTGTCTGCACGAGGCACCCTGCCCATGCGGCCGGACTCATGTGAGAATGGAACGAATTACGGGACGAACGGATGATATGCTCATCATTCGCGGGGTCAATGTATTTCCCTCACAAATTGAAGAGGTGCTTTTCAAAACGCAAGGCGTAGAACCCCATTATATCATCGTTGTTGATAAACGCGGCGTTCTCGATGAACTGACCATCCAGGTCGAGGTGGAAGAAAAAGTATTCTCAGACGAAGTCCGCCGGTTGGAGGAACTACAGGATCGCATCACCCGTCAAATTGAAGCAACGCTGGGTATTGGCGCCAAAATACAATTGGTGGAACCCAAGACCATTGAGCGCAGTATGGGAAAAGCCAAAAGAGTAATCGATAAAAGGCTCCAGAACAATTCATAAAGAACTGAAGCCTCTTTCAGGAGGAATATAGAAATGAAACTCCGCCAGATTTCTGTTTTTGTTGAGAATCGAACCGGCCGAGTGGCTGAGGTGAGTAAATTATTAGGCGATGGAGGAGTGAATATACGAGTCGTCTCATTAGCGGATACACATGACTTCGGTATTATTCGGTTGATTGTCAATGATGTTGATAAAGCGCTGCAAATACTACGCGACAATAAATTCACGGCTCTGGATACAGAAGTGGTCGCCATTGAGATTGACGACGAACCCGGCGGTCTTGCCAAAATTCTCGAAGAATTAAGTGCACAAGGTGTAAATATAGAATATTTGTATGGCTTTGTGGAAAGACCGGGGGAAAAAGCTATTCTTGTTTTTCGCTTTGAAGATATTCCCCATGCCGTCAAGGTACTGGAACAACGTGGAGTTCGCATTTTGAGCGGTGAACAGTTATACGAACTATAG
>CAZXSQ010000209.1:5112-11288 GCA_964643335.1 uncultured bacterium
TCAAACAAACAATTTTTCATTCCCATTGTTATGGATGAAAACTTTTTCAAATTTAGATATAAAAAAAGTACAAGTTATTATGGTATTAAATAATCTTGGAGTGATGAACGATTCCCAATCAGGGAAAAGTGAAGCTCATCGCATAAGGAATAATGAGTTTGAATGCCTCCCCGTAGAAGCGTTAAGGGCATTGCAACTAAAACGGCTGCAAGCAACGCTTCAGCGTGTACAGGAACAAGTACCTTTTTATCGGGAAAGATTACAAAAAGTCAATGCTATCGTTGATAAATTCGCAAGCCTTGAAGACCTTAAGCGCATTCCCTTTACCACAAAAGACGATCTGCGTGAACACTATCCTTACCGATTGATCGCCGTTCCTTTCGATAAAGTCGTCCGAATCCATGCTTCATCCGGAACGACTGGCAATCCCACAGTTGTCCCCTACAGCCGCAAAGACCTCGAAACCTGGTCCGAACTGGTCGCACGAGTTTTGACTGCGGGTGGAGTGACTGAGCGCGATGTCGTGCAGGTCGCTTTCGGTTACGGCCTGTTTACCGGTGGTTTTGGGTTGCATTATGGAGCGGAAAAAGTCGGCGCAGCAGTTATCCCCATATCCAGCGGAAATTCCGAACGTCAAATCCATATCATGAAAGACTTTGGTACAACCGCTTTGGTGTGCACACCATCTTATGCTTTGTATCTGAGTGAAATTGCCAAGGAAATGGGTGTGAATTTCAGCGATCTATCGCTCCGTTTTGGATTATTCGGTGGGGAACCGTGGACAGATAGAATCCGCAAACAAATTCAATCCTCGCTGGGTGTCATCGCCACCGATAATTACGGTTTATCCGAAGTGATGGGGCCCGGTGTGGCGGGTGAATGCCTGGTTCAACACGGAATGCATCTTTTCGAAGACCATTTCATCGCCGAAATTATCGATCCAGTAAGCGGAGAGCAACTTCCGCCTGGCGAGCAGGGCGAACTCGTCATAACAACCATTACCAAAGAAGCAATGCCGGTCCTGCGTTATCGCACCCGTGATATTTGCCGGTTTATTCCCGAGCCTTGCGCGTGTGGAAGAACGTTCACCCGGATGACCAAAGTCCTGGGCCGAACAGACGACATGATTATTGTACGCGGCGTCAATATTTACCCATCCCAAGTGGAAACCGCCTTGCTGGAAGTCGAAGGCATTGAACCCCATTACCAAATCGTCCTGCGAAAGAAAGGTGCCTTAGATGAAATGGAAGTACAGGTTGAATTGGAAGAGGCTCTCTTCACAGACGAGATGAAAAACCTTCACCGGTTTGAACAGCAAGTTGTTTCTCATTTAAATAAACGGCTATCACTAACGCCCAAAGTGGTGTTGGTGGAACCGAGAACACTCGAACGCACAGTGGGCAAATCCAAACGTGTAATTGATCTTCGTAATGAAAATGGAAATGGAAACACCTGAAACGGCTAACTATGATGTGAGTACTTAAATTTTAGCATGATTTTAAAGGAGATAGACAATCGGAAATTAAGTTGTTTTTTATCAACTTTTTTTTTGATTTTAAATAAGAGGAAAGGAGGTGAATCCAATCAATCAGTCAAGCCGGCTTTTCTGCCCGACAGATAAAAGCGGCAGGATGTGTGGTATAAGAAATTGCAGTGCCTTGATGCAACAACGCTATAACACCGGGGGTATGCTATGAGGAAATATGCACTACATGTCATAATTGTATTAGCCGTCTGTATGATGATCTCTGGTCCAAACTCCGCTCTGGGGTCAGAAGATAAAGTTTCCGATCTTGAACAAAGAATTCAGCAATTGGAGCAACAGCTGGGAGAATTAAAAACCATGCTGGAAGAACAAAAAGCGGCTGAAGAAGAAGCTGTCCCACCTCCTGCTGAAGAAAAACCTGTGACGAAACTGATCGGACCGGGGGGAACATTACAAGTTGGCGGAGATATCCGCTGGCGTGGACTTTTCTATGAGAACCTATGGGACTATTCTAGTGAAAACGATAGCGATCAACGTGAAGTGTTCCGCTTTCGTCCTCGTGTTTTCTTCGACTGGAATCCAACTGAAAATATGGAAGCCTACGTGAAGTTTACAAAGGAATGGTTCTATGGGATGGATGAAGAAGCGCCTGGATATGACGTCGAAGCGAAAGATGCCATGATCGACAACGCCTGGGGAGAAGTCAAGGATATTTTGAATTCGGGTCTCTCACTCAGAGTCGGCCGGCAGGATTTGATTTACGGTGAAGGGTTTGTACTGCTCGATGGAACTCCATTCGACGGTTCGCAAACCATATCGTTTGATGCGGCTAAATTGACTTACGCTCATGACTGGGGGACAGCCGATGTGCTTTACGCCAAGCTTCATGAAAATGATTTTGCCGCAGCGGATGATGAAGACCTTTACGGTCTATATAACAAACTGAAATTCGGTGAACTTGGACTTGAACCCTACGTTCTCTTCCGTAACAAACGGCAAAAAGCCAATGCTGGTTTGCAATTGGCCCAGCCTAATGATCCACTGACAGGTCAACCGGGTTATGTCTATCCGGTTAGTTTGGATCCCTCTCCAGCAGAGGAAACGGTTCTGCTCGGTATGAGGGCCAGCCAGGGATTCAATTTAACCGAAGGACTAAAATTAACCCTGACTGGTGAAGGCGGTAAAGAATGGGGTGAAGTAGATTTTGATGGAATGAATACGTTACCCGCTCCATTTCAATTCAGCCGCATGACCGGCAGTGGAAGCGTGGATCGAGACGCATGGGGCGGCTATGTCCATGGTGTCCTCGATTTTTATGACACTCCTTGGAAACCCAGCCTGAAAGGCGGAATCTATTACATGTCCGGCGATGATCCCAATACTTTGGATTACGAAGGATGGGATGATTTCTACGGTCAATGGCCAAAATACAGTGAACTGTATGTATATTCTCTGTACGATGGATTCAAAACCCGCACCCGGTTCAATGATCCGGATGTCGGCGTTTGGTCGAATATGTACATTCCGGAAGCCATGTTCACCGTCAAACCGACCGACCGCTACACTCAATCCCTTCGTTATCTATATTTCGGAGCTGAAGAGGGAGTGGGGCCTGGCGGCGGCAAAGAACGTGGACATAACTTGCAATGGCTTTCGAACTACATTTTCACCAAGAATTTAAGTGGTCACTTCTTGGCGGAATGGTTCAATCCAGGAGACTTCTATGCACCGGGTGCGGATGACGCGCTGTTTATTCGCTTCCAATTGATGTATAGTTTCTAAGGTAAGTGGTACCATTGTTGTTCCACTTAAGCAGTACTTCGTAAGCGAAATGGGATTACGAAGATGAAGGCGGTACATACCGCCTTCATCTTCAAAACCATAAAATATGGGAGATGTAAATATGAAGAAGTATGTTTCTCTAATCCTAGTCTTGGCCGTTATCGGTGGTGCTTTTTATGGTTCGGCCAGCGAGTTGGAAGGACGGCCTATAAAAGTTGGAGCCGTATTCGCCATAACCGGCCCCGCCTCTTTTTTGGGGGAGCCGGAAAGAAATACCGCCCTCATGATTCAGGATCAAATCAACGCTGCCGGTGGAATCGATGGCCGGCCATTAGAGGTGATCATTGAAGATACTGAGGGGGCTGAAGATAAAGCCGTCATGGCGGTTAATAAATTGATCCGGCGGGACAAGGTTTGCGCCATCATCGGGCCTTCACGCAGCGGTGTGACTATGGCAGTCATTCCGGTAGCGGAACGCTTTAAAGTTCCTCTTATCTCTTGTGCCGCCGCCGAACAGATTGTTGAACCGGTAAGAAAATGGGTATTTAAAACCCCTCAAAATGACAGCGACTGCGTAACTCGAATTTATGAACATATGCAATCCAAAGACATCAAAAAAGTCGCCATCATCACCGGTACCACAGGTTTCGGTACAGCGGGCCGGGGACAATTAAAAACCATCGCTCCCAAAGAAAACATTGAGATCGTCGCGGATGAAACCTATGGGCCAAAAGACACAGATATGACAGCCCAATTGACACGAATTCGCGGCACTGAAGCGGAAGCTGTGGTCAACTGGTCAATCGTTCCCGGTCAAAGCATTGTCGCCAAAAATATGCGCCAACTGGGTATGGACATTCCACTCTACCAAAGCCATGGCTTTGGAAATATCAAATATGTGGAATTGGCCGGTGAAGCGGCAGAAAGTATCATTTTCCCTGCGGGGGCTTTGTTGGTTGTCGATTCGCTTCCTGAGGACCATCCTCGAAAAGAACTGTTGGAAGAATACAAAGAAAATTATGAAGCCCGTTTCGAGGGAAATGCAAGTACCTTTGGCGGTCACGCATATGATGCCCTTTGGCTCGTTATCAATGCTTTGAAGGAAGTAGGGCCGGATCCCGCAAAAATTCGGGAACATATCGAATACACGAAGGGCTTTCCGGGGACTGCCGGATTCTTCAACTACTCGGAGAGAGACCACAGCGGTCTAATGAAAGACGCCTTCGTTATTATTACTGTTAAAGACGGAAAATTTGTTCTTCTTAAACAGTAATTATGATAATGCTTCACGAAGCGTGTTTGTCCCTTTTTTCAAAAAACAATGACGTCAGAATAAAAATGCGGAGAGGAATCCGTGTTGGTCAGGAGCCTCTCCGCACTTCTCTGTAGGAACCTGGGGTAACCTGGGAGCGCGGGCATCCTACCCGCAGCAATGAGCGATGAGTTAACATTAAGGGTGGGTTTGTCTCAAAACTCCATTAGATACCGAGGACACCACTACACTACACGGGGCAAACACACAGGTTTGCCCCTACCATATGTAGGGTTTGACCTCTGTGTCTAACCTGTTTTGAGACAATCCGCACTCCGGGAATATCATTATGGAAATTGGTTTAGGGAGTCAAATTCTTCAATATCTCGTCACCGGTATCAGTATCGGCTGTATATACGGCATGGTGGCTATCGGATTCAATATCATTTATAACGCCACTGGGATCATCAATTTTGCTCAGGGTGAATTTGTCATGCTGGGTGGGATGGTCATGGTATCGATGAGCTCAGCGGGCATCCCCATGGTTTTGGGCTTTTTCCTAACCGTGTTCGTGGTGGCCTTGATCGGTGGATTGTTTGAACGGCTGGCTATTTACCCCATGCAAAACGCCACTGTCCTCACCCTGATTATCATCACTATCGGTGGTTCGATTGTTCTCAAAGGCGTTGCCATGTTTATTTGGGGAAAGGAGAGCCATACCTTTCCACATTTTTCCGGTGAAACAGCCATTTCCATTTTCGGCGCGGCTATCTTGCCACAAACCTTGTGGATTTTGGGGATCATGCTGTTGACAGTCTTGTTATTGACTCTCTTTTTCCGATACACCATCATCGGGAAAGCCATGAGGGCCTGCTCGGCGAATAGAATTGCGGCCAATTTGGTCGGTATCGACGCCAGACGGATGGTTTTCTTATCCTTTGTCCTGAGTGCCGCGATTGGTGCTATAGCTGGGATTATTATTACACCAATCGCCTTTGTCGATTACGATCGTGGATTTATGCTGGCATTAAAAGGATTCAGCGCAGCGGTTCTTGGTGGACTTGGAAACAGTACCGGTGCGGTGATTGCCGGTTTTATTATTGGGATTATGGAATCAATGGGGGCTGGTTTGATCTCCTCCGGTTATAAAGATGCGATTGCACTGGTGGTTCTATTGGTTATTTTATTTGTGCGGCCCAGCGGAATCCTTGGGAACAAAGAAGCGATGAAACACCAGGCATTCTGATCAAGACCCGACAACAAACGGCAAATTATCAATACACAGAATATGGGAAGAAACAACCTTATCTCACTCGTATGTTTTATCATCTTTGTCGGTGTACTGCCGATTATTATCGGAATCGACAGTTACTGGGTTTCGATTTTGATCATTGCCGGTATTTATAGTATCGTAGCGATCGGGCTCAGCCTTCTTTTGGGATATGCTGGCCAAATATCTCTTGGCCATGGCGCGTTTTTCGGTTTAGGAGCATACACTTCCGGTTTATTGACTGCTGAATTGGCCTTGAATCCTTGGATTGCTATGCCCATCGCTATAGTTGTTACTTCTCTCGTCGCTTTGCTTATCGGTATTCCTACTCTAAGACTGAGCGGCCATTATTTGGCAATGGCTACGCTTGCATTTGGCGAAATTAT
>CAZXSQ010000210.1:0-1959 GCA_964643335.1 uncultured bacterium
ACAACTAACACATGGCCACGCGTATGCTCTTCAGTTCGCACAAATATAGGACGCAACTCCTGTCAGCCGCCGCGCTAGACTGACCCACCTGGAGTCACTCAGTTTTACCCGTCTGTGATCGGCCAGTGTAACCCACCTATTGTCACCCGGTTTGACCCGTGTTAGCCGACGCCTCTGGAAAGAAAAGCAGTAGTGGTCAAAGCTTCACTATCGTTAGATGGAGAGGAAGAAATGAAAAGGCTCCATATGAATGAAATTCTAGAAATTATGTTGATGAAAATGGTATAACAGTCCTCTTGGCAGCGGTAAGAGGAGACCACTTACATTTTGTAAAATATTTATTGGATGGTGGGGTAAAATTAAATCAAAAAGATAATAATGGAATGTCAGCCATACATCATGCCGCTAAAAGTGCATCAAAGGAAATGATTGAATTTCTGCTTACAAAGAATGCTGATCTTAATATAAAAGATGCGAAAGGATGGAGCGCTCTTCATCATGCAGTAAGAAGACAATTTACGAAAAGAGTTGAAATTACTGATTTCCTCCTGCAGAATGGTGCTGATCCAGTGGTAATAACAAATAATGATGAAACAGCGTTAATGATTGCTGCTGAAAGGAATAATAACTATGGAATTTTTTCCTTATTAGTGGAAAAGGGAATCGATCTTCATGCAAGGGATAAAAATGGCTTGAATGCCATTGCTCATGCAATAATAAATCAAGCATATAATAATATAGATGTATTAGTAAAACTAGGTGCGGATTTAAAATGGAAGTCAAAAGAAGGCCTTAACCTTTTAATGATTGCTGCTCACTATAATTCAGCCACTGAGAAAATGATTGATCTACTGGTCAACGAAGGAATCGATATTAATACAAAAGATAATCAGGGGAAAACCGCACTTATGCATGCCGCTATCAACAACGCCAAACAGTCGATAATGAACCTGAAGAATAAAGGTACAGACATAAATTCTCAAGACAACGATGGCCGAACTGCGCTTATTCATGCAACGATAAACGAAAATCATGAATCGGTAAAATTTCTTCTTGGTGGAAAAGATCTTTTCTTACATAAAGATAAGAAAAAGAAAAGCGCAATGGATTATGCCAAAGAAATTGAGAATAAATCCGCTCGCACAGAGATCATGAAAATATTCGCAGATTGGTCCATAGAAAATGAGGTCGAGATATTCAAATAACTGATCAAGGCAAATAATCGATCTTGAATTAATACCGAAGATTTAGAAAACAGGAGGATTGGAAAGGAAGAGTTGCATCGAGCGAAGCCTTGCTATCACATGAAAAGCAGGGTGCGGTTGCCGGAAAATGGGATTTGGGCTACTTTCTTTTTAGCAAATTTGTATGTTTAACACTTTAATTTGATCGCTTGATGACTTGTATTTCTTCTGAGGTATTGAATCGATCAAAACTTGCTTCTTTAAAAAAGCCGATGCATCTCTTTTCAAGAGAAAAGTTATACAGCCGTGGTTTATTTTATTTGCTGATTGCCTGGACTTTCTGGCAGGCTCCCGGTATCGCCAGTCTACGATATACAGATTTTGATTATTACTTTAATGCAAGTGAAAAACTTGTTTCAGGCGGCAATATTTACTTTGATGAATCGGCAACCTGGTCACGTCCGGAAATTCCGAGCTGGTATTTATATCCTCCCTATTTGGCTGGAATTCTGATCCCTTTTGTTTTTGCAGGGCGTGAAATAGCCAAATTTATTTTTACGTTGCTATCCATAGTGGGGCTGATTGCAATAGACATCTTTCTGGTCAAAATCCAGCGCCGCCTTTATCCCAAAGCAGCCGCAACGGAAATCCTCATTCACGCACTGGTATTTCTCCCCTATCCGACGCGCCTTTTGTTGAACTCACTGCAAATTGAAGGTATGGTGTTTCTTCTTTTTTTGATGACAGTCCATCTGGCGCTTAAAAATTATAAACA
>CAZXSQ010000210.1:1969-11208 GCA_964643335.1 uncultured bacterium
GATTGCCCTCAGCTATGCCGCAGGAGTATTGATTAAACTTTGGCCGGCTCCTTTTTTTGTTACGCTTTTGGCTATCTTAAGAAAACATATCGTGTTTCCAATTATTATTTCTGTATTGTTGATTATACTGATTATGACTCCGGTGGTGGGGATTGAATCACAGTTCTACTTTATCCAGTATATATTATTTCCATTAACAACGTACGCTGATTTTTATGTTGATAATCAATCTCTTCTGGCATGCATAAGGCGTTTTGTCCCCGATTTAGAATGGCTATATCCTTTTTTTCGAATAAGTGTTTTAATTGTTTACGGTTATGTTAGTTACCGATGCAGGCACGCCTTGCACGAAAGAAATCCAAAAACCATCGGAATTAATTCCTCGTTGTTTACAACCGTTTCGCTTCTACTTTCAGGTACAGCGTGGACGGCTGCTCATATACGGCTTCTACTACCTCTGGTTATCGGGCTTAGTATTAGCGTGGAGAAAAAAAGAAAGACTCCGTATATTCTAGCGGCAACGATTCTTTCTGTGATACTTTATTGTTATCCGCAGAGTTATGCTCCCCAATTGATCCCTCTAATTTTGGTACGGGATTATCCTTTGCTTATTGTGACCTTAATTCAGTTTGGGGTGAATTTATGTTTGAGCAAAAAATACTGGCGATAACGGTGGTATGAATTGCTTAAAAATTGGTAGTTGGTGCTTCGCGCATGGCAGCGTCGTCAATTTCAAAAAATTCGCGATTCTGAAAACCAAATATTCCAGCCACGATATTGGATGGAAAAACTTCGACACGATTGTTTAAATCCCTTACATTGGCGTTATAAAAGCGGCGTGCCCGTTGGATTCGGTCTTCAGTATTCGCCAATTCCGCCTGGAGTTGCAGGAAATTCTGGTTGGCTTTCAGGTCAGGATAATTTTCAACCAAGCCGAAAAGTTGCCGCAGGTTGCTGATTAAAATATTTTCATCCGCCGCTTGAGACCGCGGTGAACCTTCATTGGAAACGGCTGTATTTCGGGCTTGGATCACTCTTTCCAGCACTTCTTTTTCGTGTGTGGCATATCCTTTGACAGTTTCAACCAGGTTGGGGATCAAGTTGTAACGCCTTTTGAGTTCGGTGTCGATATCGGACCATGATTCGTCACACATGTTTTTGGTGCGGACAATGGAATTGTATAACATTGCCACCCAAAGAAAAAATATGAGAAATGCTACCAGGATGATAATTATAGGCGCATATTCCATTAATGTTCTCCTTTCAATTCACGCAGCAAATAATCGGGTAATCTATCCAGTATTCCTTCTATGACAAATAAAGCGTTCTCGAAATCTTTGATAGAAAAAGTCCGGTTGCGGTAAGCCATAATATTGTATCCTTGAAAATCCAATGTGAACCGTTGCGCGGAGAGTAGAAATTCCATGGTTTCCTGATGAATGACATCGTAAGCCCAGCGTTTATCCGATGATTTGACGTAAAAATTACGGCTGAACTCGGCGGATTCGAAATCGATATCGTCAAATCCAAAAAATTCGGTGATTTTATCAAAGAATCCTTCTGGACGAATAAAAAGAGGCTTCATTGGCAGGTCTGTTTTTAAAATAACCGAAGAGAAACGGTGGTGATGTGTCTTTCGGCGTCCTTTTGAATCCGTCGAGTAGGTTTCATAGTGATAATCGAAAGCCGTAAAGTTGCGGTTATTGTGAGTTCCTTCCACGAAGTTGTAGCCGTAGCGGTTGGAACCGTGGCGCAGGCAGGAAAATTCGCCCAAACGGTTATCCAACGAATAGTCCGAATCGGGGTTGAAGCGGTATCCATTCGATTGTGCCCACTGTTGCAATTCTTTTCTTCGTCTCGCCGCCTGAATTATTCCTAAGATAATCAGACCGATGACAAGAATAACACCCAAACTTATGAAAATTACTGGGAAGAACTCATTCATTTCTTAATCCTCGAATGAAATAAAGTTTTTTTGATAGTGTTCCAAATCTCAGATTATCACAGTGCTAAAAAAATTAACCCATGATGCAGAATAATAACTACCCATTTTTAAACACTTTACACAATAGAAGGTATTTATTCAAACCTTCTTTGACGACTCAAAAAAGGATTTTCTAATGTTCAAAAAAAAACGATTATCAAGGATATATAATTGATCATTCAAAAAATCATTGGACAAACAGGACAGTGGAATATTACAGCTCAAAAAGAAATATTTTCTTGTGAGAGGCAATATGCGGGATAAAATACAGAGAACCTTTAGTATGTATTGAGATTGGAGATTGTTTATGCGGCTTCCTGCTTTTCTTTTTTTATTTTTCGCTATCTTATTTTTAATCGTGGTTTTCGATGGAAATGTTCAAGTTTTGAATAGTAAAAAGGCCTTCAAGCAAAGCCAGGTTTCTCAAAATGAGAGCGATTCCGAACACAACCCTGTTCATTCGATTGAAAAAGAAGTTCCTTCCCGCTTTTCCACTAAAGATGTGATATCCCTGGATGATGAATATCAGGTGGAAAAACTGTTTACAGTAAATGATACCATACCTGTGCCAGGGAACAACATTGTGGCCTGTCAGAATGATGAGGTTATCGTTATTGCTCATCGCGATGCACTGGGAGATTTTCTCGTCCGGTATACATCGGATGGAACCAAAGATATTGTCCAGGCCCGTGTCAATTCATTAATCGCTGGAATAGTACCTAATGGGCCTGATTCATTGCTTTTAGTGGTTCAAAATACGCTGTCAAATAATGGGGAGGTGTATAAAATAACCGGTCCTTTCGCTACCGCAGTACCAAATTGGACAGAATTTTAAAGAATGGAGTGAATAAGCAAAAAAAAAGGATGAGTTGAGAAAAGGGGGACTATCTAACTCATCCAAAATAAAGGAGATAAGGAGAACGAAATGGTTCATCCCGTTCTTTCTATTTTCGGTTTTATAAGGTTAAACTTGATTCTTTCTTGTTTTTGAGAAATTTTTCTTTATTTTCTTAAGTAAGCAAGCATTGAACCAAATTATTAACCGCTAATGATATTCAATAAAAGTATACCAATTTTTTTAAAAAATGACAACAAAAATTTTAAGTTATGTTTCTTTATGAATAAGAAGAACCATAGCCAGCGCAAGTAAACCTCCCTCATGGGGGAAAATTATTCCTTCCGTACGGGTCGCTTTCACACTGATGCAGGAGTCATCCACATTGACGGCAGCTGCTAAATTTTCACGTATCCCGCTTATATGGGGAGCCATTTTTGGCGCATCTGTAACGATGGTGCTGTCAATGTTGGCCACTTGAAAATCGGAGTTTTGAACAAAAGTCATGGTTTTTCGCAAGAGGTCTAAACTGCAGGCGTCTTTGTAACGAGGGTCTGTGTCAGGGAAATGCTGGCCGATATCACCGAGCGCCAATGCACCGAGAATGGCGTCGATAATTGCGTGGGTTAGGGCATCGGCATCGGAATGCCCTAAAAGACCCTGATGGTGAGGTATTTCCACACCTCCTAAAACCAGGCGCCTGCTTTCCTGCCATCGATGAACATCGAATCCGTATCCAATACGATAAGGTACTTTCATGGTTTTAATTAATTCCTTTCATTCAAACGATGAAAATATCAAAGTGTAACACTTTATTTATGGGCAATCATGGTTCATTATTCTTTTCCAAACTAAAATCACTACGACATATAATTCTGTTGTTTGAAATAAAACTGCGTTTTACCAAAAGTGGTATGTGGATATGATAGAAGAATACACCTATGCACAACTGGCCAAAATTCACCGTAAAAAAGCCCTGCTTAAAGTTCACCCCACTGTATTAACCCAAGGACATATTTTTTCTGTTAGCGTGCAAAAATTTGATTACTTGAAAGATTTGCGAATCTCCATTGTCATACCACGGGGAGAAATACTTTATTGCAGAGAATTGTCAGGTGAAGGACTGGTATTATCCCAAACAATCGAAATTCCCAAAACCGTTAAAGGTGAAATTCATGTTCTTCTGGAGATCAGGCATAACTCCTACTGGAGTCCAATTGCCAATGAGACGGTTGTCATACTTAAAGGATTTTGGGATCAACTTGTTTCAGAAATTGCTAAAATAGAATCGGTTGAGCGAAGCGAAAGTCAAGATTTAATATTGCTGCGCGAAGCTTGGGCTCTTTTGGCTTTTGCGGAAGATCTACAGGAACGTATAAAAAAGGCTGGGCCAGGAAACGTCAGGGAACTTAAACAAAGACTTCAATATTTAAAAAATAAAGTCAGCCTTCTTCAGCAAGGAGAAAACCCGCTAATTGCCAAGACCGGTTATCAACTGCGCGGTTATCGTTCGCCAGTCAATGGTGAGATTCAACCGTATTCCATCTATGTTACAAAAAACTATGATGAAATGACCTCGTGGCCTTTGGTAGTTATGCTGCATGGGGCATGGTCAAATCACCATTTGGCTTTGCGGCGGGTGATGGGGTTATCTAACTATCCAGCCGAAAGCGATGACGCCGCTAAGAAATTTATGCCGCAATTGCCGGATATTCCTTACCTTGTTGTGGCTCCCAATGGTTACGAAACCAAATCGTATGAAGGTTTTGCCGAAGATGATGTGTGGAAAGTCATGAAAGAGATGTCATTTCTTTTCAATATCGATCCTGATCGTATCTATTTGACCGGTTTATCCATGGGGGGAGCCGGAACAGCCAAAATAGGATTTCGGCAACCTGATCATTTTGCCGCATTAGCCCCGGTTTGTGGATTTTTCAGCCCTGATGTGTGGCGGAAACAAAAAGATGACCGCCCTGAATTCCAAAAACGCCTGGAGGCTATGGTATCACCCCATGAAATAGCCGGCAATTTACTTCATATTCCAGTGAAATTGATGCACGGTGATAAAGATCCAATTGTTCCGGTGAAAGCCACTAAAAAACTGTATAAACGATTGCAAGAATTAGGATATAAGGTTGATTTGGAAATATATCCGGAAGTGGATCACGCGGCTTGGGTTCCCGCTTATGAAAATACGCGTATTTTTGAATGGTTTCAACAATTCAAGCGGAATCCGGCTCCTTCGGAATTGGTGTATAAGACAGGTAATCCGCAAGGTGGACAATCTTATTGGATAACCATTCTTGAACCTGATAAGATTCGTTTTTTCGCGAAAATTGAAGCCAAAATAGAGGGAAATATAGTTACCATTTATACTGAAAATATAGCGATATTTTCAGTGAAATTGCCCAAAATCCTTTTTAATACAGGAAAAAAGATCAAAATCGTGGTTGATGATCAAGATGTGTATGATGGCAAATTCACCCCAAAAGAGCTGTTTTTAAATTTCCTTCAAGGAAAATGGAAAATTGAGCATGCGAAATATGAAGCAAAACTTCTTCCAGGCTTGAATGGATTGGATACGGTACTTGAACAGCCTCATGTCTATGTCTATGGAAAATCAGGATCGGATGAGGAAACAGAAATTGCGCGCTCGCTTGCAGCCGCTAAATCACTTCATGGGGGAAATGTGGACATGCGTTTTGAAGTGATGCCGGAGGATCAATGGGTGGCGAGAGAGCAAAAAGATTTAAATATGGTGCTTTTCTCTATCTTTAGCGCTTCCACCTTCATTGAGAAACATTTGAATAAACTGCCGATTGATATTCAAAAAGAAGAAATTCACTTTGCTGGGTGCCGCATAGCGCCTGATCAGGCCCTTACTTTTCTTTATCCAAATCCGGAAAATCCAAATCGATATCTTTTGCTCAATACATCCATGAGCAAAGAAGGGCTTAAAGCCTTGCGTGCATTTGCTGGAAATCAACGTTCTCTTCAGGGGGAAGTACAAGGGGATTTCCTTGTTTTTGATAAAGCCGGTTCTCCGGTTTGGGGTGGTCTATTTGATAAAAATTGGAAGATAGATACCGCCGAAGACTTTTAGGATCGATTAAAGTTTGCCATAGTTTAGAATATAATCGTAGCAATAAGATATTAGATACAAACAGGAACGACCATGTTACAGAATCTATCAATAATGAAGATTAGTATGCTTCTGCTAGTAGGAATGATGCTCTCCTCATGTGGAGCACATTCTCCACGTGTGTTGGATGAAAAATATCAAACAGTCCATATCCCCGTGATCAAAAACAAATCTTTTCAATACGGCTTGGAAGAGCGTTTGACCCATACAATGATCGAAAGGTTCATTCGTGATGGACGCCTGCGGGTCTCTCCAAAAAGCGTTGCGGATTTAGAGATTGCCTGCCGAATTGATCAGGCGGAAATATCGCCATTGGCTTATTCCGATTTAGACCGGGCGGTGGGATTCAATATGTTAGTGGTCATGAGTATGGATGTGGTTGACATCAAAACAAGCGAAAAAATCATTGAAAATAAAACGTTTACAACAAAAGGTACCTATATTTTAAGCACGGAACCCAGCCGTGAGCAGATTCATGATGTCTCACGAAAACTCTCCAACGCGGTTTTGAGTTATTTGGTTGAAGGTTGGTAAAACTTTTTATTTGGAGCTCTTAAATTCAATTAATGAGCATCATATTGAGGTGTAAAATTTGAAGTATCATGTTTTTTTATTTATAGGCGGCGATAGCTTTCAACGGGAAAAAGCCATCACAGAAATATCGCATAGGTACTTCGGGAAAGGTGAAGAAGTCGAGCGCCTGATTTTTAACGCATCAGAGGGTGAAACGGCTAAAGCCATCGAAGAAGTGTCCTCTTTTTCGCTTTTCAATCCCAACAAAGTTATTGTGCTTCGGGACATTGACAAAGCTGCTGCAGGTGAATCCGATGAATCGGAAAACAAAACAATAAAAAGCCCGAATGATATACTCCTTGAATATTTGTCCCATCCTTTGGCAGGTACGCCATTAGTGTTGTTCTCCGATTCTAAAAAATTATCTAAACGGATAACCAATGCTTTAAGTAAAGAGGCAGTCAAAGAACTCAAAGTAACCGGAAAATCCCAAATCAAGGATGAACTACTTCGGCAATGCAAAGAAAACAATATTTCACTTGCTAACGACGCGCTCAACTATTTTTTGGAACATTGGGGCAATGATATTGAAAACGCGCTTCATGAATTTCAAAAAGTATTGATGTGGGCCGAACCGGGTGAGATTATATCACTGGAAAATTGTAAAGCGCTTATCCGGTCTGGACAAGAAGAAAATGTATGGAAACTCATCGATGCGATATCCGGAAAAGATACAGCCAATGCTTTGAATATTTATATTCAATTATTCGAACAGGGGGAAGAGCCAATCGGAATTATATCCATTTTGAACTTTTCCTTCCGGCGGCTATTACAATGCAAAGCTTTGCAAGAGGAGAAAGTAGCAAAAGCGGAATGGGGAAAACATTTGGGGATAAGTGGTTATCCACTGCAAAAAACAGTTGAAAAGAGCCGACGATTATCAATCAAAACATTAAGAGATGGGATTAACTTGCTTCGGCAGGCAGATGCAGACGCCAAAGGGGGGAAGTCCGACCGGTTTTTAGTGGCCGAACGTTTGGTTATCGATTTGTGCCTGTTGAAGGAATCGGCTGCCCCAAGGTGACAGAAATCTTTTTTTGTACTATTCTATCGGCAAAAAAATCTATCCATGCTTTATTTTAGACCAAAAGTAATTGAGAAATCTTTTCCAAATACATCAATGGGTTTGGATATTTGTGACTGCTTCTCCAAAAGGGTCTTGATATTCCATTTAAGTTACTTTCTCAGTGATAAGGATATATACTATTTCTAATAAGCTCATTAAAGTATGACCTTGAAAAATTTAAATTACCGGAGAATTTTGAATGACACGTTCTTTTATTGTAAAAGGAATCGCTTTTTTTATCGTATGCATTTTTATGGGACTCCTGATACCCGCGAGCGTATTGGGCCAGGTACGAGGTTGGTGTGAGGAGAAATATCTTGTACGGGAGAAAACCAGTGTTCAAGAAATCATTTCAATGCCCGCTGTTGCCGTTAAAGGTGATCAGGTTTATGTGGTTTACCGCCAAGCCAATATCAAGTTAATCTTTTCGGACGATCGAGGGAAAACCTGGGGAGAGCCTATCGATATTTCACCTGAATTACGCGTATGCAGTGCTCCTACCATCGCTATTACTGATTCGAAAATTGTTATCGTGTGGCCTGCCTTGGTTGAAGTGGAGTCTTACACCGCTTTTCAACTTTTCTTCGCAGAAAGTACGGATGGTGGTAAAACATGGTCGGAAGCCGAGCAAATCACCCAAACTCCAAATGATGCATTCTCGCCTCGCTTTTTACTGGCTGAAGGACAAGTCATGCTGACCTGGCTGGAAACGCCATTAGAAGAGACGCTGGGGAAAATTTCCATGGCGCAGCGTCCGAGCTATTCTCCGGAATCAGTCGAATCGCTTTATGAAACAAGAACGGAAGAAGATACCTTAGCAAATAGACGGAAACAAGCTCGTTCCACCTTTTATTTTTCAAGCTTCAATGTTCGAAGCAGTTCATTCACTCCACCTACTCAAATTGATGAAATTTTTGCTCAAAGAATTCCACATATTTTTACTTTTTACGGGCCTTATAAAGGGAGTATTTTTTTAACCGTCAATCAGAATGCGGATATCAAAACTTATGAATCAAAAGATAATGGCAGGTCTTGGAGTCCTTATTTTCAGGATCGTAAATATTTTAATCAGGGCATGCTGATGGATCTCCATATTGTGGATGGCCAACGCTATGCCACCTGGATTGAGCGTAAAGTATATGAGCAAATAGCCGTTCATTTCAGAAAGGAAGAAAACAATACGTCGCAAGATATCGAATTGTCCCCGCCGCAATTTGTCCGTTCACTGCCACGAATGACGTATAAAGATGGTATATTTCATGTGGTTTGGGAAGCGGGGCAGGGCGAAACCAGCTGGTTGACCTATATGCGGACTGACGAGGTTCCGCCTACTTCCGAAATTGTGGAACCGACTTCACCTGATATTATCGAACGCTCAGTCACATTTCGATGGAAAGGTAATGATAACATTTCCGCAACCGGCAGGCTTGGATATTCTTTTTCATACAGTGACAAACCCTGGTCAGAAGTCCAATCCGAAACGTATACGACCATAAAAACACCGGCTGATGGAGAATATGTATTTAAGGTTCGTGCAGAGGATGTCGCCGGCAATATTCAAACCCCGGTTGAAACTTTTGATTTCAATACATTTAAGTCTGCACCGGAAACCCGCATTACACAAGCTCCCGCTCCCGAT
>CAZXSQ010000211.1:0-9657 GCA_964643335.1 uncultured bacterium
TGTTGTAGATATACATCCGTTCGGGAATCCTGGCACGCCGTTGGGACTGTACATCGATGTGAATGTAGACCCAAGCCTCATTCCCATTTTTGCGATACACCTTCAGGAACTTATCCACATATCGTTTGCCCACCGCTGCTTCATTGGCGATCTTCTGCAGCTCTTTTTGCAGCGATTCATACCCCTTGGACCATAAACCTCAACACTCTCCTCCTCCGCAGACGTTGAATATGGTTATATACTATTGATAAGAGAAAAATGTCATACCGTAAGAGCAAGGGATTTTTATGAAAATGTATAGAATGAAGACTTTATTGATAGCATTACTTTTTATGGGCATATGGAGTATTCCTGCTTCATCCGAATCATTTTGGAACCAGATGGATGAAGCTTTAAAGAAGGCTGCAGAGCGGAACAAACCGGTTGTGGCTTATTTCTATCACCTGCAATCCAGACGCATTCGCGAGGACAAAAAAGTATGGCAGCATCCTCTGCTGAGGCGATATTACGACAAGTTTATTTTCGCCCAAGTGGAGATCGACATGAACGGAGACCTGGTGACCAAATACAGTGTTAAGGCTTTTCCTTCGGTGCTCTTTTTCGATTCAAAAGGGCGGGAACTTTTATCGTATCGGATCGAGGAGGATCAATTAAAAATTACAGTTCTGGCCGCCAGCATGAACAAGGTGCTGAACGATATTGAGAATTTCACTTTGCTGGAAAGCCAGATCAAAAAGATGAAAGACAATCCAAGAATGATTTTGCTCTATGCCAAAGGTTTGACTAATCGAACTCTATTCGGCCAGGCTGAGGAACATTTTGTCCGCCTTTTTCAGTGGGACGGTATCTCCAAGAAACTACTGGAAGAAGCCCAGAAAGAATATACCATCATGCTTTTTATGCAGGCAGCCCGCTCATTTTATCAGGAAAAATTTAATCATTGTGCTGAAATCATGACACGGTTTTTGGATAAATACCCGGATGATGACGCTGTTCCTCAAGCCAAATTTCTTCTTGGCATGGCCTTGTATGAAGGCGGAAAGAAAAAAGAGGGAACCAGTCTGTTAAAGGAACTGGCCAGAAATAAACAATACGGACTATTCCAAACAAAAGCCAAAATGTATTTGGATGAGAAGAAAGAGTAATCCACTTTGAGAACTGTATACACCCATTGCAGATATTATCAGGGAGACCGGCCCTGCCGTCCTCACAAAGAACATGGTGTTGTTTGTGAGGGATGCACTTATCTTGATCCGATTGAGAAACGGGTGCTGATCATTAAATTGGGAGCGGCGGGAGATGTGCTTCGCACCACCGCCATACTAGGTTCAGTCAAAGAGATGCTACCTCACGTCCACATCACCTGGGTGTGCGGGCGGAGAAGTTTCTCTCTCATAAAACACAATCCTCTTATTGACAGGCCTTTGCCCTTTACCGAAGAGACTTTGGTTATTCTCGATAGCGAGAAATTCGATCTTTGCGTTAATTTCGATCTTGCGCCGGAAGCAGCCGCTTTGGCTGCCCGTATTTCTGCGGATGTATTCAAAGGTTTTGGCCGGAAGAATGATGGAACGGTGTTTCCATACAATGCCGAAAGTGAAGAATGGCTGGACATGAGCCTATGGGATGACAAAAAGAAATCAAATACTGTGACCTACCAGGAACATATGCGCCAGATTCTCAGTGCACCCAATACAAATCACCCCATCATGGTTCCCCTGCTTCCGGACAAGGTACAAAAAGCGGAGTTCTTTGCTGCAAAACACAATTTAAACACGAGTAAACCCGTTATTGGACTAAACGTCGGGGCGGGAGAACGCTGGCAGCATAAAAAATGGACGGTTGAAGGTTTTATTGAATTGTCGGAACGGATTCATCATGAGCTGCGGGCATCCATCATGATTTTATACGGACCGGCGGATTACCGCCGCGGTCAGGAAGTCATGTCCGCTATGACTGTTCCTTTTGTGGATGCCGGATTGCGTGCCTCTATGCTGGAATTTTTCGCTATTTTGAATTTGTGTTCTGTCGTTGTTACGGGAGATACGTTTGGGCTTCATGCAGCTCTCGGACTTGGGAAACGGGTGGTTTGCCTGGTGGGGCCTACTTCCGCTCAGGAATTGGAACTGTACGATCAGGGAGTTATATTGCAAGGAGACATCGACTGTCTTGGTTGCTATTTGACCCGTTGTGATAAAGACCCACACTGCATGATGCTGCTGAAAAGCGATACAGTTTTCCAGGCTGTAAAACAACAAGTAAGTCGAGTGAATAATGGTATCTATTCATTATGATACAAAAACCAGCTGGCGAAACCATCAACGGATAAAATTCCTGAAGGAATTTTATCTAAGCCGTAAACTCGTGCGCGTATTGCTTGAAGAATACGAACGAACCGGTCACATTCCTCATGAAACAATAGACAATATTCTTGAGGTTCATTTTCGTTCGTTGAAAGATATCTCCCATGTCTTGTACCGGACTCCGGATAATGAAAATACAGAACGAAAAAAGCAGCGTCTTTTTGATAAAATTTTGGGAGAAATGTGGCATGAACTGGATAAGTCCAGAGACAATATCCGTTTGATCGAGGCTTATTCAGATTCGCTTACAAAAAGAGAAGGCATACCGAAGGATGAAATGTGGCGAAGTCTCTCACGTCTCGAGGATCAAATACTGAAGGCGGCTCATCGCGACCTGCCTCAACAAATAAAACGGGTCAAACAATTGATGGATCAGTTAGTTCCGCTTTTCGAAAAAATTCTGCCGGTATACCGTGATAATGAAATCATTTTGCGAAGTCTATATTTTTCACGGGAATTTTTCGATTCTTTATGCTCCCCTTCCACGATTGAATATTTTTATCCCCTGCTTTTTGAATCTGTCGCGGAAGGCTATCTAACTCTGATCCAGTCGCTGATTCGGACAAAACATTTAGACCAGGCTGAGCAGGCTTTGTCGGAGCTGCGTTCTTGGGTATCTTCTCATCCGGAATTCCAGGATCAACTAGTGCAGGCTGAGAGCGAATTACAGAAAACAAAAGAATAATTTTTGTACCTTGTGTGCCGAATTGATCCTGTTTCCAGTTCTTTAACAAACCTTGCCTAGTCTTCTTTTTTAACCAAAATTGTGTTTATTGTGTGGATCCTGTTTAATTGGAGAGGGGCAAATTGAGCGACGGCATCAACGAATTAAATCCAACTTCACAAGAAGGAGTTAACATTAACCGTATCCAGTTGGTCCTGGCCGAGAAACGAACCGCCTTGGCGGTTATGCGGACGGGGATTGCGGTTTTCACCCTTCCTTTGTCTGTGTTGACTTTGTTGATCGCCACTTCAGGGTCCTACGATGCGTTGGAAACTTACCACCTTATTATTCCATTATTGATCATATGCACTGGGCTAATTGTTTTAGCGATTTATTTGGTTCATCGCTCAATGATTCGTATTTGGCGGCAGGAGAAAGTGATCGAAAAAATCAAACAGGATGATCCGGAACTGTATAAATTGTATGAAAGACATCTATACTCTATCGGCAAAAAGAAAAAGGATTAAAGTGTATGAAAATTCACTTCTCCGTATAGATATTAAACCGAAATAATGCCTTGACATTTTAGCGAGTAGTGGAAATAATATTATTTCGGTTGACAGCAGATTGCGAAAACGAAGCAGGAGTAGCTCAGCTGGTAGAGCTTCTCGTTGCCAACGAGAAGGTCGCGGGTTCGAATCCCGTCTCCTGCTTATTTTTGTGCCTGTTGACTGAGAGTGACTTATCCTGCCGAACAGTGTTTTACATCCTCAAATTATCTGAGTTACATCCCGCTTTCGTTTCTTCGCTTTGTGCCGTTAAATGATCCTTCGAGACAGGAAAAGCCGCATGACTGTCTACGTAGGTGTCTACACTTTTTAAACCTGGCTGGTTTGGGGATTCATCGATCTCGTTTTTTCCTGCCGTTCCTGTTGCCTGCATTCTCTGTTTGGTGGATTCCTGATTGTCGTCAAGCGCAGGTAAGGCTTTGAGTGCTTTTAACTGATCGATCAATTCTACGTGTGTATAGGTATTCAATGTTAATGAAGCATCATGATGTCTTGCCAGAATTTGTGTTGTTTTCGGATTCACGCCGGCATTGATCAATCGAGTGATGAAGGTATGGCGCAAGGCATGGAAATCAATATAACCATGTTGCGTTTTATACTCTATCTTTGCCGCTTCCAAATCTTTTCTTAACGCTCTGACAAGTTTTAAAGGCATATGGAAAGCAAGGTCATCCATCTTTTTGTCTTGTAAATGATCCTGCAAAAGAGGAATAAGATCGATTGGAAGCGGTTGAACATCTTTTCGTCTATGCTTGGAAAAAGCCGCTTCAACCGTGACTGTTGGATGATTCGCTTCGAGATCGAAGGAAGATTTTTTCAGGGTTTTGATTTCATTCGCACGTAAACCCGAAAGCAAAGCAAGGCGATAGATCAAAGCACGTTCTTTGCCTGGACATTTCTGAAGCGTGTTGCCGTTTTCTGTGGCCTTGAGAAGCCGTTTAATTTCATCATTGGTTAATGCTCTTCGATCATGCCGCCTATCAAGGCGTGTGTTGTATCCCTTAACGTGATCGATAGGGTTTTCCATGATCCTTCCATCACTTCGTGCCCATGAGCAAAATTGTTTTACGCTTGCCAAATAATCGTTTAACGTTTTGGCTGACTTTCCTTCCTCTTTCAGTTTCGCAAGTGCGTTTTGAATTGCCGATGGGGTAATATCCGCAAAACGGGTTATGTTTGCCAGAGATAGAAGCCGTTTCGCTCTGTAGTGTGAGAGTTGAACTTGCTTTTCAGTAACGTTTCGGGAATACAAGTCTTGTTTCCAATCGTCTAACTGGTTCTCTATCGGTTTTCTTCCTTCCGTTGCGTATCTATCGGCTTTAGAATCGATGATTCCATTCTTTCGAAGCAATACATCGGATTCGAGTTTTCTTGCCAGGGCTTGTGTCGCTTCTCTATCGGAACATCCCCGAATATCTACCCGCTTACCGTTTTCATCAAAGTATTTAATCCTATAAATTCCCGTCCGGTTTTTCTTTCCGCCTCTTTTGTAGATCGATGCCATGGTATCACCTCGATTGCTTTCCTGTTTTCATCATGTACTTTTCTTCCAAAAGTTCCAGTCCCTTGAGTGCCGCAACGCGCAAAACAAGGGATTTGGTTACTTTGCCGGTTGCGTTGAATTGCGGATCATTCCCAATTGTTTTGGCTAATTTGTTTGCCCGTTCGATAGTTCCTGCCGGATATCTCATCATCATGGTCTCATTAAGAACAGTCATGGTTGCACCTTCCCTATTATAGAATATAATCGTAATATAATTATAACACAGATAAAGAAGGAATGCAAGTAGATCGATGAAAAAACGTTCGATTGGAAGGGAAAAATTTCCATCAAATCAAGATGAGAATTGCCGTTTCATTGCTTGGAATGGAAGGTTCGAATATGATTGAATTTGTTTTGAAACGGAAGAAAATCCTTCTAGATTTTTGTCGATAGAATTTTTTATGATAAACAAAACCGATATTCTCCAAGAAATTTTTAAAAAATTTGCTGAAAACAATAAGCAAGGAGCAAAGGATATCATCAACGAGAAATATCCTCATGTGCCCAGAAAACCGTTTTCGAGATCGTATTCAGTGGAATTCTGCTTAGAAATTTTCATACGGGATGGATTTATTGATCGGTATTCTGGCTCAAAATTACTATTCCCAGGTGCTTTACGTATTATCTCACTCGAATTACCAGATGTTTTCCCCTATCACCCCCATTGGAAAATGGATGAAACGCATATTGCTTATTGGCAATTGTTCCCAACGGTCGATCACATTATCCCCATAGTCCTGGGAGGCAGCAACAATCCAGACAATCTCGCAACAACCTCTCAAATGATGAATTCAGCCAAAGCAAATTGGACACTCAATGAACTAGGTTGGACTTTACATGATCCGGGGGATATCCGAGAATGGGACGGTTTAATGAATCAATCCATTGAGTATTTGGACAAACATGAAGAACTGCTTGAACATCCATCGCTGAAGAAGTGGTATAATGCGAAAAAACGAGTGAGAGAAACGTTTTTCTCTTAATTCTCAGTAGGAGATATACAAAATGCGTCGCGGTAGGGACACCGGTTTCCCGAAGCCCGTATGGTCAAAATATTCGAATGTTGAACATGTTCTTGGAGAGTATTAACTTGAGATTGATATTTCGAGTGAATCTCGATCGAATCCAACGTTTGATTGATCAACTATAGGGTAGTTGTATTAGGAAAAGCCAACAATTGCCAGTTAGGGATAGACTTTTGGAATCGTTTACCTGAGATAAAGCGCATTACGCTGAATCACGGTAATAGTATTTCAACATACCACCGAGACGCTTGCGAATTTCAATTTTTCCCGCATTTCTTTCAACTTCATTACCAGGATCAATGATATGGTTATTCAGCCCTTGGTGGTTTCTTTCATGATGATAATGAGCGAGGAATTCGTGTATAGCATTCCTCCTTTAGATATCTGTGAAATCGTTCCAAATGAGAATTTAAATTGGGGCTTTTGGGGTCAGCATTTTTCATTGAAAAAGTTACCGCTCAAGATCGAAGGGGGTGGGGGGAATTCGAGTTGTTGCGCCGTTCGATACATACCCGCCCGAACTTTTTTTGGGGAAATTTTCATCAAATATGGAATACTTTATCATATAAATCAATATTCGGAACCACTTTATCTTTATCTTTATCTTCCTGTTCACGGGAAATCGGTTTATAGAACACATGCAATTCCACTCCTAAAGCCGCTCCAAGTTTCACAGCAGTAGCAAAGGTCAGATTCTCTTGCCCTCTGAAGAACCTTGTAATTGCTGCAGGTTTCATGTCAGATCTTCGTGCAAGTTCGCTTTTAGAAAGTCCTTGATTCTCCATTTCGGTATATATCTGTTCCGTTAACTCAAGAATAACACCTTCAAGGATGAATTCTGGATCGTCTTTCATATCTTCAATCTCCGAAGAAAGCCATTCTTGTAACGTTTTATCCTTTTTCATTATTTTCTTCCTCCATAAAATATTTCACGTATAACTTTTGCTTTATTAAATTCCTTTGGATCAATTCTTTGGGTCTTTTTTCTATACCCATTGGTAAGAATAAATTCACTCTTGCTGTAATAAAAACCAAAAATCCTAACTTGGTAGCTTTTGATAGAGTAAATCTTGTCCTTAACGTGTTTGAATTTTTCACTATTTCTCGGCAATTCACCCTTTTCTGAAAACTTCTGAAAATATCGAACGATTTTTACAAAGTCTTTCTTATGATGTTTATCTAGTGATTCGAGGAAATCTTCAATATAACAGCGACCTGTCTTTTTATCGCGAAGAACATAAAAACTGAGAGTACCTATTTGTAGTGGTTCTTTTATCATGTTTTTAACATAAAAGTTAAAATAATCAAGGAGCTAGAAGCAATTGTGCGTATTTTTAGGCTTCAAGAGAGATTATCCAGAAAATATTCAAAATCTGATTCGTACAAATAAGCTGTTTAATTTATTCGTAATTATTCATTATAGCATATGTTCAATGATGGGTTTATTCTTTTTACCAAAATTTTCTAATGGTCAAAAAACGTGATTCATACTAATTCTCTTATCTACTCCATTAGGCAAGAGTACCAATAACCGGTACTCTTGGATTTTATGAAATGGACGGTAAAATTTTCAAACAAAGCGAAAAAGCAATACGATGCTTTACCCGACATCGTAAAGATGGCTGTGGATGTTTTGGTAACGGAAATTCAAATTTATGGACCGGTACGAGGAAACTGGAGTCATTACAGCAAAATAAGAAAAAATATACACCACTGCCATGTAAAAAAAGGAAAAACAACTTACGTCGCTGTTTGGGAAGCCATCCGAAACAACATTCGGCTAGTGGAGTTTATTTATGTCGGTACCCATGAAAAAGCGCCCTATTGTATCCGATTCAGAGAAAAGAGTATTCGTTGAACTGGAAGGACCACGGGATACAATTGATCAGCTCAAAAACCAAGTGAAATCTACAGGCTACCAAATAAAAGCGATTCACACAGATGATGGGATTTCTGCACAAGAGGTGATCGGGAATCCCTCACCTGGGAGGTTATTGGTTGGAGCACGTATCAAAGAGGGATTAACGCAAAAAAAATTGGCGGAAATGGCCGGTATCCATCGGCATCACATTTCAGAGATGGAGAACGGCAAACGCCCGATCAGCAGGGAAATGGCCAAGAAACTGGGGAAAGCATTGAATGTTGGTTATCGTGTTTTTCTTTAATTTTAATAATGGGTCAGAAAACGTGATCCAACCTACTTCATCAATCATTCTCATCCTCATTCTGGCTAAACCAATCGATGCCGTGTTGTTGAATATGCTTAGCAAGATTCTCATTTTCAATGCGATGGTAGAGCACAAGGTCCACCCGTTGCGGAATAGGCAGTTGATCAATTTTTTCGGCAAGTTGCGCCAGGTCGTCCAGTGTAAGGGAATCGCCGAATAGGGCTATATCCACATCCGATGCCGAAGTATGGGTTCCCATCGCCCGCGAACCGAATAGAACCGCCCGTTCCACTCGTGGATTTGCGGAAAGAATTTCAATGATCTTCTTTCGGTAGCCGTCTTTCAAACCGTCAGTCATAATGTGCGCTTGCTCTCCAGCTGGCCGTATGCTTTGCGCAATGCAGGAGCGTATCGTTCTTTAATCAATTCTTCGGCTTTTTTGGCGGTTTGTTCCTCATAGGTATGGCTGAGCAGATTTCGCTTTTGCAAAGCATCTAAAAGGTATTCCGCATTCTCTTCGTCCAAATAGTCCACTTCAAAGGCCTGGCGGATCACCTCACGCGGTGTCTTCACGTCGAATCCTTCGTAAAAAAGCAAATCTTTAAACGTCTTCCATGCCAGTTCAAAGGTGAATTCAAACGTTTGCACCAACCCCGCCCGTTCGAGATCGGTGTAGTCAGCTTTCCGGCAGGCATCTTCCAATTGAGCCAATGCTTTGCCGAAATTCTCCAAACGTTGACGCCAGCGGATTTCATCTTTATTCGGCATAATTTACCTTTCATTAACAAAGTTTTAATGATGGGTCGAAAAACGTGATCCATCCTACTTCTCTGTTAATTGTAATTATTTATTATAGCATATGTTCTATGATGGGTTTATTTTTTCCCGAAGTTTAATGATGGGTCAGAAAAGGTGATTCATTCTATCTCACCAATGCGGGGAAGATGTCCGCCAATGTCATTAACTTAAGAATTCTATCGCCCTTTCAGGGCTTTGGGTCTATTGCGATGAGTTCCCAGGGCGATTGCCCTGGGCTATCATATGTAACCCTTTCAGGGTTCAAAATATTATTTTTATCGGTAAGTCGATGACAAGGGGAGGCGCGCTCCTTATGGCGGGATGCTTGTGTTCCTCTCATTCACAGATGGGGCCAGGAGGCCTGCGCTTCCTATGGCAAGATGCCCGGGCTTCTTATGGGCGGGAGGCCTGCGCTTCATTGATTGCTTGCTATGGACAAGATTTTTTTAGCGAACATAATAGAGAATTATATTTTATTTTGAGGTTGAGAAAGGTTCATAAATATGTTTACACAAACCTGGCGTGAA
>CAZXSQ010000211.1:9667-11166 GCA_964643335.1 uncultured bacterium
CATTGGGGGTTGAAGGAAGATCCTTTTGCCTGTGAGGACGCGGATAAGGATTTAACGTTAGATGCGATTGATTCGTCCGCTGTGCATTGGGGATTCGACCGGATATTCGGTAATCCCCGGGTTCCCGCTCCTGCCATTGTTTTTGGCGAGAAGGGCAGCGGCAAGAGTGCGCTTCGCCTGATGATGAAGCGGCGGATTGAGGAATTCAATGAGGCGAATCCGGACGAAAAAGTTTTCTTGATCGAGTATATTGATTACAATCCATTCACCGAACGTTTCCGGAAGAATATCGGTGCACGACGGGATACTCCTCAGGCGGCTCAGGATGTCGTCAACCGCTGGAAAATTGCAGATCACTTGGATTGCATGCTGTCATTAAGCGTGACCAAGTTGGTTGATGAAATTATTTCTTACGGAAAGAAACAGAATCAAATCACCCACAAGCAAAAAATTTATCTGCTGCTCATGACCTCGCTGTATTACAACTCCGATGAGCGCACCACAGCGGAGGCCATTAAGAAATTATCCAGAATTTTCAGGTATTCTACGCATTTACCCGTATTTCGATGGATGATTTATCTGTTATTCACTGTCATCAGTATACTGATCGGGTTAACCCCGATTTTAACCGGAATCGTCATCGGTCCGGCGCTTTACTGGTATCTCATTGGCTTGGCAGGCCTGGTGATTACGTGGGGAACTGCGTTCATCCTGCGCTCAACCATGCACCACACCGCCGCCAAAGCCGACCGAAGCGTCAAAGTGTTACCCAACAATCCGGCATTGTTATATAAGCTTATTTCAGGGCTTTATCCCAAAGAACGCCGGGAGTTCATACTGCCAACCGGTTCAGATGAGGCCAGCCGTTACAACTTGTTGCATCGTTTTATCGATGTGCTGGAATCTTTTAAATACAAAGGGATATACGTTCTGGTTGATCGCATCGATGAACCCTCGCTCCTCAGTTCCAATGAGAAACTGATGAAAGAGTTTATCGAGAAAATGCTGGACATCAAATTACTCCAGTATCCACAACTGGGGTTGAAACTCTTTTTGCCGCTCGAGTTGGAAGAGATTTACCGCAACGCCTCGCCGGAGGATCTTAAACGCATCCGGCTGGATAAATCCAATCTTATTCCGGAGTTGAAGTGGGGTGGCCAGGAACTGTATGAGATCGCCAATCAACGTCTTCAAGCCAGCAAGACGGAAGACGCCCCTGATTATAAGCTCTTCGATATGTTTGAAGACGGATTTGATTTCAACTACTTTAAAGAAACATTGACCACGCTGGGGACGCCGCGGTATGCGTTTGGTTTTCTCTCCTCACTTTTTGCCGAGTATGTGAAAGAACTGCCGAACGATCTTGCGGAAGACGATCCACGCTGGAAAGTCACACGATCACAATTCGAAGTCGTCCGAGCGGCCTGGATAGACCGAACTGGGATTTTGCGGAGAGTGTTGAACTAACGCAAAAGGCAGGGGCGGTTCCCGAACCAGGG
>CAZXSQ010000212.1:0-11166 GCA_964643335.1 uncultured bacterium
TGAGCCTTTTTCTTTTTCCCGTCCAATAAGCAGATAAAGCAGTGCCATTCGAACGGCAATTCCATTGGTAACCTGTTCAAGAATAACGGAAGATTTTGAATCTGCCACATCCGACATGATCTCGATGCCGCGGTTCATGGGACCCGGATGCATAATTAAGGCGCCAGGTTTGGCTTGTTTCAAACGTTCCATATTCATTCCATAAATCCAGCTGTATTCCTGAACACTGGGGAAGAAATTACCGGCCATTCTTTCCCGCTGAATTCTTAAGAGATTGATGACATCCACGTCTTTAATGGCTTCATCGAGATTATGGTATATTTCAACCCCCAAATCCTTTGCATAAGAAGGAATCAACGCCGGAGGTCCCACAAATCTGACTTTGGCTCCCAGGGTTAACAAACCCCACATATTGGAACGCGCAACCCGCCCATGCAAAACATCACCGACAATGGCTACAGTTAATCCTTCAATGGTGCCTTTATGTTCATAAATAGTAAACATATCGAGTAAAGCTTGGGATGGATGTTCATTTGTCCCGTCTCCAGCATTGATTACCGGGATATTGATGTTATGGGCGAGATAATGGGGAGTTCCCGAAACATTGTGTCGAATGACAATAATATCCGCTCCCATCACTCTTAGCGTATGAGCCGTATCCGTAACACTTTCACCTTTCACCACGCTGCTTTGAGCAGTGGAAATGTTGATGACATCGGCGCTGAGGCGTGTTGCGGCCAATTCAAATGAAGTTCGAGTTCGCGTGCTAGGTTCATAAAAAAGATTGACAACGATTTTTCCTCGAAGAGTGGGGACTTTTTTGACCGTTCTGGTCTGAACTTCCTTCATGGATCGGGCAGTATCCAAGACCAATTCAATTTCTTCGCGTGACACTCCCCGGAGTCCCAAACAATCTTTTCTTTGCCATTCAGTCATGTTGGTGCTCTTCCACATTTAAGCGATTCTTTAATGGATTTTTCTTATTCTGTTTCCTTAGTGGTGATGAACACACCATCAATCCCGTCTTCTTCCTTCAGACATACGGTGACTTTTTCATTGGGGTACACTTTCACTGTTTTCCCGACATAATCCGCTCGAATGGGCAATTCTCTTTGACCGCGATCGATAAGAGCCAGCATCTGCACTCGATCCGGACGGCCAAGGTCAATTAATGCATTCAAAGCGGCCCTCACTGTTCTCCCGGTATAAATAACGTCATCCAGCAGGATAATATCTTTGCCTTCCACATCGAAAGGAATCTCTGTACTTCGTATTTCGGGAGCAATCGCTGTGATACCGATATCATCCCGGTATAATCCGATATCTAATGCGCCCGAAGGAATTTCTTTTTTTGCCATGTCTTCAATAAGCGGCTTAATACGCTGAGCAATTGTAACCCCCCGGCTGCGAACACCAACCAAGGCCAGATTTTTTCCCGCACTTTTTTCCCAAATTTGAGTGGCCATTCGGTATATTGTCCGCTCCATGTCTTCGGCAGACATTACCAAACGGCGGTTATCCGATGAACTCATTTCAACTTACTCCGTACTTGCTCAAATAATTTGGGAAGAGGCGCCTCAAAATACATTTCCTGATTATATATAGGATGCGTAAATTTCAAAGTATGTGCGTGGAGTGCTATACCCGGATAATCCTGAAATAAACGTACCATTTCACCTCTACCCGCATATTTTTTTAGGGTGTAAACCGAGTCTCCGACAACAGGGATTCCCACATGCTTAAGGTGTACGCGAATTTGATGCGTACGTCCTGTTAAAGGATAAACCTCAATGAATGATCCGCCTAGTCCTGTCTGCAAAATTCGATAATATGTTATGGCCCGCCGCCCCTCCGGAACAATGGCCATTTTTTTCCGATTCGTGGGATGACGGCCGATGGGAAGATCTATTTTGCCTTTGATATTGGATAAAGAGCCGTGAACAAGTGCACAATAAACCTTTTTGATTCTGCGTGCTTTAAATTGTTCACTTAATTTTCGATGGGCGATGTTGTTTTTGGCGGCCAGCAGCACACCGCTGGTTACACGGTCCAGCCGGTGCACAATACCTGGACGTAAAACGCCTCCTATTCCTGATAAATTATCTATATGATGAAGAAGAAAATTCACTAGAGTGCCGGTTTTGTTCTGCTCGGTTGGATGTACGGTTATACCTGCCGGTTTATTTATTCCAACAATATGCTCATCTTCATATAGAATTTCCAAAGCCGACGGTTCGGGTAGTACGTCACTGGGTTCCGGAGGAGGTAAATGGAGAGTTATCCGGTCTCCTGATTTAACTTTTTCACCGGTTCGCTTGACCGTTGTCTTATTCAGATTGACAAATCCCGATTTAATGAGATGCTGAATACGGTTTCTCGACAAATCTTGCATTATGCCGGCAATATACTTGTCAATTCTGACTGGTTCAGGTAAATTTTTGATTTCAAAATCCAGAGTTTGCATTTAAATTGAATCTTTATAAAAAAAATGTGCTACGTTGTCTAAATTATATATTTAACATAGAATATAATAGTAAGCCAAGTTCCGCATAATTCCACATTCAAAAATGAAAACGGGTTTGTTTTTTTCTGTGGTAGGAACATTTTGTATAAAAAAAAACCGGCAATTAAATTTGGACGGACGGTTCATATATTTGTTCATTAATTAGGAGGTCAATATGCCCAAACGTGCAATGAGCATCATAGAACTCATTGGTGATACACCAATTGTTCGATTGAACAAATTACCGGTCAATGGATCGGCGGCTATATGGGCTAAACTTGAAGCCCAGAATCCAGCAGGATGCGTAAAGGAACGAATCGGTTTATCCATGATTGAAAAAGCGGAAAAAGAAGGTCTGCTGAAACCGGGGGGAACTGTAATTGAACCGACAAGCGGCAACACGGGTATCGGTTTGGCCATGGTGGCTGCGGTAAAGGATTATCGAGTGATATTAACGATGCCGGAAACCATGAGTTTAGAACGCCGGAAAATTTTGTCCGCTTTTGGGGCTGAAATTGTTTTGACCGACGGACCGAAAGGAATGAGAGGAGCGGTAGAAAAAGCCGAAGAACTGGTGAACAAAATCGAAGGTGCATTCATGCCGCAGCAATTTAAAAATGAGTCAAACATCACTATCCATTACGAAACAACCGGTCCGGAAATTTGGGAACAAATGGAGGGAAAAATCGACGCGTTTGTCAGTGGAATTGGAACCGGCGGGACCATTACAGGAGCCGGAAAATTTCTGAAAGAGAATAATCCGGACGTCAAAATCATAGGCGTTGAACCCTCTGCTTCCCCTGTTTTATCTGGGGGCAAGCCAGGACCGCACAAAATTCAGGGAATCGGAGCTGGATTTAAGCCCGAGATTCTGGATATGAATATTATCGATAAAATCATGCAGGTCAGTAATGAAGAATCAATGGAAACGGCACGGGCTCTTTGCCGAGAAGAAGGTATCTTCGCAGGTATCTCTTGCGGAGCAGCCTGTCATTGCGCCCTCGAATACGCAAAAGAACTGGGACCCGGCAAAGACATTGTAGTCATTTTACCGGATACAGGTGAACGCTACTTATCCACAGAACTCTACCCCTACACCGGCCCGTAAGAAACTAACTTATTAAGCGTGGATCGGCGGCTCCACTTTCAAAATTATGGCTCATCCGGTATTTGAATACTTTTGGGTGTTATACGAATTTGTTTAAAAAATTTTTCCAGGGCTGTTAGCCTTGGCTATCATCTATTACCCCATTTGGGGTAAAAAAAAACATATATTCAATAAGTACGCGATAACCGGATGGACCATAATTTGTTGGTTTAAATCAAGCTAGTATTTTAATTTATTCTTTATTCAACATAATCTCCTTCAACCTTGAAGCATCCCAGAAGTTGGCATGCTTTGATGGCGTTCATTAAACTTTCGGGTTCGTAATTTTCATAAAATTGAATGGCCTCATGTTTATCCAAATCAAGGGCTTTTTCGACTTCACCGCCTTCTTCATAGCGTTTCATGAACACTTCACCGTAGTAAAGGCGATCCTGGATGGTTTTTCCCTTCAGAATGTAGAGCCGTGGATTTTCATAATCAACCCTGACATCAATCACTAAACACACATGTCTGGTATTGTTCTTATAATCAATATCAGTGAAATACATCTTTGATATTTGGGCGCTGCCTTCTTCTGCTGTGGCTTCACCACTAACCTTTAAATCAGGATCGACATTTAATGACAGAGAGAAGTTCATATCCCGCAACTCCCCGCGAATAATTCCCGATGCAATTCCAGCTCCTTTCCAATTTATTTCATCCTGAGCTATACAAACTGAACTCAAAAGCATAATCCCTAATATGACAATACCTATTCTTGCGAAACAATTTTTCATTTTTTCTCCTCCTCGCTTTTTAAATTTTAGATTGTAATAAGATGTTATAGCATAATATTTGGTTAAAATGAAAGGTGTAGATGTATATTCGTGATTTATTTGATCATTTTATAATGTTGGTGGAGAAAGTTGACAGCTGCAGCCTCATCAGGAACGAATTCAATGACGTCTAAATGTTTTTCTCGAATCTCTGTGTAATCCTGTAGCACTTCCATGGCACACCGCAGATAATCTCCGACAACGATGAGTGGTTTATCCCATCCTGTGGCAAGCATGTTCCAAGCCACAAACAACTCGGCAAGAGTCCCGATACTTCCATCCATGACGATATAGGCATCGGCTAGGCGCATTAATGTTGCAATTCTATCCAATAAATCATTTGTCATTCGTTCTTCGGTAAGGTAAGGATTGGGAGTTCTATGAGAAAAAGTTTTACTGGTTACCCCGATTATCCTGCCGCCTGCTTCAGACGCTCCCCGGCTGGAGGCCTCCATTGCCCCCATATAACCTCCATTGCATATAGCGAAAGAAGATTGAGCGAGTAAATACCCTAACCGGTATGCTTTTTCAGCTTCTGTTGAAGATTAAGAGATTCCTGAACTGCCAAAAATGGCGACAATTTTACTAAAAGGTTCCAATGTATAACTCCTTTGACGCTTGAAGATCAAATTTGAAAATAGATAATGAGAATATATTCTTGCTATAGCATTGTTTTAAGGTTACAATTCTTGGTTGGAAATTCAATGTAAACGTCTAAGATTCTTCACTCGTTAATATACCGAGTAACGCCGCGGTTTTGGCAGTTAGGTAAAAAGCCGGCAAGTTGCCGGCGTTACGGATTAATGTAATGCCGCCGTCCTGTTGAAAAGCCGGTAATTTGTTGTGGCGAACAGCGTTACGTAATATTTTTTGGAGATTGGAATTATGGCGAAACGGAATATTTGTATCTACGGTGACGAAATTCTGCGGAAAAAAGCCAAGTATATTAAAAATTATGATAAAAAATTGCAGCGTTTGATTGATGATATGTTCGATATTATGTATGAATCGGGAGGAATCGGACTAGCCGCTCCACAAGTAGGTGTTTCGAGGAAACTCATTCTAGTGGATACCTATGAGGAAGGGGAAAAATTTGTACTGGTAAATCCCAAAATTATTTGGGAATGTGAAGAGAAAACCGTCATGAAAGAAGGATGCCTTTCAATTCCCGGTATTGAAGGCGAAGAAAGATCCCGGCAAATCAAGGTCAAATTCAACGACCATGAAACCGGAGAAGAAATTATCATGGAAGCGTCCGATCTACTTGCCAGGGTTATTCTCCATGAAACGGATCACTTAAACGGCGTGCTTTTCATTGATCACCTTCAAGAATCTGAATTTGCTCAAATCAGTAGAAAACTACAGGAATTGGCCGCTGCTTGATACCACTTGAAAATTCTTTTTGTTCCTCTTAAGTTTATATTCATTTACGATACTGAACGCTTATTTTTGCCGCCTCAATGGCGGCTAAACTATATTCAGTACATACGTTTCTCTGGTGTGAAAAAATTATGGCCATTAAAGCCGTTTTTATGGGTTCTCCTGAGTTCGCATTACCCACACTGAACGCTTTGTATAAATCTCCCAAAATTGATCTACAGGGTATCCTTACTCAGCCGGATAGACCGTCTGGAAGAGGAAAAACTCTGCAACCGACTCCGGTAAAATTGGCAGCTATCGAAATGGGGATAAACTTTATCCAGCCACCAAATCTTAAAGATTTTGAAGTGCTGCCTTGGCTGGAAAACCATAATCCTGAGATTATTGTGGTCGTTGCTTACGGTGGATTTGTGATCAAAAAGGTGCGTGAGTGGCCTGAACATGGCTGCGTGAATCTACACCCATCATTGCTTCCCAAATACCGAGGTGCAGCACCTATTCAGTGGGCTATCATGAATGGTGAAACCATTACCGGGAACTCGACCATGTATCTTTCAAAAGGTTGGGATGACGGTGATGTGATTTATCAAGAAGAGGAACCAATCCTTGAATCGGACACGTATGGAATTTTGGCTCAACGGTTGGCTGAAAAGGGCGCCGAATTGATTGTAAAAACCTTAATCGATATTGAGCAGGGAACTGCGCCCCGCATTCCACAAAATAATGAGGAAGCGACTTTTGCCCCTTTGATAAAAAATGAAGACGCCCGAATAGATTGGACGAAAAAAGCCGTGGATATTCATAACCAGGTTCGAGGGCTCAATCCGGTTCCGGGGGCTTTTACCCTATACCAGGGAAATCGCTGGAAAATATTCAAAACGGAAATTATCCCAACAAAACCAGAGACTCCTGGTACCCTTCTCACTACAAAATTTAACACGATCCGAGTCTCCGCTTCCGATGCCGTGATAGAAATTTTGGAATTACAATCCGCAGGTAAGAAAGTTATGACATCGGATCAGTTTCTGAGGGGACATCCATTAACTCCTGGGACAAAATTTGACTCATGAATTCCCAAATTTCCCCCCTTAAAATAGACCTCACCCTTCATGGTGTTTGCTTCATCATTCAGATGGCGTTATTGATTCCTGGCGGTTTTTTCCAGAGTGGACCCACACCACCTTTGATTTATCCCTTTTTTCTTATCCTTGCAACGATAACACTTAGCCGCCAATGGGAATCTTTAAGTGAATATGGGACAAGGCTGATTTTCATACCCTCCATTTATGGTGTTTTTATCTTTGGATTTTGCATGATCAACGAAATGGGAGGAACTTTTTGGGCTTTTTATACTCCACGCTGGCATGCTGTATTTGTTCGGGTTATATGGTTTCAGTTGGGATTGTTATTGATTCATCCTGAAGTATTTATCGCTGTTCGCCGTGAATTTTCAAAAATATTCAATTATTTGATTGAAAATGGTTACTTTAGCAGAAAACTACCTATTACCCTTATCTTAATCGGGATAGTCATGTGGTTGCTTCGCAGCCAGAATATTTCTCCCGATGGATATGACTGGTTAAAACACAGTATTGTCGCCAAGGATTGGGTACGGTATTTGCGGGAACCATTGGGTACCTTCATTCTCAGGCTTTGGGTCTTGGGGGGCATTCGAATTTTTCATTGGGATCCATATGTCAGCATAACCATTCTGGATATTGTTTGTGGATTTATATCAACCTGGCTTTTGTGGCGTGTGTTTCAAGAGCTGATCCCTAAACAGCACACAGGGTATATCTTTGCGCTTTTGTTAAGTTCATGCGGTTACACACAAATTTTTGTTGGGAATATTGAAATTTATGCTTTGCTCCATCTTGGTTTATCCCTCTTTTTGTATGCCTCTATGCGCTATCTAAAGGATGAAATATCCGCCTGGTTGGTTGGTTTGGTTTTTGCCATAATGTTTTGCATTCATCTTTCTTCTGGATGGTGGTTACCCATTTTTTTAATCCTGCCTTATCTGAAAACCCTGGTTACTCCCTCCCATCAGCCTTTTAAGGATGTTCTAAACCAACTGGGCGCTTTTTTTGTTTTCGGCTTTATTTTTGGAATTTTTGTTTTGCAATACGGTTTCGCCGGAGATTACTATGCTATGTGGGAGCATTTTTGGAGTGATGAGGTTATGAATGTGGGAACCGATGCCGCTATGTTCCATTCTATAGAAACATTTCTGGATCCGGATTTTTATTTGACCATGATGAATGAATATTTCTATATGATGCCAAGTATTTTTCCTTTAATTTTGGTACTTATATTGGCCTTTCCAAAAAAACATCAGGAAAGCCCGGTTCATGTTTGGTTGATTGCGATGGCAGGATTTTATCTGATTTATACGTTGGTCTGGCACCCGGATCGAGCTTTTCCGGCGGATTGGGATATTTTTTCAGGGCTGACCATTCCTCTGATATTGGTTTTGGGGATTTATTTAGCAAATCTTAATTTACCCAAACAGGCGATTCGGTATATTCTTTATCAATCCATTGTGTTTTCTCTACTGTTTCTGGTGCTGCAAATCCTCAGAAATCACTGGAAAATTACTGAATGGCCGCTGTTTATTTGATAGGAGTGAGGACATCCTGCCCGCAGATTAGAATGCGGATGTTCCATAACAGGTTAGACACATAGGTCTAACCCTACATTGTAGGGGCAAACCTAAGTCCGCCGCGGCGGATTGCCCTATGTTTTGGCATCCTACTCATCTAACATAGTTTTGAGACAACCCTACTCCTTTGTCCGCATTGTTTTTAGAGAATAGATAAATTATCTTTCACCCATTGAACCAATTTGGCTGTTCCTTCTTCGATGTTCACTTTGGGTTCCCAGTTAAGCAGTGTTTTGGCTTTTTGGATATCCATTATGCACACTTTTTGATCACCGGGCCGCCAGTCTTTGTAGTCTACTCTTAATGTAGAACCGATTTCTTTTTCTAAAATTGGCCCAAATTCGTGCCAGATACTGACACTTCGCTCCGGACCTCCACCAATGTTGAAGATTTCTCCTCGAACGGTATCGATCCTTTCAATGGCTTTTAGATAGGCATTGATCAGATCCTCTACCCACAAAAGATCACGGACCTGCTTCCCGTCTCCATAAATATTGAGCCTATCGCCCTTTAACGAGGAAATGGTAAACCAGGCCGCCCAGCCTTGATCTTCCACTCCAAACTGTCTTGGCCCATAAATGGCGGATTGCCTGAAAACGACTGTTTTCAGGCCGTAAATTCGGGCGTAGTCGTGGACGTATTGATCGGCACAGCCTTTGGAACACCCATAAGGGGAGTGAAAATCGAGAGAACAGGTCTCATCAATGCCATTTGGGTAATCAACGTACTCATACCGTGTTTCATTCTCGATGATGCCTGCATGTGCTATTTCCCCATAAACTTTATTAGTCGAAGAGAAAATGAAAATCGGATCATCTTCAAATTGACGCAGCAATTCCAATACATTGAAAGTTCCTGCGGCGTTGATATCAAAATCCGTACGAGGATCCATCACCGATGTTGTTACTGCTACTTGACCGGCAAGATGAATCACCACATCGAAAGGCCGGTGGGTTTTGTACGCTTCTTGTAACTCGGTTTGGTTGCGTATATCACACTTTGCAAAGTGACAGTGGTTATAATTTTCCTGAAGCCAGGCTAAATTGTAATTTGTGCCTTTGCGGGATAGATTATCGAATATGACCACCTCTTCCCCTTGAGAACTTAAATGGGCACTTAGGTTGGAACCGATAAATCCTGCCCCGCCGATAACTAGATATCTCATTGTATACCACTCATTCTTATGTTTTTTTATCGCCGAATTTTTATACAAATTATCATTTGTGAATCAAGAACTAAAATTCATTAAAATCGTTCAAAACAAAAAGGTTTTAAAACAAAGTGAAACAGGTATTATTATTTATAGATCGCTGTTATTCAAGTTTTACAGTATTCCCCACATTGGATAAAGCCCTATAAAAAGGAATGGTTGAATAGATGATAGTAACGCCGCCGAGACGGCGGCATATAGTGGGCCGGCAAGATGCCGGCGTTACGTGGACGTACAAGGGCTGGCAGGATGCTGACGGTACTATTTTTCTGTCTATTCTCCTTGACTTTTTAAGTTTGGAAACCACAATGTTTTTTTTGTGAGGAAAAAGGAATTCACTTTCTGCGTGAACTTTCCCTTAGAAGATTTAATCTATAGGTTCCGGCAGAAAATCCTTACGTTATAATTAAAAAGACAGATCAATTCCTTCCAGGGGTGCCCGAGTGGCTAAAGGGAGCAGGCTGTAAACCTGCCGGCATTGTGCCTACGGAGGTTCGAATCCTCCCCCCTGGATTTCTTTTATTTCAAAAATCCAGTAAAAACCAATTGTAGTGATTGTCCAACAGGTTCAAAAATAATCCCTTTTCTATGATTGATCAAATGAAACTTGAAGAACGGCTGCACCTTATTACAAACAACGCCCAGGAAGTACTGACCCAGGAACGCCTGCGGGAATATCTGGAAAAAGAAATTCCATTGCGCCATTACATTGGATTTGAGATCTCCGGTGAAATACATTTAGGAACAGGTATTCAGTGCATGGCTAAAGTTGCGGATTTTCAAAAGGCCGGTGTGGAATGCACCATTTTTCTGGCCGACTGGCACAGTTGGATCAATGACAAATTGGGTGGTGATATTGGACTGATTCGTTCATTTGCGCATGATTATTTCGCTGAAGGATTAAAAGCATGCTTAAAAGCCGCCGGTGGAGATCCTGATCATGTCAATGTTGTTCTCGGTTCGGATTTATATCAACAGAATCCGGATTACTGGACCGGATTCGTGGAGGTATGCAAAAACACCACCCTCAAACGAATTATGCGCTCGATCACTATTATGGGAAGAGCAGAAGGTGAGGCGGTTGACTTTGCTAAATTGGTGTATCCTCCCATGCAGGTGGCGGATATTTATACGCTCGGTGTCAATCTGGCCCATGCCGGGCAAGATCAACGGAAAGCTCACGTGATTGCGCTGGATGTAGCCAATCAGATGAGAACCAAGCCTTTGAAAGACTCGAATGGAAATACGATTACACCTATTGCCATTCATCATCACCTTCTGAGTGGTTTGGGCAAACCCCCGATGTGGCCTATCGATGAATCCCGATTGCAGGAAGTTTGGACAGCGATGAAGATGAGCAAATCCAAACCGGATACAGCTGTATTTGTCACCGATGAACCAAAGGACATCCAGCGGAAGATTAAAAAAGCATTCTGCCCGGAAGGAGAGATTGGATTTAATCCTGTTCTTGATTGGGCCAATCGTTTG
>CAZXSQ010000213.1:0-5898 GCA_964643335.1 uncultured bacterium
GCCCTCCTCCGTAAGGCCCATATTTCACATACGCATTGATATCATTATTTCTGAGTATCGCAATACCGGAGTCTTCAAACAAAACACTGTTTTGTTGTAGTTGTATATCGGCAGGGATGTTTTCTTTTCCGAAAAGCAATGCTTTGGTACTAGAACGATCTTGGCGGGAATAAATCGCAGACAACGCATTGATGAATTGAGAATCATTCCACATATAGCTGGCCGATTCAAAATAGCTATCCAAACGGTAAAGCGAGTGCCCTGGCCATCCATCGTTGTTGGCTGGAAACTGTCCATTCGGGAACGCGAAATGAATGGGAGCAAGGTACATCTTTTTAAACTTCTCAGTGCCTTCAAGCGGGTAATTCTGTGCCCAGGCCGCCATATAAAGCGGTTCGATGGAATTGAGCGTATAAAAATGGTAGCTGATGGAACCTTCGAACCAAAATCCGTCTTCTCTAATGCCTTCTTGAATCTGCTGTTTAAGCCCGTAATCTCCATCGATGGCTTTGCGAACCAATCCTTGTTCACCAACGGCAAAACCGGCAAGCCCCACCGCGACATTATGCCAACTGTGGATATTGTGTATGGTTCCCGTTTGTGCCTGAATGAACCGTGCATCGGGAAATAGAAATTGATACGCAATCGTGCTTCTTTCCGCAGGACTCAAGTAAGCGCATACATCCCAATACGCTTTGGCCAGTTTCACCAGCTGAGTCGCTTCGTCCAGTGATTGTTCGCGAACTTTGCCAATCCCAGCGTGTTGTCCATGCGGTTCAAACCGGTCGAAGTTCCCGGCATACCACAGCAATATTTTCTTAACATAATTGAGATATCGCTTATTACCGGTAATTCGGAAAAACGCTGCTGAATCCTCCACCGCCGAACAAATTTGTGAATGAACCAACGACCGCCAGCAGTCATCATATGGAGCGCCCGAATAAACCCGCCCGCAACCGGTGCAAACATGCTCATGCGGTTTTTGAGGATCGAATTTCAAACGCTGCGCATCATCATCACAAAAGTATTCATGCAACCAGCCGGTCTTTCCCAACGGCGGGTGTTCGTAAAGAGAGATGGTCTCATCTACTTCATTCTTGAGTTCATCGAGTATATGCTTAGCCCATTCACATTGGTTTACTTTTTCTTTGACACGAATCCAATCAATCCCCCGTGATCCTGGACTAGAAATCGGCTCTGCCTCAATGCTCGATAGCGAAATAAAAAATGCACAAATCATTAAAATAATTTTTCTCATGTGATACATCCTTTCCGTTGAAATTCATTTTCAACGTAAAAACTATTTCCACCTCAGTCAAGACGAATGATGGGTGGTAAGGAAAAAGAAGGGTGGCAAGGGTACGTTGTTTGTACCCTTGTGGTGATCCGTCAAGGGTGTAAACAACACACCCTTGGCACCCGCTATCACGATGGGGCGGTTCCCGAACCGCCCCTACCATTTCCTCCCTAATACGGATTGTCCTTGCCACCCTGTCCCTCCCTAAACAAACACCATTCATCTATCCTGAATAAATAAAATATATCAATTCGCTTGAGCTGGAGGATACTATGAATCAAAACAACCACCATAAAAACACTCGACGAGGTTTTCTGAAAGAGACTGCTGCTGGAACCACTGGCTTACTTATTGTCAGCGCTAAATCAGTGAAAGGCTCAGCGGCCAATTCAGCCATTGAATTCGGTATTATCGGTTGTGGAGGCCGAGGGAATTATGTTACTACGCAACTGCTTTCCAACGCCCCTGACGATGTCAAAATTGTTGCCGCCCAGGATTTTTTCGATGACCGGCTGCAGCGAATGCATGAACGGATCGATATTGAAAAATCGAGATTGTATAAAGGCCTCGATGCGCATAACGAATTGATCGAATCCGGTGTGGACGCCGTGGTGATCACCAGCCCTCCCTACTTTCATCCTGAGCAGGCCAAGGCCACCGTCCAAGCGGGTAAACACGTTTGGATGGCCAAACCGATTGCCGTCGATGTACCGGGATGCCAAAGCATTCTTGAAACCTCGCAGAAGGCCAAAGGCAAGATGAATTTCTTGGTGGATTTCCAAACACGGAACAGTCCCCATTTCAAAGAATGCGTCAGCCGTGTTCATAACGGTGAGATTGGAGATTTAGTGTTAGGCCATGTGTTTTACCATACCGGCCGATTAGGCAGGAAAGATAAACCCGGGATGCCTGAAGACGAAAAACGCCTGCGCAACTGGGTTTTCGATATCGTGCTTTCGGGAGACATCATCGTCGAACAGAACATCCATGTTCTCGATGTCGCTAACTGGTATATCGGCTCCCACCCCATAAAAGCCCACGGAACCGGCGGTAGAAAAGCCCGAACAGATGTCGGCGATTGCTGGGATCATTTTATCGTAACGTATTGGTACCCGAATGACATCAAGGTGGATTTCAGCTCAGCCCAGTTTACCAAAGGCTACAATGATCTATGCATCCGGATGTACGGTTCAAAAGGCACAGCCGACTCTCACTATAACGGACCGGTCAAAATCACCGGAGACAATCCTTGGCCAGGAACCGACCATGACAACACCGGCCACATCGGCGTCGGTAACAACGTAAAAGACTTCGTCAAAGGACTGCGCTCAGGCAACTACGTCAACCACGGCCAATACGCTGTCCAAAGCACCCTAACCAGCATTCTAGGCCGAATGGCCTCCTATTCCGGCGAAGAAGTGACATGGGATAAGATGATGGAAGAGGGGGAGAAAATGGAAGCGGAGCTGGAATTGTAAAATCCCGTAGGGATGACAGCATGTAGCCGTGGGTATGAACCCACGGAATCCTTTAAAAATCCCGAAACGGGCGTCTTGGTTCGGCTGCTTCCATCTCTTTTTTCCAGTTTTCGAATCGGTCTTTGACCATTTGCAGGACTTCGGGTTTTTCTTTGGAGAGATCGTGCTTTTCCTCAAGATCGTTGGCGAGGTTGAACAGTCCGGTTCCTCTTTTAGAATCGACCCATTTCCATTGACCGACGCGTGCGCCTTTATCGGAGCGGCGCTGCCAGAACATTTCTTTTCGTGGGGACTTCATTTCACCGGTTAAGACCGGCCTCATATCGAAGCCGTCCAGTATGACATCTTGAAGAAGACCAGTGGACGCCTGGCATTTTTGTGAAAACTCAGAAAGAAACTTTCCTTCGCGTGAAAGCTTAGGGGAGTCCTTTTCTTCCATTGTTGCATTGCACAGCATGGGGAATATTTCCATGGATGTCAGGAACTCATCGCAGACGGTACCTGGGGTGACGACTCCGGGCCAGCGGACGATGCAAGGTACCCGTAATCCTCCCTCAAACATCCGGCCCTTTCCGCCTCTGAGCGGGGTGTTGTCGGCTGATCCGCCTCCACCGTTGTCTGAGAAGAAGATCACGATGGTGTTATCGGTCAGATTGTTTTGATCCAGCGTATCGAGGATTTCCCCGATGGCCTCGTCCATATATGTGGTAGCCGCCATGAATCTCATACGTCTTGACCGTTGGGTGTTGCTTTCATCCGGATCGTATTCACCATAGTGTTCACGGATATATTCCAGCGGCGCTTGCACACCAGGACGAGGCCGGTCAAGATTTGATGCGCCATGGGGGGCGTTGAACGGTACGTAACAGAAGAACGGACGGTCTTTATTTTCATTGATGAACCGCAAGGCTTCTTGTTTGAACAGCTTGGTACAGTAGGTGCCTTTGTCTTCAACCGTAGGGCAGTTATTACGATACATCGAGGGTACACCGTAACGCTCGTGCGTCCAATAATCGATTCCCGTATTCACAAAGCCATAAAACTCATCGAATCCCCGCTGCAGGGGTAAAAAGCGATGTAGCTGGCCCAAATCCCATTTACCAAAAATACCGCTTGTATATCCGGCTTGTTTGAGAACGCGGGGAAGCAGCACTTCGCGGGTATCCATCCCCAAAATTCGTTCAGGAGACACGGCATATTCATCCTTTTTATAAAGATGATCGACATCGACAAGATAATTACGGAACATATCATATGTCCCGTTGCGCTGCGGATAACGTCCGGTCAGCAAACTGCCGCGTGAAGGTGTGCACGCCGGCCAGGTAACATAAAAGCTGGTTAATCTGGCTCCTTCAAATGCAAGCCTGTCTAAATTCGGTGTTTTGATTTCTTCGCTGCCATAGCAGCCCAAATCGTTATACCCTTGATCGTCGGATACAATCAGAACAATATTTGGGGGTCTTGATTGTGAAGTGGATTCGCTGGCTTTGGCTTGTTTGGGCATCGCCATCGCCACAGTCCCGAGTCCCATAACATTCATGAACGTTCTTCTTGGCACTTTCTCCTGACTCATGTTTACACTCCTTTAAGCAAAAGTCTTAGTTTGATATCCTTTCAAAATGAATCGCATCCGCAACCACCAAACCTTTGGAGGTGCCGGCAAGAATATCAACATAACCATCCGACCCTTCACTGAACTCAAACTCGCCGATGGTTCGCGATTTCAGCGGTTGCACGTGAACAGTATCGAGGCCGTTTTTATGATGCACTTTTACAGTAAACCTTATATCGGGGCTTTGTTCTTCTGTAGGGCGGAAGGGGGTTTGGCTGCTGAAAGATACCTTATAGGTTCCCTCAGCTAGATCAGGCTGGAAACGGACAAATTCGCCTTTATCTGGTCTATGACCGTTCATTAGATAGATGTCGTTATATCCATGCGGCCACTTACCGTAAAATCGCGGAGCCAGCCAAAAGTATGGAGTCACATAACAGTTTTCATCGAGATTATCTACAATGACATTTGTTTTAGGACCATATCTTGGAGTGATGAGTTTGACTATAAACGATTGAGGTGAGTTCAGTGCGGATGGGCAATTCACCGTCACCATGGCATGATAGATACCGTGCTTGGGCTTCATGTTGCTTGCATGGACAGAAACGGAAAGTTGCTGAGCATTACCATTTCCGGAATGAGAAACTGATAGCCACTCTTGGCCTTCCAAATATTTCAATTCTACTTGAGCCTGGGTTAATTGACCTTTCCCTGCATTCTTGATTTGGATTATTTTCGGTTCAGGCTTCGAGTTGCTTTTAGGTCTCGCGGTGAATGAAAGTGTATGAGGACTAAACTGAACAGGTTTTCCATAAACATCCATAACGTGAACGGGCCGGGGACGAAACGCTACTTCGCCGGGGGCATCCAGGATTAAGGCCGGTTTCTCTACCGAATTCCCATCAACTGGAATATGTTGTGTGAAACTATCTTTCTTCACTCCGTCATCTACGGTCAAAGTAACCGGATAGATACCCGGTTGGATATAAGTATGTTCGGGATTCGGGTGATTAGACCAACCACCGTCACCGAAACACCAATAGTAACTCAGTTTATGCCCTGTAGCCCCTACTCTTGAGCCTTCGCTATTAAACGAAACAGCCTGGCCAGTCTTTGCCGGTTTTAAAGAAGCCATTTGAGCATGAACTTCATTGGCCCGGCGTTTGTTGTTTTCGAACAGTTGCCAGAAAACGATCCATGGATCCAGCAGGATTTGATCTTCTTCCGGTCCTATCTTGAAAACAAAATGTGAATGCGCATGTGAACCGGTCAATTCACCGGCGGCAACTGCGTAGTGTTTTCCCTGATTCAATTTTGTATGTTGCGGGATTAATAAATCCAGCAAATGATGGACTTGCAAAGTCCAAGTATCTCCATTAGGCCATTTGCGTACTGCGCGCCAGCGGTTGTTGTTGTGCCCCATGGCCAGCGAATTGAAATAGAACTGCTCATCAAAATCGATGGGCGCCCAAAGCGGTGTGCCGATAGGCATGTTGATGTCCAAGCCGCCGTGGAGATCGGCGCCTTGGTAAGGCCCCATCCATACATCATTGCCGTTATACGATTCTCTG
>CAZXSQ010000213.1:5908-11137 GCA_964643335.1 uncultured bacterium
TCGTTGGGATACCACGGTTTAATTTCCTGCGGGCAAATTGGCAGGTTCATATCTTGAATAGCGAATCGTGCATCTTTTTCAGGAACACAAGCACCGTGATTTTCATTGAAGTATTCACCCATTTTATGCACACCGTCAAACCAGATTCGCATTCCGTTGATGACATAAGGCACATAAAAGGACTCTTGCACTGGAATATAGCGTTTCATCTGCATGTCATGCCCGTCGATATTCACCTTGCAGTTGAATTCATAAATGGTTCCACCGCCGTGGAAGCCTTTTTTCGGTGTTTTGATATTCGTCAGGAGAATGTGAACATCGGTTTCTCCGAGTGTTAATGAGCGTGTTTGACCGTTTTTTAAGGTGAACTCAAGTGTATCGCCGGTATTCATCTCTACAGCGGTCAATGTATCTTTGGCCTTGCATTTAATAATTTCGCCAAATCCGAACTTACCGTTCAGGCAAGACAAGATGAGAATTAGAAATACAATACGTAATTTGAATCGTATATTCTTTTTTGCTGAGAAAAACTGGTCAAACATTGTCTCTCCTTCTTTTTGTCTTCTTTGCCCTATTCTCTTACGCCCCTTTCAGGGCTTTTGGTTGTAACGTGACCATAATTCCAGGGGCGTTGCCCGCTGGCTATCATCTTTCACCCCGTTGGGGTTTATTCACTTATAAACAATACGTTTAGAAATTTGAGCAATCCGTCGTCCACGACCCGCGACAGATCCCAACATGGTTTCATTTTCTAAACAATACACTCAGGAACATGACCGTTGGCCGTTTCATCCTTTTACCAGAAATAAATGTAGATACTTCCCATGATAACCGCTCCCAGCAGCCACCACAACCAAAGGTTGGCGTACCATCGATCTGCCGCTGCGGTCAGCATCGACATATCCCACATGTTCTCGAACGGTTTACGTCTTTTATATCCCAATATCAGAATCAAAAGAATCATGCCAGCGAGAACCATGGCTGCCATGGTTCGTGGACTTACTGCCCCAATCCAGAATATGGGGATAATCATCAATAAGGCATAAACAATGCTTGTGCCGATTGAGCGCTTATCGGAAAAACTCAACATCAAAGCAATGGAGGACAGAGTAATAGCACCTGCGAACACCAATGGATTGGTAAGATTGTACGGAAGAATTTCAATCCCCGCATCGGAAAGAATCACTTTGAAAATGATGAATGGAATGGTCAAAATAGATAACCATATGCACATCAGAGCGCCGCGCTTACCGGCGTTTTCCCAAAGCGCCCCAGAAAGAAACACGACAACCACGGGAGCGGCCATCGGCGACCAGATATCTTGTGCGTAGCGGAACAGGTTTTCCCACTTCATAACGATCGGAGCGATGACTGCACCAATCAACAAGGCAATCGCTCCAGACCATCGTCCTACCCGTACCAGCCTTTCTTCCTCCCAGTCCTTCGCTTTCCAGCGTTGAAATATATCCAAAGTTACGAGAGTTGATGTGGAGTTGACCAGCCCGGATATGGTAGACATGATCGCCCCGACAATCGCCGCTGCAACCAAACCGCGCAGGCCTGTCGGTACTACTGTGCCCACGACCATGGGATAGGCGGCATCAGCGTATTCAAGAGTGGGATTGATGACGCGGTAAACCATGCCTGGGAATGTGGTGGCCAATGGTAACAGTATCTGCAATCCAATTGCCACGACGATTCCCATTTTGGCGTGCCACTCGTTGCGGGCGGCCAGGCAGCGTTGGTTAATGTATTGATTATTCGCATAATACCAAAGATGGGTGGTTAACAACATGATAGCCAATGCCGTCCAAGGCACTTCATGATCGGCAGGCGTAATTAAATGCGCCTGCGAACCGGTGCCCAGTATGGCGTTGAAATCCCAACCAATCATCACCATACCCGCGAAGAAAACATAGATACCGCCCACCATCAGCAGAATACACTGGAACGAGCTGGTCCAGGCTACAGCAGTTAGTCCACCATAAATTGTATAAAGACCCGTGATGAGGGCGAGTATCCATACGGCCACCAGTTTGTTGATGCCCCACATTGTTTCCAGCGCGAAGCCGCCGGTGTAAAAAACAACGGCAAAATTGACCAAGACATAACTCGCCACTAAAAGGCAAGCATATAAAGTTCGAACTTGCCCGCCAAAACGGCGTTCCAAATATTCAGGCATCGTCGTGATGCGATTACGGAAATAAAGCGGGATAAATATCCACAAGAGAATGGTCAACGCCGGGAATACTGACCATTCCCAGTTCGCCACCGGCATACCCAGTTTGTAAGCGTAACCGACTTCACCGACAAATTGCTCGGAACTGATACCCGCTGCAACGATTGAAAAACCGATGGCGTAAAATGGAAGCCTGTTCCCTCCCCTGAAGTATCCGCTAACGGTTTTTCGCTGCTTGCGGGAAGTAATAAATCCAATAACGACCACCAAGACAAAATATCCTACAAAACAAGCCAGATCAAAATTGTTGAACATTATCAATTTCCCCAGGTTTATGATAAAATTGTGACCAACAAACAATACGAAATTATTGGCCAGCTTTGTAGCCTGAAGCCGTTAAAAAAGAGAAAATAATTTTTTATATCATTCAATACCCTTTAAAAAGAGGAATCTTCAGATAATGTCATTTTCAAAAATGTTTTGTTCTACGGAATATAATTCAAATAAAATTCTTTATCAAATAGGAGAATAACATGAGCACAAAAAATCTATACCAATTAATGGCATGGGGCGTCTGTTTGTTTCTTATTCTTTCAGGAAATCTCGCTCTGGCCAAAGAAAAACCTATCTACCTGGATTCGAGTTATTCAATTGAAGAGCGAGTCGAAGATCTGCTCTCCCGCATGACTTTGGAAGAAAAAATCGGGCAGATGAATATGCCGTGCGTTTATGTCGGTGAACTTGGTAGAGAAATTCCAGATAAGATGAAAGCCTGCCGGGAATTTGCCGAAGGGACGTATACAAAAGATATCGGACCTGGCGGAGGTTTCTTTACACTCGCCAATACAATACTGCATGACGGTCCCCGGCAGCAGGCGGAATATCTCAATGAACTGCAACAGATCGCCACTGAAAAAACCCGTTTAAAAATACCTCTTCTGCAAACTGAGGAAGGTACTCACGAATTGATGTGTTCCGGCGGAACCATCTTTCCTGAAGGGCTGGCCATCGGCAGCACGTTCAATATGGATTTGGTAAGAGATATGTATACCGCCGCCGCCAAAGAAGCGCGTGCGGTGGGTATTCATCAGTTGTTCACATTGGTCATCGAACCAAACAGAGATCCACGATTGGGGAGAAATCAGGAAGGATACAGTGAAGATCCTTATCTATGTGCACGTATTGCAGCCGAGATTGTTGAAGCGGTTCAAGGTGATGATATTGCTGCTGGAGATAAAGTTGTCGCCGGTTTTTGCCATTATCCCGGCCAAAGCCAGCCGGTCAGTGGTCTGGAACGTGGAGCCATGGAAATATCCGAACGGTGTCTGTGCGAAGTGTTTTTGCCCCCGTGGGTTGTTGGGATTAAACACGGTGGCGCATTAGGCGTCATGGCCACCTATCCGGAAATCGATGATATGCCGGTGCATGCTTCGGAGAAAATTCTAACTGAAATTCTTCGTGAGGAATTAGAATTTGAAGGCTTAGTTTTGGGCGAAGGGAGCGGTATCTCAACATTGGTTTATGAAGGACTAGCCAAAGACCAGAAAGAAGCGGGGCAGTTGGCTATCAAAGCGGGAGTCGATGTTGGTATTTCATACGAAGCAGGTTATATGAAACCATTGGTAGAAAGCGTGCGTGAAGGTAAAGTGGCGATGGAGACCATTGACCGGGCTGTCCGCCGTATTTTGCGGCAAAAATTCCGCCTTGGACTTTTTGAAAACAACCTGGTTGATGTAGATCACGCCGTCGAAGTAAGCCATACCCAAGAACACCAAGACCTGGCTTTGCAGGCCGCCCGTGAAGGGATTGTTCTGTTAAAAAATGAAGACAACCTGCTGCCGTTGGATAAAGATATAAAATCGATTGCGGTAATCGGCCCCAATGCTGATCATGAAACGAATCAGCTGGGAGACTACACGTCGATATCCATCCTGCAGGATATTGTCACGGTTTTGGATGGAATCAAGAACAAAATCTCGTCTGATACAAAGGTAACTTATATCAAAGGTTGCGATGTTATTGGAGACGAGGTTAACGAAATTGATGAAGCACGTAAAGCCTATGAAAATGCCGAGGTGGCCATTGTCGTTGTCGGTGAAAATGAATGGAGAACCCCCGGTAAGAAAGGGACGAACGGTGAGGGGTATGATGTGGCCAGCCTGGACTTAACCGGTATGCAGCTTGATCTGGTCAAGGCTGTCTATGAAACCGGAACTCCCACCATTGTTATCCTGATTAATGGCCGGCCTTTATCCATCCGCTGGATATCGGAAAACATACCTGCCATTGTTGAACCTTGGATTTGTGGTGAAAAAGGTGGCGATGCAATAGCGGATGTTCTTTTCGGTGACTACAATCCATCCGGTCACCTGCCGATTACTGTTCCGCGCCATGTCGGACAGCTTCCGGTTTATTATAATTACAAACCTTCGAAGGCCTATTGGATTCAACACGGTTGGGGTAAACCGTATGCGGATATGAGCCCTGAACCTTTGTATGAATTTGGCTTTGGATTGAGTTACACCTCTTTCGAATACAGCAATCTCCAAATATCCCCCCAAAAAACCGGCCCTGGTGGTGTAATCGAAGTAAGTCTGGATATCAAAAATGTGGGTAAACACGAAGGGGCGGATGTTGTGCAGCTGTATATCAATGATCCTCACAGCTCCATCTCTACACCGGTAAAACAACTGAGAGGATTTAAAAAGGTGCATTTGAAACCCGGCGAGACAAAATCGGTAAAAATGTCACTCACACCCGATAATTTGAAATTGCTGAACCGCCACATGGAATGGGTGGTGGAACCGGGGATGTTTAATGTAATGGTCGGAGCTTCATCTGATGATATACGATTAACAGGTAAGTTTGAAATAAAAGGATAAGTAACATTGTAGGGGCGGTTCGGGAACCGCCCATGGTTTAACCAAAGTTTAAGGCGGGCGGTTCGGGAACCGTCCCATGGTTTAACCGAAGTTTAAGGCGGGCGGTTCGGGAACCGTCCCATGGTTCACCCGAAGTTTAAGGCGGGCGGTTCGGGAACCGTCCCATGG
>CAZXSQ010000214.1:0-6440 GCA_964643335.1 uncultured bacterium
TTCCATCCGGAAGCGGATTCTGATCCCCCCATGACGTTTCTGGAGAAGAATGAAAGTATTTATAAGGTGTCGCCTTATGGGGAAGCTCGCTTTGCTTTTTCCGGAATCGATAAATGGAAATACACTCAGAAAGACCGTTTGTATTACTCCCACCGCATTGATAATGGTCCCTGGTCACCATTTACAACGGATACAGTGGCTACGAGAGATGATCTCGAGCCGGGAATGCATCGATTCGAAATCCGCGCCATGGATCGTAACTTCAATATTGATCCAACGCCGGAGTCGATCGAGTTTGAAGTGCTGCTGCCGTGGTATAAAGAGAAAGGCTTTATTCTCATCAGCCTGGTGGGACTGACAGCGGTTATCCTGTTAATCGGAATGGTGATTTACCGTCATGCTCTTTTGAAGCATCTGGTTCGAGTAAGGACAGCCGATTTGAATAACGCTTATGAACAATTAAAACAAGACACGATTGATTTGTCACGTGCGGAGAGTAAATTACGGTCTCTGGCTTCAGAACTTACGCTGGCTGAAGAACGCGAACGGCGGCGCATTGCCACCTTGCTGCATGATCGCATCGGTCATTCACTCGCCTTTGCCAAGATCAAGTTAAGTAGAGTGAAACAGATGTTACAGCCGAGTGATGAAGAGACCGTGGATGAAATTCTTGAACTCACTGACCAGATGATTGATGAAACCCATTCATTGACTTTTGAACTCAGCCCGCCGGTCTTACATGAACTGGGATTAGACCGCGCTGTCCAGTGGCTTATTGAGGAATTTCAAAAACAATATTCGATCTCAGTTGATCTCCAGATCGATAAGCGGCCCGATCAATTGGGGAACGATCTGAATGTGTTGTTATTTCAATCCGTACGTGAGTTGCTTGTCAACATTGCGAAACATTCAAAAGCCAGCCGGGCACAACTGTCCATTCAGCATGTGAACGGGCATGTACACGTTTCGCTTGAAGATAATGGAATTGGTTTTAGTGTAGAAAATATAAAGCCCGATCAAACAAGCGGCTACGGTTTATTTAGTATTGTACAGCGATTTAAACATTTTGGCGGAGAGGTCAAAATTCAATCCCAACTTGGACAAGGAACACAGATTTTCTTATCAGCGCCATTATAATATGAGTGTGTATCTTATGAAAGACGATACTACAATTAAGATATTTCTGGTGGATGATCATTCGATCATGCGCCAAGGCTTGCGTGTCTTGATTGAAGCGGAATCCGACATGGAAGTTATCGGTGAAGCTGGAAACGGGCGAGAGACCGTTCAGCAGGTTCGCGAGTTGGAACCCGATGTTGTCATTATGGACATTACGCTTCCGGATTTGAATGGAATAGACGCGACGCGTATCCTGGTGAGTGAGTTCCCTCAACTAAAAATAATCGCGCTTTCCATGCACAGCAACCGAATATTCGTGGAAGAGATGATGGATGCGGGGGCTTTCGGCTATCTGCTGAAATCCTGCGTGTTTGATGAATTGGTGGACGGCATTCGTACTGTCTATAAAAATAAAGCTTTTTATTCCTCAAAATTAACACAAATGGTTGCCGAAAAAGAAAGTGTTGTCTCACCCGAATCTGATCTTCTGAAATTTCCTGAATTGACCAATAGAGAACGGGAGGTGCTGCAACTTCTCGCGGAAGGCCATACCACCAAGGAAATTGCTGAATTGCTTTTTATTACCTCCAAAGCGGTTGAGAAACACCGTCACTTTATCAAGGAAAAACTGAACCTCCGCAGCACGGCTGAACTCACAAAATATGCCATTCAAATCGGTTTAACCTCGCCGGAGTTGTAAATTAATAGGGATTTCCCTACTATGAATTGGTTTGTTGATGGCGGAGAATTAGGTTGTTGATATGTAGGGGCGGTTCGCGAACCGCCCCTACATATTTTCCAACTAAGTAAATAAATGAAAGGATGAATTTTTTATGTGCAGGATTCTTTTAATAACCATTTTTCTCTCGGCTATTTCTTATCTATCTCCATGTCAACTTTTTTCCGAATCATCTGATCAAAGTTCCATGGAAACTTATGATGTTATTGTTTATGGTGGGACATCTGGGGGTGTGGCTGCGGCGGTACAGGCTGGGCGGATGGGGAAATCCGTAGTGCTTATAGGATCAGGTTATGATTTGGGAGGGATGACATCGTCGGGTTTGGGAGCGACCGATTATGGTCATAGGGAATCGATCGGTGGTTTGTCACAAGAATTCTACCGGCGCATCAAGCAATATTACATGAACGAAGATGCCTGGAAATATGAAACCAGAGAAGAATTCATTCAAGGCAATAAACGCCCTTTGTGGAGACAGGGCTGGACAGACATGTTTAAAAATGAAGACGAATGGTACTGGTTTGAACCCCATGCCGCCGACGATGTCTTCCAGGAAATGTGTGCCGAAGCTGATGTAAAAGTGGTATTCAATGAACGGTTGGATTTGATAGACGGAGTCGATTTAACCAAAAACACAATAGATCGAATACGCATGGAATCCGGCCGAGTCTTCAAAGGAGATATATACATTGATGCAACTTATGAAGGTGATTTAATGGCTAAAGCCGGTGTGTCTTACACGTATGGCCGCGAATCGACTTGGATTTACAATGAGAAATATGCCGGTGTGCGCACACCGTTGACTATATCGGGGCATCAATTTTATTTCCCGTTGGATCCGTATAAAACGCCGGGTGATCCATCCAGTGGGTTGGTTCCCCATATTCATTCCGGATCGTCTGGCGAAGAAGGCCAAGGGGATAATCGTATCCAAGCCTATTGTTTTCGCCTGGTGCTGACGGATGTGAAAGAAAACCAAGTCCCTTTTTCCCGCCCTCCAAATTATGATCCTGCGAATTATGAATTATTCCTTCGTTATTTGCAGGCCGGTGTTGAATACGGCCAAGAGATCGAAATTATAGGACGCCAGAAATTGATGCCGAACCGGAAAAGCGACACCAACAACCATGGGGCTTTTTCTACCGATGCGGTCGGCATGAATTATGACTATCCTGAAGCGACACACGATGAACGGGAAGAGATTATCAAACAAATCAAATACTATACGCAAGGGCTGATCTGGTTTGTTTTAACTGATCCGAGAGTTCCTGAACATGCCATGAATGAAATGAAAAAATGGGGCCATGCCAAAGATGAATTTGTTCGGAATGAACATTGGCCGCCTGAATTATATATTCGTGAAGCCCGGCGCATGATTGGCAAGTATATTATGACTCAACATAATTGTCTCGGTGATGAGATTGCGCCTAAACCCATTTGTCTGGCGAGTTATACAATGGATTCACATATCACGCAGCGTTATGTTGACAAACATGGCCATGTTCGTAATGAAGGAACGTTGGGTGGCCGGGTGCCGAATCCCTATCCGGTTGATTACGATGCCATTATTCCGAAAAATGATGAATGTACTAATCTGCTCGTTCCTGTGTGTCTATCCACAACTCATGCTTCGTATGGTTCCATTCGCATGGAGCCGGTGTTTATGGCGCTTGGCCAGTCAGCGGGGACAGCGGCTGTGTTGGCTTTGAACAACGAGGCAGCCGTTCAGGATGTTGATTACAACGAGTTAAAAGAAAAATTGCTGGCCGATAAACAAATTTTAACATGGGAAGGCCCTAGGCGAACATTTTATGGAATAGACCCGATGACCTTGGATGGAATCATCATGGACGAACATCAGGCAACGCTTGATGGATTTTGGAGAACACGCTGGCTGGGGCACAGCAATCAGGGCCAATTCATCAGTACCCGTTTTATTCATGATTGCAGCACCCACAAGGGAGAGAAACAGGCTCATTTTGTACCGGATATTCCACAAACCGGCAAGTATGAAGTTCGCATCTCGAATTCTTTCCATCCCATTTTTGAAAGAGCTTCATCGATTAAAGTGGTCATTCGTCATGCTAAAGGGATAACTGAAAAAAGCATTCAACTCGATGAAGTAGATGATCTATTCATCTCTGCAGGTACCTACACTTTTGAAAAAGGACGGAAAGGCCGAGTGGCTTTGTCCAACGGAGATTCAGATGGATACGTGATTGTGGATGCGGTGCAGTTTCTTGAAAAAAACTAAGCGGTACAATATTCTCTCCTTCTCATAATAAAATAAACAAAAACGCACTAGATATATCCCATATTCAGGTTCAAGCAATTTCATCCCTGAAATTGAATTCAGAGGATGAATCTGTTATTGTTGTTGTTATCCAAATGGGAGGAGTTTTAATGATGATAAAGATTGACTTGATGAGTATTTATCATGGAAAGAGTTTTCGTTCTGTTATTCATTTGTTTTTAGTACTGTTCTTTTTTACTCAGTTGGTGAGTAGTTCGGATGTTGAGAACCAGCGGCTTCAGGTTGATGTGAATCAGCGGTTTCTGAAATATGTGGATGGAGTCCCATTCTTTTACCTGGGCGATACAGCCTGGGAACTGTTTCACCGGTTGGACCGGGAAGAGGCGGTTCGTTATCTTGAGGATCGGGTGGAGAAAGGTTTTACGGTTATCCAGGCGGTTGTTCTGTCACAAATCGGAGGTTTGACCGATCCCAATACTTATGGACATCTGCCGTTGATCGATAATGATCCTACACAACCGAATGAAAAATATTTTGAGCATGTCGATTTTATTGTGGACAAGGCTGAGGAGCTAGGCCTTTTTATTGGGATGCTCCCAACCTGGGGCAGTTATTGGAAACGAGTAAATAAGAATGGCCCATTTTTATTGAATAAAGAAAATGCTCAAGCATATGGTAAGTTCCTGGGAGAACGATATAAGAATAAGCCTATCATCTGGATTTTAGGCGGAGATCAAAATATAGAATCGGACGAGGAACGGGACATTATTCACGCTATGGCATGGGGATTGAAAGTAGGGGATGAAGGAACGCACTTAATGACTTATCATCCGAGAGGTCCCGGTCTCTCATCGGATTATTTTCATGATGCGGAGTGGCTTGATTTCAACATGTTTCAATCGTCGCATGGTGCGCGGGATCATGATAATGGATTGTTTACCGAAAATGATTACGCTCTTTCTCCGCCAAAGCCGACATTGGATGGGGAACCGCGGTATGAATCGATTCAGGTTGGTTTTTATTTTGAAGATATGAATTTCTGCAACCGGTTTGAAGCGTATGATGTGCGTCAAGCGGCTTACTGGTCCTTTTTGGCCGGTGCCTGTGGACATACTTATGGGAACAACAATATATGGCAAATGTGGGAACCAGGCAGACAGCCCGTCATTGGCGCCAATATTCCCTGGTATGAAGCGCTTGATCATCCCGGTGCTTTTCAAATGGGCTATGTACGGAAATTATTTGAATCCAGACCTTTCATTGACTTGAGACCGGCTCAAGAAATGTTACTCGATGGTTCAAAAAATGGTGGTGCAAAAATACGCGTAGCTTGCGCGGTGGATGGTTCATTTGCTTTTGTTTATTCGCCCCGTGGTGAAAAATTCACGGTGGATAAAAGTTTTATCAAGGCGAAGCGAGTCAGAGAGATCTGGTATGATCCCCGGTATGGTGTTTCCTATCATGTCCATACTACCGACAATGCAGGGATACAGACCTATACCCCTCCGTCATCAGGATGGGGGCATGACTGGATATTGATTCTGGACGATCAGGGGAAAGAATACCCGTTGCCTTAACCGAGAAATTCTTCAAATATGAAATATAGAAAACCATCATGCAATACGACATCACATCAAAATTTATTGCCGAGAAAGCCAAGGAATCGTTATACCGTTTTTTTCAAAAGCAAGATGCTGTGGATATGGAATTGATTGTAGACCTTCCTCAAGAAATACCAGACATCAAAAAAGGGGATTTTGTACTCAAGGTAACAAAAAAGAGCGGCGAGCAGGAGATACTCGTCTGGGAATTTAAAACCAGATGGGATATTCATGACGTTGAAAATTTGATGTCTTATACCCTTCGCGCCCGGCAAAAATATGGACTTCCAGTTAAGCCGGTCATGTTTTTATATCTTCAGAATGATTCAGCATCCGGTTTTTATGATGATGGTCAATTCATATTTCATTTTGAATTGATTAAAATGTGGGAACAGGATGGTGATGCCATTTTGAATGAGGATGACTTTTATCTTTATCCATTTCTTCCGCTGATGTCTGAAGAAGAAGTTGTTTTAAAAGCGGAAGAAAAGTTGTATAATAGTCCATTAGATAAAAACGAAAAATCCGAATTATTGTCAGCCATGACCATTCTTGCCGGATTAAGAAGTAAAGAGTTAAGTAAACGTCTTTTTCGGAACAGGAGAGATATCGTGATAGAGTCACACGCATATGAAATATTCAAAGAAGATGCATGGAAGGAAGGCCGGAAGGAAGGTCGGAAGGAAGGTCTTCAAGAAGCGATTCAATTGGCTGTAGAGATTAGATT
>CAZXSQ010000214.1:6450-11136 GCA_964643335.1 uncultured bacterium
ATCAAAACCATTGATTCTCTGGAAAAACTTGAAGAGATCATGTCTGTAATCCGTACGGCTGAAAACATTCATCAAGTTGAAACTGTGCTTTAGGATCGTTGAACCACCGAACAATTCCACACGATTTGCTATTCAAATTCTAAGACATGAGTTGACAAAGTCTATCCCTCTATGAGACAATCGATTTACTTAATCTAATCAATTTCAAATAACGATTGGGAGGAAAGTTAATGAAAATGAAAAATTATTTATTATTCTTGTTTATCGGTTGTTTGAGTCTGTTGGTCTATCCTGCAGCGGGTGAGATTGTTTTTGAAGACGATTTCATGGGGGATAATGTTGACGGGATGGATCCAGTCCATTGGCAGTGGTGGCTTTTTGCCGATGTAGTGTGGGCGGGTGAAGCGGATGGTGTTCCCGAACATGGACCTGGTGTCCTTGTGTTAGGAGGCGATGGTGGAGGCGGTACTGTCCATATGGGTTTGGAAGTGGATGCAGTGAAGGAACTCACCGATTATCGGGTAACAGTATTGTTTACAGACCGGTTGATTTCCGGCGAAGAGGGGGATGCGGATTTTCATGTCGGTATCCGTTGCCAGGAATATGATGCGGAGGTGGCTTCGCCGGAAAGTTGCTATGAAGTGGAATTCGATGGAGATGATAACGGCCCGAGGAATGAAGTGCCGGAAGACGGCCCTACATCTTTTTATATCTTTACCCGTGGCGGTGACAGTGAATTGCGGGGTGAAGGCGAAGATTACGTGCACTATGTTACAAGAGACGTTGTTCCCCGGCCAGTTCGAGATACCTGGTATTGGCTGGCGCTTGAAGCTGTCGGAAATGTCATTCGAGCGAAAGTGTGGGAATATGGCACGGAGGAACCGGATTGGATTTTGACGGCTGAAGACCCGTTGAATGAGTTTCAATCTGGCGGTGTGCGGATCGGCGTATGGTCGGGAATCGCTCATGTGGCTTATGTGAGAGTGGAAACGGTGGAGGATACTTCGATAACGGATTGGCCGATTCAATAAAATCGGAGCAGATAATAACACAATGCGGATGCGGCTATCTGTATGGTCAAATTATCCATGCTGTGAAACGATGTGGCTTCAACTAGCATTGTCAAGATGGATAGGCATAGGGTTGTTATGAATACTGCTTCGATTGGGTAGTCAAAACCGAGTAAAAGAAAAAGAAAACATCCACCCCATGAAGCCAGCAGTACTGCGATGCTTCCTTCAATGCTTCGATGTGCAGGAATCCCGGTTAAGGAATAAACTCGGTAGGGGTGTTTTCCCCACCTTGTGCCTACCGGTTCGCCTACCGCGTCACTCCAGCCGGTGGCAATGTAACCGATGATGGCAAATTCACGGAAGAAGATATTGCTGATCATTCCACCCAAGGCGGTCATGCAGAATGGCATGATGATATAAAATTTCTGATGGGGAGCATCCGTGGGACGGGCTAATGTGTTGAAGAGGCGACTGTTGTTTCCCCTATAAACTGCATAACCTACGATCAAGCCAATGGAGACACCAAAAACTTGCACTGCGGGGAAACCGCCTGTTAGAGCGATTATTCCCGCTTCTGTAAAAATCAAGAAATGAAATATTTTTCTGGAATAGCCAACCTGCAGGTTATATCTATCCTTAATGCGGCAGGTAAACCAGCCCGATAGTATACCGAGAACAATTCCAAGTGGAAAATAATTTGTCCAAAAATTTATTGATGGAAATTCCCAGTAGTGTGATAAGTTCTCGATCATTGGATGTAATAGATGTTTTTTCTTTTTATGAATTCTCTCTGGAGTGAATTTGGTTCTTCTTTATTTTTTAGAAGATTTTCAATCTCCTGTAATGATGCTTCGCCAATTACTGTTTGTTCATTCTTGAATCCAATATCCGCCGCTCTCCAGGTTGTGTAGTCGCGGCAATCGTTTTTTTCATAAGGGAAAAGCACACCGTTTATTCCTGAAATATGAAGGGCGATTTTAAATGGTTCAAACGAATAGCGGCACAAAACAAAGATCCCCTCGGAAAACGTTTTTTCATTAATCCCTGGTAACAACATGTCATGTAAGATGTCGTTGGCGGATGTCATGATGTAAAAACAATGACCCGACGAGAGACTCCATAATCCGATTTCTCTGATTTTGCATGTTTCACAGGCGGGCGGGATGGGTTTATCTTTCAGGTAAAGTTTGTGATCAAAATAGAAGCAATCGTGATTCGCCCGCCCGGATAGACAGGCAGGACTCATCGGTTTCAGGCAAAATCCGGCTCCAACAATGGAAAGGGAGTTGTTGGGTTGAGTATTTGACACTACAACGTTATTTTGTTGCTGCTTTAAAAAGCGCCGGACATTTTTAATTGTTTTTATTGGATGTGGAAGAATAATTTTCGTGATGAATCCTCTCCCATATTCACAGAACAGGCTGCGGGAGAGGAAGTCCCAGGAGTGGAGGTTCAAGAAACCGATTTGGTCCAGCCATTCGAAGAATTTCATGGGAATAAAATTTTAAAGTGTGATTTATATAAAGAACTTTATTACATAAAGTATATTTCGTCAAGAGGGGATGTCAAGGGTATATCGTTTACATCCTTGACAAGTCCAATTTATTCCTCACGATAGATATCACGTCTATGACCTATAGCGATTATTTCAACAACTCGAACGGATTCATGAATAATATATAGAATCCGATATTTGCCCACTTTGAAGCGATATTTATTGATACCACGAAGTTTTTACAACCTTTCGGACGGGGATTCTTTTCAAGAGAGAGAATTTTGGGGATAATTCTTCTAAAGATTGAATCCGGAAGTTTATCCAATTCCTTTTCCGCTGAAGATTTTATTTTGATGGTATAATTCAAGTGTTTACTCTTGATATCCTTTTTCAGCCAAATATTCCCGGAAAGGCCTTGAAGGTTCGTTTCGCCTTTTTTCGATTTCGATTAAATCGATTAGGTCTTCATAAAAATCTTTATCGTGAGCAATCCGCACCAAAACCGCATCCCGTTCATTCTTTGGCATGGATTTCAAGGCCATTACAAATACTTCCGCAACAGATTCTGCTGGACTCATCTTTTTGCCTTTTCATTTAATGTAGCATGTGTCTTTTGTTTATTATACTCCTATTTGGTTTCAGCAATAACTCTTCAAGATTTTGAGTTGAAAATGGTGGGATTCGTTTACTCAACCCTACGCGGTTCCATGAACTTTTCAAGAGATCGATAAATTGGAGTTATCGGAAAAACTGATGCTTATTGAAGAAATTTTGGATTCCATCATCCGCAGTCAAGCGGAATTGAGTGTCAAAATCAGGATGGACAGATTTTTATGATTTTCAGGATAGGCGCTATTCTAGGGAGCCGTTGTTTGAAGAAAAGAAGTAATATAAATTTAGTAAAATTAAAAACCAATCTCGATATCACCGAAATCGGCATCATTGAGATTGATGAGTATGTTATCTATATTGAGATTGTTCCAATCCAAAGGTTGAATTGTTTGTAATTGAGCCGGGTTCACTTCCAGTTCAGGAATTGATAACTGATTCATCCCTTCATTGGTGATCCTTGTTATTTCTAAATTGAATTGAAGAGGTATTTCATTCGCTGTGACCTCCAGAGCGGAGATGTCCGGATTGATTCTAAAATTAATGGGAATATCTGGATCTGCGGATAAATCAGTGACTCTAAATGTTCGAACTTCATTACCGAGATCTCTTATTTGTGATAGGGTGATATTGATAGAATCCGCCTCTATATTATTGGAAATTTGGACAATAGGTGATTGAGTTCCAATGTTCTTGACGACGACCGGATCAATTCCGATTTCTCCGCCAAATGCTTCAACACAGATCACCCCACGATTGCCGATAATGTCCAAACTGTATCCCTCTCCTCCACTTTGGATTTCCATTTTCTGATTCGGATACCGGTTGTTTAACGCAATAAAAGTCGCAACACCGGGAGGATTAAAACCCTCTGCTTGATCCGATGGGATCCATGGAATTGTGTTTAACATGCCCTTATTGGGGTCTGTTTCAAATGATTTACCATCCGGTGTTAATAATTTTTTCTCATCGCTGGAAGTGGATTGTTTTAAGGAAGTATTTTTACCGGCAATAATCCAGCGGTTGAGAAGATTCAAATCCGCCAGACCTTGCGTTCCGGCGGCCCGTCCTTTGGTTTGGTAAACGGAGAGAGGAACCATTACACAATATCCCCCATCCGGATTGATTACATTGCCGCCGAAACTAATGGAAGGCGTTCCCGACCATACATCGCTTCCCGCCATTTCAAAGGACCATACACCATTATTCTGTATACGAATGTAGTTTTCGTCATTCTGGTAAAATTGGCGATCACTAGTATTACTCCAGGTGCGATTGGGATCATATACATAGATCCGTTTTTCATTATGTAAATCTTCGGCTCGATAAGCGACTACCGCATGTGCCCCGGTATTTGTACTGGGAACCAAACTATTGGAAAGTTGCGCCACGACAGAATCTTCTCTATTCTCAAAAAATTTGTATTGATCATAAGCATGATTTCCATCGCGGATTTTTCCTCGGGCTAAAACATCACCGTAATGTTTCAACACTTTGATATTCATTTGATGACATGTAACCATTTAGCCATCTGAAAAAAAATTCAAAAAAAGTTATACCAAGCGTTAC
>CAZXSQ010000215.1:0-11135 GCA_964643335.1 uncultured bacterium
GCACCGATGTTCATACCACCGCCATCGTCGCCGTCCCACTCCCATTCGTCTTCACCGGAAACACCTGCTGCATAATAAGTACTACCTGGTTCCCAGGTAATAAATGTCGTATCAATAGCACTCCCAAAATTGGCTGCATCGGGACCGGATGCCAAGGTTACAACCAAAACCGGGCCGCCGCTGGAAGCTTCGCTGGCTTGGATCCCCACGCCGTTGGTACCTCCGGGCACAAAGAGAAAACCGTTATTCTGTTCCCCATTTGCCCAGCCTTCTACGACTTCGGTCACATCGATTTCCAGCACATCCCCTTCAGAAGGACCAGGAATCTCAGCAACCACATCGGCAGAATAATCGGTTCCTGCCGCAGGGTCTGTTCCACCGTTGAAATCGTTTAGTGTTCCTACTTCACTAAACGGCTTGAGCAGTTCATGCAAAGTAGCAATCTGGTCGGAACTTCCTTCATTAACGACATTGAGAACCACCATGGCACTGGTCACAGTTGAACCAGGTGCCACTTGACCGGGACTATCACCGATAACATTGTCGAATCGCAAAGCGCCATAATTTAATCCGCCTCCATCTTCGCCGTCCCATTCCCATTCATCTTCACCGGACACTCCGGCGTCATAGTAAGTAGAATCCGGCTGCCAGGTGATGAATGTTGTATCCTGTGCACCTGAAAAAGTGACAGTTTGAGTCCAGCCCGTTGTTACCAAAGCCAACATTCCAATGAGAACTAAAATCAGTTGAATCTTTTTCATCATCATTCCTCCAATTTCAAGATAAAATGCTTCAGGCCGAGGATATCCTCGGCAATTCATCCATCTTTATTTACATTCGGTTATTTAATAAATGGGGGCAGGCTTTCCTACCTCCCCCCATTTGTACGAATCCCTTCCTTTAAGCCAAGAGGATCACCATTACAGATATGTATGATTCTTAATAAAGTTCAAAACCATGGACACTCACATCACCTTCAATGGTCACGGTTAATTTAGCCGGACCACCACCTGCTGCAGCGCTTTCACTGGAAAGAGCTTCAACTCCGCCCCCTCCAGTCGGGACAAAAATCCATCCGGTGTTTGGCTCTCCCTCGGAATAGCTTTGTACACTCGAGCTTACATCAATTTCAACATTTCCAATGCTGCCTTCCACAGTTGCTACTAAGTCTTCTCCATAATGAACGCCGAAAATGGGTTCGAAGCCATCACCAAAGTCGATCATAGCAGTAGTGGTGTTATCAAAATCGGTGGATTCATCCCCCTCTCCAGGCAGGACTTCATAGACCTCAGCGGTATCACCGGCATCCTGAATCGAAAGTTTGACGACGGCGCTGTTGATTTCCGTTCCCGGTGGAATCTGTCCACTGTCTGTTCCGATAATATTATCGAAACGAAGCAAACCAAAATTTGTTCCACCATTGTCGGAACCATCCCACTCAAACCAAACTTCTTCACCATACACGTCTAATACACCGTCACCTGTGTTTATCCACGTATCGACGGTACCGTCATACCCGTTTTCACCATCTTTAAATGAAAACTGGCCGATCGGTGTGTCCACTTCGAGCATAGGAATAGTTCTGGCAGATGCTTCTTTCGCTTGAACACCAACACCATTACTGCCGCCTGGCACAAACAGCCATCCGTTATTGTCTTCTCCGGATACCCATCCTTCCAAACTGGCGGTTACATCGATGTCAATAACATCTCCGGCTGACGGACCGGGGATTTCTGCAATAACCTCTTCAGCATAATCATCTGCCGGCGTCGGTTCGAAATTGAAGGTAAAATCGATAAAATCATCTTCTTCACTGAACGGTTTCAAAAGTTCGTGAACTGTGGCGACTTGATCCGAACTCCCTGAATTCGTAATCGTTAATGTGAGAATCGCATTAAGGACGGTACTGTCCGGAGGAATTTGTCCCGGCTCGGTACCGATAATATCATTGAACCGAAGCGCTCCGTAATTTGCTCCTCCTGCATCACTGCCGTCCCATTCCCACTCGGGATCGGAACCTCGAACATTTTCCGGGGCACCGGTTTGAAAGAACGTATCGGCGGTTCCGGTATAGTTATTTACTCCTTCCTGAAATACAAAAGATGTCTGCGTGAAACCTGGACATGCGAGTGACAAAATGAAACCCAAACTGACAAAAACCAAGAAATACCCTTTTTTCATGTTTCCTCCTCCTTTTACGTAATATGTTTTTAACAAAACTCTAACAAAACACTAACGAAAATTTAACATAAAATTGTGAACGTTAATAGGGGAAAGTTTATTTTTTGAGTCATCAACGAGAATATAACGATGAAAATGTACTAGCAGATAAGGGCTTGTGATTGCTTTTGATTGTTACCTAATTGTTATAAAAAAAAGAATATGGAAAAAGGATATGCAAAACCCCTCGGCTTGGCCGAGGGGTTTCGTTGTCATAATTTTTTGAAATAGTGCGGCTTAGAACATTCCGAGTATCTTTTTTGCGGCGGTTCTTGAAGCTTCAACACCGTTGTATTCGCCGTTTTGCAAACGTTCTTTAGCTGTGGCCACCGCTTCAGGCCGCACATCCGGTTCTGACTGTGCCGCTGCAACCAATCTTTTTACTGCTTGAGCCTCTTTTACGCCTGCCGAAATCTCGATTCGATCACCAGTTGAGGGAGCAACGGTTGCTTCTTTACTCTTACTCGCAGCGCTTTTGGAGGCCGAGCGGTCGGCAATCTTATTTGCCTGTTGTGTGGTATTGTTGATTCCTACAATGTCGACCATAATTAAAACTCCTTACTTTGCCGCTTTCAGGCGGCTCCCTCCGTGCGCCCTCTGTATATCACTATAATACCATTCATTTTATCAATGTCGATACCTTTCCGGTTATCAGGTATTATCGTCAAGACTTCACTAAAACTTAAGTTATTTCTTGTCTATAACAATTTCTTTTAAGGACGCCAAAGTGTTGAAATTACCTTCAATGAAATATTGCACTTCCTATAAAATGTGTAAAATTTATTTAATTTCCAGCCAAATTGAAATATAATTTCTTTTGATTTTGTTACTATTATCGGCAATCAACGAAGCAAACTTAAAGAAAAGAATAAAATATCTTGACTGCGAATCATCGACAGCCAGCAGATTCGCGCACCTTCAAAGCAACCAAAAAGCTTGAAATAAATATAAATAAGAGACCGAAAAATTCCTTGTCTATCAGCAATTGCGGTATTCCTGGAGGAACATATTGAGGGGGCAGATATAATTGGAACAATATTATCCCTCCTAAAACAAGAACTAGGGAGCCAACCATTTTCATTTGGACCGACCGATAAGCAGTATGAACTAGGGGCATGAAAACCCAGGCAAGCGTATAACCGGATAAGCGCGGCGTAAGCAGCAAAATTCCACAAATCAGCAGGCTTATTATCTCAGGATCGGTAGGTTCAAATTGATTCAATCTTTCTTTTTTTCGAACAACAAATCCCATCAATAAAAAGATCAAAACAGGGAATACAGGTATCAAAATAAAAGCGAGAAAAGGTAATTCAACGATTGGTTCGGCAAAATAAGTATCGGTAAAAGTACGAAGTATAACAGTGATGTAGGAGCAATTGTAAAAGCTCTGTACCTGCTCGTCCCACATTTTCTTCCAAGTATCACTCTGGAAAAAATCGATATAGTGGAAAAACATGTTAAAATCCAGCAAACTACACAATATCAACACAATAACCGCCACGCCCAGGTAGCGTAAAAAACGCTTATCCCGCAAATGAAGAGGGTAAAGTCCCAATAATAAAGGATATATTTTCATGAGGGAGGATAAAACCAACAAAACAGCAGCAGCGGCAAATTGGCGACTTCTCCAAGCCCAAAAAGTACCCAGCAGCAGGGCCACTTCAAAAACCGCAACATTTCCGGAATTAAAATCCAAACCGATTGGTCTGAAATATAATGCAGCAATATGCAAAATCGAGAAAGAGAACAAATGAATAGGTTGACGCATTAATTTTAGCGTCAAAAATATGATCATCTCCAAAGCCACACATTTCAAAACAAGCCATACGAAAGAAGCGGCAAAATAGGGCAGCAGGCTTAAAGGGCTGATCAACCGCGCTGTCAGCGGGAGATAAAGGTAGGGAAGTCCCGCATAACCAATTCCTTCTATTGTTTCTGACAAGGCCAGCAAATTTTCAGGATTGTATATATTGATGCCACCCCAAATCGCCTTGGAAGCCAAATAATAAACCGCAAAATCCCACTGCCGCCTTACCGCGTCACTGTATCCCAAAAAAAGTATCCCAAAACCAATCATTGAAAGGATCAACAGCTGGAAGGGAGTAAATGGACGAAGAAAAAGATTCAGTAACTTTTTCATAAATTCTTGTATGCAAATTCTGAGAGAAAATCTCTAACGTAACGCTGCCGTCCCGGCGGCATGGTCAAAAAAAGCCAGCAATTCGTAGCGGCGAACGGCTTTACGAATTTAAATATATTTGGTTAGGATTTATCTTAAGATAAACACTCTTTTTCCAAAAGAAGGGAATAAATATTGAAAAAACAAAATATGGAGTTGTATTGAAGAAAGATTCAGCCTAATAGGGCTGCCGTTAATAAACAGGGATTGAAGAAAAGAGTTAAACTGTATAAAATAAAAATATAAAATCCAACATGAATGGCTTGAATTCAATTGGTTAAAGTCATATCACGCCTATAAGCCGGAGTGGTGGAACTGGTAGACGCGCCAGACTCAAAATCTGGTCTCCTTCGGGAGGTGGGGGTTCGATTCCCCCCTCCGGCATTAAAATATTTCCTCAGTAAAAAAAAATGAGCCGGGAGGATAAACCTCTCGGCTCTTTGGCAATCGGTTTTGGGAGTAATCGATCAGGGATTAATATGGCCGGCACCTAATCCAGGGCCGGTGGGGGAAAGATAGAGAACGCCTTGCTCGACTTCTTGAATGATTGCGAATTGTCCTCAGATAACTGGGCCAATTTCTTCACCGTCGGCATTGTACCAAATTCCGTTCTCCAAAGTATCAGAGGAAGTAACAGCAATGATTTTTACAAAATACATGTACTTTTGACCTTCATCATCATACCATTCGATATGATTGGTCAGCCAGGCACCGCTATCAATGTAGCTCTCATAACCATAATGCCGGTCCAGTAATCCGTCGCCGCCGCAATCCTTATTCGACAGCCAGGCACTAGCAGTTCTATCTTCATTGGATTAAACCATACCGTTCAAGGAGTGCGGCAAACTAGTCATTGCCGCCTCCTTGGAATATCGGTTTTAAACAATGAGTTTAAGCCTTTTTTTTAATTCGCATTCTCCGAAATGGAATAATTCATGGTTCCACTTCTTAAATTATTCCGGTTGCCGGAGAACGGTACACTTACTACCAGAAACTGGTATGTATGACCGTCTTGCGGTCCGTTTCTGAATGCCTGAGCTGTTTTGAAGAGTTGCAGTGGAGTCCACCAAAAGTAATTGATGTTCCCACTTTGAGTTTGTCCCAGGAATTGGAAATTACCGCCGTCTACACTGACCAAGACGTGATATTCCAGCACGGTTGATGGATCGATATTTAAATTCCAAGCGATTTGCAAAGCGTTCCAGCTGGGAGGGTCAACATCGGTTCCCTGACGTTGTGGATGAGCCAGATTCTTTATTCCAAAGAGATCGTCACACACAACGATGTTACGTGGAAATAGATCGGGAATAGCCGGCTGCACCAGTTGGACCGGATTGCCTCCCTCAACGTTGAATCCAACCGGACTGGACATATCCAAATAATCATCCGGTGTGTTTTGATCGTCGATGCGCACCACTCGGAATGTGTAAACTGAATTAAAGTCGGGACCGTTAGCAAAAGCGGGAGCGACATTCTCCGCTCCTTTGTGCCAATCGAAGCTGCTCGTATCACCGCTTCCTGTCTGCCCGAGATAAAGCATCCCGCTTTGACCTTTCCGTACGTAAATGTGCCAATTGGCCGCACCGGCCTGGTTTGCATTCCAGGCTATAGTCAAGTTGCGATTATCTACCGGGTCAAAATCCGTTTGTCCAACATAATTCACATCCGTCTCATTGGGATTGTCGAAGATAAATACATGCTGATCTTCAATCGGAGCAGTCGGCTGCCCCATGGGCGTATAAGTCGGGGTCGGTGAAGGAGTTGGAGTGAACAGAACCGGTGGTGTTTTAAATGGGAACGGAGTGTTTACAGGCCACGGAGTCCGTGTCGGAAGTTCAATACCTATGGTCGGAGTAGGAGTTGCTTCTTCACCCGAAGTCACGATTGACTGATAGATATTATCAACATCCCATTTAAGATATCCAGCTCCGTCCGTTATTCGCGAACCACCAACCAAACGGAAGCGATATGGACAGGTATGCCATGGCATGACATCACCATCCGAATTCCGTGGAAGCAGCGGTATCAGTTCATGATTGGTCAATCCGGTCCAAGCAGGAGGTGAGCTGTCATGCAGACCGGCATATTGTTCTCTGATAAATCGTCCTCCATACCGGTTATTACCCCACTGGCAATCGAGATTGAAATAACGTAAAAATCCGTCGGGATGAGAAGCCGTGATAGTGAAAATCAGGCTTGAATCACCACCGTGTGGTAAATTGATTTTTTCGCATTCCATCAGGGGAGTACCATCGGCGTATTTGATACGGTGAATTTCCATATCGACAGGTTTATTGTTAATGACAAGAGTGAAATGATCCAAATCATTTTGCGGCAGAGAAACTTCCTGAAGAGAACCGCCAACAAGACGATACGGTTTAATCACCACATTGTATTTTCCATTCAATCCACCGGTTCTCCAAATAAAACGTAAATCGGTGAAGGACCAGTAACCTTCTTTATTCAACTTGTAGACATTATCAACATCGCCAACGGTTAACGGCCCCATTCGTACTCTGTTTTTGTTAACAGAGCCATCGGGATTTATTGTGAAATGTGTTTTGGTCAAAGGATCATCAAGCGCTTCGGTGGCGGAAGTACCGTATGGGGCGGCCAGAATTTGATAGTAATCCACATCATCCCCTTCACCGAATAATCCACGAATCCACAAGGTACCGCCAAACGCAGCGTCGGTGTATTTGGGGATATGAAGATCGTTTTTCACAGCATCGGAAACACGCAGCAGCCCATGTGATGGATTGGCATCGTCTTCAACAATTTCCGTGATTGGAACTTTGCCGATACTGGTGAAAACAAATCCACTGCCGCTTTGAGAAGGGGCCCCTGTTTCTAAGCGGAAACCTCCGTAGGCTCCCATATCATTGCGGGAACCGCCATTGTCATTGTATTGAGAATCCGGATTCCCCGCATCGATACATGGGGAGTCTGAATCGAGTTGGAAATAGCCGTTTTCGGCATCAACAAACATCGGATCGACGGAAATCGCGCCGTCTCCACCCGGCATTTCATTCCATTGGCTATCATCGTGATAGGAATAATAGGATCCATCACCACTGGCAACATCCGCAGGATCATACACATTGTTGTAAGAACGAATCACTGAAGCGGGATCACTCCATAAAATCCCTCCAACCGGTTCATCATTCCCGCGAACAACGATATTGTTCATCACTAAAGGCGATACCGGTCCGATATTCAACGCTGAAAATGAAATTCCGGCATAATAACGATAATCATAAATCGTATTGTTAATAATGTCCGGTTCACTGTTACCTTGCCCGCGAATTCCCATTCCACCGACATGGTATATAACATTATGTTCGATTCGAGGAGATGAATCATCCAACCGAATTCCATCTCCTGAAATCGAGTCGATATCCATATTCGTAATGTAATTTTCACGAATCACAGGCGAGGACGTATGGCAATAAATTCCGACTCCCGAATTACGTATTGTAAAACCGGAAATCACCTCTCCCTCACCGAGTCCGATAAAGTCAACCGCTCGGCCGCTGGTACCTGGATCAATGAATGTGGAACTCTCACCGGAACCAACCAGATTGACCCCGTCTTTCATGTCCACTTCTTCGTTATATACGCCCGGTAAAACCCGAACTGTTTGGCTGCCGGTTGCCGAGGCAATTCCTTCTCCTATCGTATTGTAAGGATGTTCTTTTGATCCATCTTCAGTACCTGAAGTATTATCGTCATCAACCCAAATGTTTCCTGGCATGAAAAATTCGGTGGTTTCATAGTCTGTCCGGCCATCCGCTTCTGTGAAATCGGTAAGATCGACAACCTTGAGGGTTGTAAGATCGATCAATTCCATCGTCAACGTTCTGGTTGCATATCCAAAATCAAAAACAACAGTCGTTGGATTTCCAGAAAATGGAGCATTTACCGTTCCCCAGTCGCAATCAGCCGGATGGCATTGACCGTAACCGTGCACCGACAATTCATCACCTTCCTCTTGGATGATCAATCGTGTAGTTCCACGGGTGTCTGGATTAACGTTTACCCAGTCATTGGCGAAATCATTGATAGTAAATTCGGCTAAAGGAATGAATGTTTCTGGTTGTAACTTAGCCGAAACCTTTGATCTTTTTTTACTGTTATCTATTGATTCCACGATAGGATCCAACCGGGAAAGAGTGATAGAATGTGCTGAATCTGTCTTATCTTCTTCTGTACAGTCAGTACAGTTAGACGCGGTTCTGGCAACTTTGCCCGCGCCGGTTGTTTCAACAGAATGATAAACATTGTATGTATCCCGCCTTATATAATGGTATCCATCTGTCGTGCGGGCACGAGCATGAATTCGGAACCGGTAAGCGCAATCCTCCCAAGGCACCGGCGTACCACTACTGTCGGTTGGAAGAAGCGCCGGCAAAGTTCGATCCATATATCCAGGCCAAAAAGGTGGTGATGAATCATTCTCACCCACATATTGTTCGCGTATAAAACGGCCGCCTGAATTATCATGTCCCCACCAGGCATTCAATACATAAAAATCAAGAAATCCCCCGGGATGATGCGCTTTTATTCTGAATTGCAGCTGATTGCTTCCACTATGAGGAAAGATAATGTCTTCGCACTCAATCAGGGGGTCTCCATTCCCATAAGCTACTTCTTTAATTTGGACATCTACGCTGTAGTTATCGAGCCAAAGCACCAGCTGGCTTAAGTCGTTTAATGGAAGTGACACTGATTGAATGTTTCCACCACTCTCTTCCCGATATCCAGTAACTTGGAGACGATAACGGCCATTAAGACCACTTGTATTCCAGATAATCCGTAAATCTTGCTGACTCCAATAACCGGACTTATTTAACCGGTAAAGGTTATCCACACCGTCTATACTTTGCGGACCTAACTGGATACGCTCACGTTTTACCGATCCATCGGATTGAATGGTGTATAACGTTTTTGTCAAAGGATCATCAAGTACAATAGATGAACCTCCATCCAGCGGCACTGCAACAATTCGGTAATAATCCACATCGTCCGAAGCGCCGAACAATCCCCGTATCCAAAGACCGCCGCCAAAAGGCGAATCTGTATATCTATGTATACTGTATTCGCTGGAAGCCGTGTCAGAAACAACAGCAAGTCCATACGAGTCACTGGTATTATCTTGTACAATCTCCGTGACCGGAATTTTCCCGACAGAGGTAAAAAGAAATCCCGATCCGGAATGGAAGACGCTCCCCCCTTCTATACGTTGCCCGCCGAATGCCCCCATATCGTTCCGAGAGCCATCAATGTCGTTATAGGCAGGGGCCGGGTCACCGGCATCGATACACGGGGAATCGCTCTGAAGGCGGAATATCCCATTATTTGCATTCACAAAAAGCGGATCGACTGACAGGGAACCTGTACCCCCACCGGATTCGTTCCAGTTGCTGCCATCATGATACGAATAATACGATCCGGTACCAGTAACGTCCTGGGGATCATAGACATTGTTGTATGAAATCTGCGGTGCCGCAGGATTTTTCCAAAGTATCCCTCCAACAGGCTCTGAATTTCCCCGAACTACAATATTGTTCTTGATTATGGGTGAAACCGCTCCAATATTCAAAGCGGCAAATGAGATTCCAGCATAATATCGATAATCATAAATGGTATTATTTATAATCTGCGGCTCGCTATTTCCTTGTCCGCGAATCCCCATTCCTCCGGCTTTGTAAATTACATTAAATTGAATGATTGGCGATGAGTCAGTTAAGGTAATACCATCAGCCCCTAAACTACTTACATCCATATTGGTAATGTAATTTTCTTGAATCCGGGGTGAAGAATTCGAACACGAAATCCCTCTATCGGCATTTTGAAAACGAAACCCGGAAATCAACGATGAACTGCCCACACTTGTACACGTAACTGCGTTCCCTGATCCCCCTCCATCAACAATTGTGGTCTCAAAGCCATCCCCGATAAGCTTAACTCCATCTTTCATGACCACATTTTCTGTGTATAAACCGGAACGGACTCGGATAGTATGACTCGTAGCAACCGCCATAGCCGCTGAGATCGTTTGAAACGGAAACTCTTCAGTTCCCATCTCCGTACCGGAATTATTGTCATCATCCACCCAAATTGGATCTTCAAATACCCCGAAGCCATAATTGACATCGACGAAAAATTGGAGGAGTTGCACGCTTTGATCTGCGTTCAACATCTCGAAACGAAGTTGATCAACACTTGCTGGAACATCAGTGATGGTGAAATACCCATCACCACTTCCGGAACCAACAGGATACAAAGGTGATCCATGAGCCGCATAGTTGGGAGTTAAAGAGCCATTTGTAACCGGACGAACAAAAATTCGAACCCCACCTGACTGTGTTGTTGAATAATTAAAAGTAACATTTACCCGCTCCCCCAAAGACAAGGATGCCGGTGAATCCGGATCCAAACTTATATTGGTAATCGTATGATTAGCCTCAGGTGCAAATGTGGGAAATATAATTGGGATTGTTGGTTGTTCAATTGGAGTAATAATTCTAATGGGTGTAGGTTTTATGATTTGGGCATCACTATTATTAAATGCTATAAGAAATAATACTGCTACAATACAAATTGATACAATAATACGTTTCATGATAAATCCCTCCGTTTTTTATGAATAAATAAGATAAAAATTTCGCGATCAAACCCCTTACAAAGGTTAGTATGAAATTTTTTTACCAATTACAACATTTTTTTTATATTT
>CAZXSQ010000216.1:0-9625 GCA_964643335.1 uncultured bacterium
GGAAGCCCTTGCGGGTATTGGTACTTGGTGCCACTTACCTCAAAGGCTGGCTTCGCCTTGCCTTTGGCACCCGGCTACCAGGCTCACTTCAACGGCTGTGGCCCGCATTGAAATGAAACCTCCCTTTGCCCCGGCTTGATCGGTGGGGCTGGCTCGTCGAGGACATTGCCACTGATTGTGGGCTTAATCGCTTTGGCGGCTTCTTTTGATAGATGTCTGGAGCCGCCGATGCTGTGGATGTAAACAGGTTGAATCCGCTCGCCTGAGAAGCGGGCGTTTCGATATCGAATCGCGTACGCATCTTTTAGTAAAATTGCCCGCATGTACTCGCCATCCTCACTCGGGTAGTTCACGCCGTACCCGCCTTTCTTTTGGGAACGAAGTGGCTTCTCCGCGTGTCCAAAGACACAGTCATTGATGTCAATGTCATGTGGAGCGTACGCTTTCATGTTCCCCGCATTCAGCAACTCATGTCCCGGCCCTTTACGCCGCCCGCAGTCCAGCGTCGTCAGCACAATGGCGTTCGGCATGTCGTGGAACAGGCACTTTTCGATGAGTATGCCGATATTCTCTGGCGCGAGGTCCTCGATTCGTCCGGTCTTTGATTCATAGTGCGACTTCAGATCAAGGCCGGAAACCCCAAGGCGGCGGAACGTGCAGTTTCGGATAATCGCGTCATTAAAACCGCCCGTGGTGTCGATACCGTCGCGAAGATTGTCCTGAAAGACACAGTTCTCCACCAACACATTCCGTACGGCCCCGTTTTCACCACCACCCGTTTTGATTCCATCGCCCTGACATTTCTCGACCAGGCATCGCTGGAAGACCAGGTCAGCCGTTCTGGTCAACATGACCGACCAGTGACCGCCTGCAATATGAGTACCGAGGACCTCAACCTTGCTGCAATCCGTCAGCTTAATATGGTGGCCGATCGAACCTGTCAATCGGCAGTTTTCAATCCGTAGATTGCGTTTGCCTTTCCCCTGGATACCGAGCCGTCTCGTGAAATGCAATTCGTGTTTTTCGCCGGTCGGGCCAAGCGGCGGAGTGTTGAGATAGGTGATGGTGAGATTGCGCAGCGTGTTGTCATCGCCGAGTTCCAGTAAGGGGCGATTATTCTTTGGCTTGGCTGCGTCAGTAACATCGAACCCGGCTCCCTTGACCGCAGAAAGAGTAAAGTTGCCGGGCAGAGTGTGGCTGCCACTGATCCGGTATTTGTGATCGAGAACCAGTTCCACACCCGCCTTGAGCACACCGCTCTCCAGCAGTTTGGCAAACGCTTCGGTCACATCCTGATTCGCATGCCATCCAAAATCCGACGAATGATGAACTTTGGCTTGCTTGGATACCTTGCTAAAAAACGCTATTTCCTCCATTGCCTCAAGATCAGGTATCTTGAAGGCAATTATCAGGAAGAAAGCGAACAAAAGCCACGAGAGTGACTTCGTGTTGACGATTGAATTATTCATACACTATTAGATTCCACGTCAGGTTACGCTCGTTCAGCATTCCTCGACGACGTTCATGCCCATCAACCGGGCGAGGTGGTAAATGCTTTCCATATGATCGCCGTAGAACACCACGCGGTGCAATAGCGTCATAGCATCCTCGGTTTCAAGGACACTGCTCCAGTTGGCGGCCATTTTCGCCGCGTCGCGAACTTCGGTAACGATTTGGGTGCGGCAAGCATGAACTGCTCTTTCCGGAACATCGATGATCTTACCTGTCGAAGCGAGTATCGTATCCAAGTTGATCAGTTTGGTGCGTGTGATGGTTTCTCCAATACGATATTGAACCTCGGGTACACAGCCGCTCCCGCCGACCTCGGAATGTCCGCGCAGGAGGTAAGGTGCTTCCATCCCCTCAGGGCCATCCATTTTCAGGGGCGCCGTACAATGAGCGGTCCAGAGCGCGTTGCGGGAGGTGTCGAAGGTGGCGTTGCCCTGAAATCCGGGGCGATCAACTAAGTATTGGAACAGGATCATGGTCAACACAGAGTCCATATCTCCTTCGCACGCCGCGGGGATACCGTTGTCGCGGAGGCGGGCAAATCCCAGGCAGGGAAATCCTCTTTTCAACCATCCCATACAGGTGCCTACGGCCAGCCCCTGGGCCTGATGCCGCTCAACAAGATTCTGGATTGCTATACTGACACGGGCGGCCTTTCGGATATCCTCTGCGTTTGGTTCGATGATTTCTTTTGCGTTCTTGGTCCACCAGTCGGTTTCGGCTTGCACTTCCTTCTCGTCCGCCTTGGAGACCATTTCATCGAAAGCCTTCTCTTCGACAGCCACGACATCGGCTCCTAAACGCTTTTTGACTTCCTCCGGAGACTGGGCGGGCGCAGTGCCTCGGGCCGGAGGAAAGAGGAGGATTCGAGTTTGCTGCATGAGTGGGATGACTCGCAACAGACGGAGGGCGCGTTCGAGTTCGTAGAGGTCGCTGCTGGCAAGAAGGGTGACCGGATGTCCCTGACGATGCCAGCGGGGAGCATACATCCAATCATGACCGCTAGCCGGCAGAGAAAATACCGCCATGGGATGGTTGCCATCAAGAATCGGCTTCACGACTCTTGTTAAAGCGAAGTTTTGTGTGTTGACCGTTATTACCGGGGCTTTTGGACCGGCCTTCTTCAACAGAGCAGCTGTTTGCTCGGTGTTGGTCGACTGCCCAATGATCAGTTCGACATTTCCCAGTTTCTTTTCCACCTTGATAAGGTGATCTTTTACTGCCTTCACTTGATGTTCGTCGGCTCCCCAATTCCGGTCATCTGGTGCGGGTGTGCCGGTAAAAATCACGCATATTCTCACTTTTTCCTGTCGTTGCGGGAGCGCTGTATGCGAAGCCCATGTATAGTTCCAGGATGCGCTGGCGAGCAACATTCCACTACTTAATCCAGTTCCCAAAAAATCCCGTCGCGTGCATTGTTCACACATTGCGATTACCTCCAAGCGTTAAAATAAATATAAAATCTACTCTTGAATCTACAAGCAACTATAGCACAAGAGATAAAACATTTCAAAGCCAAGCAGTATGAGTCGTGCCGTTTGACCCATTACTTTCTGGAGAACAATTAATGGGTCAAAAAACGTTAACCTACCATACTGACTACTTACCGGTCAGACTGAAGCGGAGTAAAAGCTCTGCAAAGAATCCATATCAAGAAAAAGTAAAGAGTTTGCGATTTAAGGCTTGATTTTCTCGGATAGAGAGTTAGGATTTTTGTTGTATTGGGGCTGTAGCTCAGCTGGGAGAGCGCTTGAATGGCATTCAAGAGGTCAGGAGTTCGATCCTCCTCAGCTCCATGAATTTACCTTTCCAATCAATAGAGTGACCAGTCACCTATATCTACGGGGGATGTAAACTCAACAAGTTCTTGCATTTCATTCTCTGTCAAGGTGTTGTTGTAAATGCGTATATCATCCATTCGGCCTTGCCACTCCCTTTGAATTTCACCATTGTTGTTTCAGGCACCAATTACCGAGTTAAACGCCAGATCAAACAGAGGAAGCTCAGTGGATTCTCCCGGTTGCCTTCTTTCACGCCGTCATAATATATACGGCAATCTCTGCCAATGAAGCGGTGAATGCAATTGGTGCCATTCGCCCACCGGAATAACTGTTGTTCCTACCACATCAGGAGCAGCACCATTGATGCCCACATTCACCAAACCGTTGTTAAGCTTAATGTGAACACCGCCTAACGCCCAGTCGGTGTTTAGACCACCGGAAAACTGAATACCGCTAACGCCTTGGCTCGTATTGACCCACACCGCTACTGTGATTTCATCAAAGAGGTCGAGTTCCTTTTCAATGAAGAGGCCCCTATCTAACTCGACAATATCATCGTCACCATCCAATTCCAATACTATGGTATTTCGGACCTCATCCAATACTGTTATCGAATTGCCAACCGGGGTGCCATGCAAGCCGTTACCGCTGCTGTCATCAAAGTTGCCTTCAAACTCATAGTGTGCTATCAATTCTGTAGCGCCATCATTGGCCAACGTTCCAATCAACACAAAAGCTACAACAATAAGATAGAAATAAATAGTATCTCTTGGACATATGTCCCTCTTGCTTTGAAGGGTTATATTATGATGGGAAAGGCTTAATCTTATTTTTTAAATAAACATGTCAAAATAAAGCCGTTTCACTAATTTTCCCCAATTCTATCATGGCAGTTTTCTATACGTCAAGCGATTCATTAGGAAAATATTTTCAGATAAGGAGATGCAGGCAAACTGGTGCAGCGGACCGCACACTTTCATGGAAATATGATCTCCCGTTCAATAACGGTTTGTGCCGGACCGATGGTGGCTTTTGCTCTTAGGATGATGGGAGTATCGAATTGGATGGGTGAATTTTCATTCTGCACTGGGGTAACTTCGATTGTGCCGTTTTCTAGCGGTCTAGGTGCTATTGAAAGTATTTGTCCGTTGCCGTCCAAATCTCTTACCAAATAAACTTTTATTCCAGCTGGCATGTTTTGTCGTACAGAAGTATTCAGGTTCAATGTTAAGCCGGTGGAAGGTATCGCCAAGCCTGGGTCCGGTTGAGCTGGCGAATTGGTATTGTTTGCGGGGGCATTTTCATTTTCGGCAATTTCGTATTGAAATATGATGCCAGGGGAATGGCCACCGAGAAAGATTGTCCCTTGTTGGGGAAGCGATTCGGCCGGGACGACTTGAACTGTTTTACGATTTTTCTGCACATTGCCGGCTAATTCGGTGATATCCTGAGCCTCGAGTAATGCAAGTTGCAATGCGCTTCTCGCCAGAAATTTAGATTGAACATTCATGAGCTGGTTCGTGCTGCTGGATAATCTCGAATTGACCATCTGAAGAAACAAGAGGCTGATCAAAGACAAAAAAAGAAAAATGGGTATGACGACAACCAGAGCCATCCCACTTTGACTTTCATTCTTTCTCATTGCTTTTAATTCCCCCATCGCAAGGTTACGGTTTTCGACTCACGGATGAGAGTTCCGGTATTCGGATCAAGCCCTTCAATAGCCAAATAGAGCATATCGCTTTGATTCCATCGAACCTGAAAGTCTTGAATATTTTCACAGAGTAGCTGTCGAGTCACCGAAGAGGCGGATTCACCATATTTTTGAATACCCATGAATAACTGACCGTTGAGCAAAGAATAATGTATCGAACGGTGAATAACCCAGTATTTTTTTGAAAAATTACTTTGAATCGCATCGGAACGAATTATAGAATTGTTTGCATTCATTGATTGGATGATTGCTGCGTTGGAATTAAATAACCGGGGCCAAAAAAGAAGTCTCATCCCTACTTTGATGTCCGAAAAAGCAGGATTATCCCGATCTCTTAAACGTCCATTCCAGATTGAATCCGCAACACCGGCGGTGAGGATTTGATCGAAACGAATTCCAGTGGGTGAGTTTTCGATCTCAATTGCCGGTGGCATGGCCGAGGATAATTCCATCGCCATTTGCTGTAGAGCAATCTTGACAGCGGCATTATGAATAGTCTGAGTTTGAGTGTCGAGATACGACTCAAGAGAAATGACAACGAATGCAGACACAAAGCTCCCTACAATCCCCAAAATAGTAATGGTGACTACCAATTCAACCAGCGTCATTCCCCGGTTTAACTGTTGGTCAATATCGTTGACAACTCGATTGCTTGCTGGCTTCGCCATGAAACTCGAACCGTAATCCTTTTTAAGTTTGTTGTTTGTATCGCTGCTTCATCTTGCCCAAACTCGGCAAAGTCCACTTGGATTTGGACATCGTACAAATTATAGATTTCGCCAAGGGACTGACCGTTTTTAAGGGTATGAGCACTGCCCGTAACAAAGCCGTTATAATCATCGCAATCATCGTACAGTTCCCGCAAATTTTCTTCCGTCGAGATGGATGCAGACGATAAAGGAATCGGACCGCCATGATACGGGAGTCTATAGGATAGTTCATCCCAACGCCCTGTAGAAATCACTTCGGTTAAATAGAGCTCCGCCAAAGTCACTGCACGCTGCATTTCAATGGCATAACTCATTTGATCCTGACCATTAACGAAAATAAAAGCCAGGAATCCGCACAGAATCCCGAGCACCGTGATTGCGACGACGATTTCGATCAGCGTATAGGCGGCGGTTTCTACTTTCAATTGTGTATATATCCGGTCAAAGGTTCAATAATGATTTGTACCTGAGTTTCTCCCGAAGCAATGGTAATGGTTTTTCTTATTTCATAAGGTACCCCATTTGTTTTTACCGGAACCCCGAAATGATCGAACAAAATTGTATTCGAATCGAGGTCTGTGTTGAGCTGCATGACATTGAGATCAATTTGCAGAGGATCGGTTAGAAAAGGATTCTGGTGTCCTTCTTCAGTTCCGATGGCTACTCCTTCGTATTGTGTTTCATCCGGATCGAATAAAAGACCCACTCGCTGCCTTGTTACCATCGCCAATTCTTTCACTTGCATCAGATGGGTTTGAATCAAAGTGGAAGCACCGTAAACATCGGTTGGTTCCCGGTTCATTCGCAGTCCCATAGCGCCGATCAGAATACTTATTATCGCGATAAACACAACCACTTCGATCAATGTCATACCCATCTCAGATTTCTTTTTCATATAAGATTTGCTCCCTCATGAGATAGCCGGTGTGCCGTCCAGCCGATATTGATGGAACGATATACCAATACCCCGGTACCATCTCTAAAAAATGGAGTAATGAATTTTCACTCTGTGTGATCCGGAAGCGTATAGGGTCAGCCAAATTCGAACAGTCTATTCGAAGTGGAGTGTAACCTCCCCGAATCATTCCACCAAAAAACCGCCGTTCCGTTCCTTCAATCAATATGTTTGCTTCTTCCGGCAATTCCTCTATGGAGAAATCATTGGGGGAAATCCGCAATACTTCTTCATCCTGATTTAATCCCCACTCATCATCTCGAAAATATTCCACATCAACAAACAATTTCAAAAAATCCCCAGCTATGCCCGAACGATCATGAATGTGCATTCGTCCGCATCGAAATTCAACGGGGGAACTATCCGTAAAACTTTCCATCTCTCCTCTTCCATGAAAGGTGTAACGTACACTTAAGGTTGTTGGATTTTGGATATTTGAATATTGAAAAATTAATTCGTTTATGGATACTGTGGCAATTCCGTGATCAAAAATAGGTGTTGAAACTGAAGGGATATCTAGATTTCCCAACATATTTTGATGAGGCGGTAGTGCAACTGTAAGCCGTGGATTTCCCGCTTGAGCGAATTCCCCTTGATAATTCACAGTAGTACCGGGTGGTGTTTTGCCATTTTTGGCGGTAATTGCCGCAGTAGCGGAAAACGGTTGACCGGAATAAGTGTAAGAAGCTGCTTCTGCTTGAATCATTGCCGGTTGGTCAACTTCAATATCAAAATGGTGAGGAACAAAGCGTCCGACTCTTTGAAGTACTCCAGTGATTTGAGACCCCATATAATTCATATCCTCAACGATAATATCGATGATCCCCACATCGGTATAAGAGATATTATTCAACGTGCATTCCCCATAGGTGAAGAGGGATGCTGGGAATTGATTGAACGGTACATTTTGTGCATTGTGTAATTCGCCGCCTTGTACCCCTTCCGGCATCACAACATTGAACCTGATAGCCAAAAATTTTTGGTTAAGATTAATCAGATCATCATAAGGATAATTCGTGGTAATCTGCATATTCGCGTTTACTGCAAAAATCTTCAATGAAAATGTAGTACCGGCCGGATGATTCAAATAGTGACCGTCATGATTCCCGTCATCCTCATCATCTTCGTCCTCGTCTTCATCTTCATTCTCGTCATCTTCGTCATTTCTGTGCCATCGATTTCGATGTCTCCCATGGTTTCCTTCAAATTCTTCGTCATCATTACTCATGGTTGGAAGGTCAGACTGAAGAATCAATTGATAAGGACGAACAACGAAAGGATTACTTTTCCCTTGTAGATTGATATTTCCTGGCGGACCGTACGCCTTGATTTTGGCAGTGCCTGTTATTCTAATCATTCCACATTCATCGTAACGAAGGTAAGGGATAACCAATAATCCTTGATCGAATCTGAAACTGCGATGCAAACTTCCTCGAATCGGGTTATATCGAGCCGGTGGATTAGATGGATTGACATAATTGTTGTTGGACCAGGATAACTTGAAATGGCCGTCTTTATCCACGCGGCGATTTTGACTGTCTACCACGAGCACAACAACATGAAAAGGCACTCCAGAAATAGCCTGCGATAGACTCTGCACTTGATTTACGTTCTCGCCGAGATTAGGAATGCTGGTTCCACCAGGAAAAATCCGTAGTTGCAAGTCAAATTCATCAGCCCCACCATGGGGTAAAGTTCCATGTGGTGGGGCTGCCAATACACTATTGAATAAATTTAGAAAAAGAACTTGAGGGGCTGCAGCAAAGGTCTTACTAGCAAGTGTTGCTATAAGAAAAAATAAACATATTGCACGAAACATATTCATCATTCATGGTACAGTACTTTTTAGTTGATTGTCACTTTGGCCATCTCCGAATTTGTTTCTGGAGTAATGGTTAAAGTGCGTCCATCCTGCAACGTAATTGTTGTATCACTGCTTGATACATTCTCAGGGAAACCACCGTCTAGATACGTTTCTAATGAAGCAGCATCGGTAATGTATGCACTTTCACCCGATCCGCTTTCTTCAAGACCCGCCGCGCGGTGCTTGGCAAATGCCATCGAGCAGGCCGAACGAATGGCGCCGATGGTACCGTCAGCCGCGGCTTTTTTCGCGTCACTCGTCAAGTTGATGAATTTTGGGACGGCAATCGCAGAAATAATCCCAATAATGACGATGACGACGATGATCTCGATGAATGTAAACCCTCGCTCGCTCTTCTTCACATTACTCCGCATTTTCATGTTAATTCTCTCCTTTACATATGTTTGTTTTTTTGTTCCAAAAAGGAATATTTTCCTATTTTGGATCACTAATCTTTCATTGGGCTTTATTTCCAGCATTAACTGTGCCAATTCCGCAAGCTTAGAATTTTTCTGTGCAATGAGTCTCATTTTCTCAATTTTAAACCCCCAAAACATTCTTTTTCTTGCAAAACTGAAAGAATAATTAATTATGGAAATTGATTTTTAATGCATCTATTCGTTTTTTTATATCCGGCAATCATATAGAACTGTGATTTCATTTAAATCGCTTCTTTTTGATAATATTCCTTTTTTAAGCAACTGAAATCAAAAGGATTAGAGGAAGAGAACCACTCCATGACAGGGAATTCGCGTGGATTCTTTTCGCTAATAACTCATCGATAAATAAATATAAATCGGTTTTATAGAAAAAATAGACTCATGGAAAAGACTGGTTATACATTCCAAGCAAGGCTTCATTTCTCAAATTAAGAGAATTCAATGTTTTTGTCTGTTCAGAATTGAAATTATCCTGTTTTTATCATCTGTGATAGAACTGTTATTAAATTGATTTTTAATTTGATACCTCATCAGCCCCTCCATTATACTTGGAAATAGTTAAAATGGTATATAAGTTGCTAGAAAATTGTATTTGGATTTATTTTTCACTCTTTAATTATCTCAACATCCTGTTTGCAGTTAATACTCGCAA
>CAZXSQ010000216.1:9635-11112 GCA_964643335.1 uncultured bacterium
TATCCATTCCTAACATTATGATCAAAAAGAGAAAGCGGAAATCCCTTTTATTTCTCATACCGGTAACTTGTGATGGTAAGTTGGTTTCGTAATAATTCAAAAATATGCATGGGTATTCTGATTGGAGATCGGAAAACCCAAATAGTGTCAATTGAATTTAAAGGTCAAGAGCCTTACCTCTATACCGCTGCCAATTTACCACTCTCTGGCAAAGAAACGATACCTCAAATTCAGCATTATACGGGTTTGAATGGAAAAAGAATTGATGCGGCAGGGATTGTTATTCCACAACATCAGACGGATATTCGTTTTTTAACCTTACCGATGCTTCCTGCAAATGATTTGAATAATATGGTGCGTTTTGAAATAGTCAAAAAATTGGATTACGGATTAGAAGATGCCTGCATCGATTATACGATTTCTGAATTCATTTCCAGCCAGGAGAAAAAACTCTTCCGCTTGATTGGATTTTCTTGCTCCCGCTCAGTTGTTCAACCGATTATTAAGGACTTTGAGAAGGCAGGGATACCGATCCAAGTGGTTGATGTCGTACCAATGGCTCTCATGAATTTTTATATGTATATCGAACCGGATTTTGAGAATCGAACCTTACTCGGAATCAATATTGGGGATACCAATGCAAATCTAGTCGTGGCTAAACAAGGGAAATTATTGTTTACACGCCATTTCCCGATTGACTTCGAATCTTCATCTGCAACAGCTTCATTTATCCAGCATCTTTCCACTGAAATCTACCGCACGCTTGAATACTGTGAAATTCATTTTGAACCGCTCCAATGCGATCAAATTGTCTTAAGTGGTAAGGTGCCGGCCTCTTCTGATCTTTCCAAAACACTGGAGAATGAAATTGGTTTTCCTTGTAAAATAGTGTCGATTAATATGCTGCCTGCTTCTCCACAAATATTTGAAGACCTCGGAAATGAGAACGGAACGAACTTGGTTGTGGCTACAGGTTTGGCGCTTCGCATGGGGAACGAAAAACGATGAAGCAGGTTAATCTGATTTCATGGGAACAAAATAAAAAAAACAAGGTTCGAATTCACCCTTTTTGGATACGGTTCTCTATTTTTGCGGTTTTTTGTATTTTAGCATCTCTCAGTATCCATATTCAGTTCCAAGCCTTTGTCATTGAGTTCAACCGCCAACTTGCAAAATCGAAAGAACTGATCAATAAGGTTGATCCGGAATTGAAACGGTTTAAGGAACTGGTGGCAGAACGTGATTTGCTGCGCGAACGAAATCGTTCCTTTCGGAGCAGTTCTTTTCAAAACATACCCGAGGTTCAAAAGCAAAATAAACCCATCACAGAACTCTTGGTACGGATTGTTGAAGTGCTGCCACCAACTGTATGGTTACGGGTAATCCAGTGCGATTATGCAAAGAAAACATTGGTTCTCGAAGGTTCGGCAAACACCAAGGATGATATGCAGCATTTTTTAGATAAAGGTTTAATGAA
>CAZXSQ010000217.1:0-633 GCA_964643335.1 uncultured bacterium
AGGATAGCGTCCTGAAGGCAGCAGGTTACGGTAACCGTTCATTAAAGCACGGTGCAGCAAACGATCTTTGATGTAACGGTCATTGACAAAAAAGAAAATATGTTGCGCTCCGTTCCTGCTCAGAGTAGGTCTGGAAATAAATCCCGAGATAGAAACTACTGGCGTATCAAGATTTACGGGGATCATCTCTTCCAGAATCTCTTTGCCGAATAGCTGCTTGATTCGTTCCGGACGGTTGCTTACGGCGGGTAAATCCAGCGTTCTTCTTCCATTATGGGAAAAAGTAAAATGAATGCCTTCGTTGGCCAGGGCAAGCCAGGTGATTGTCGATAGGATGTGCCCCATCTCCGTTGCGGGCTTTTTGAGAAATTTTCTGCGGGCAGGGGTGTTGCAAAAAATTTCGCTGATTTTTATTGTGGTTCCAACCGGTGCGCCTGTATTTACAGGAGGATATTCATGACTACCTTCAATGACAATTTTGGTACCGAATTCTTCGTCCTTTTGCCGGGTGACAAGTTCGAATTGAGAAATAGAACTGATCGCAGCCAGGGCTTCTCCGCGGAAGCCTTTTGTGGTGATGACCTCGAGATCATCCGCTTCGTGAATTTTACTGGTGGCGTGCCGTCTGGTGCA
>CAZXSQ010000217.1:643-11050 GCA_964643335.1 uncultured bacterium
GTGACATACCGCTGCCATTGTCTGTAACCCGCATGAACTGAGTTCCGCCCTTGTCGGCTTCGATATCGATCCGCGTCGCTCCCGCATCCAAGGCGTTGTCGATCAACTCCCGGATAACCGACGCAGGACGCTCCACCACTTCTCCCGCGGCGATTCGGTTGGCTATTTCCGGGGGCAGAATCTGAATCATACTTCCTCTGATTTGGTTTGATTCACGTTTTTATCCGGACGAATTAAAAGAACCCCAAACATCCCAACGCACCCGCTGATCGCGAATAAAGATGATAAAAATCCCATCCAGCCGTCTCCGGTTTTCCCGGTAAACGCGAGCAGGCATAATCCTATAAGTAAAAACACAAAGAATAAATAGAAAAAAACGTTCTTCTTTGGCCTAGTGAACATATTCGTCCTGATTGATAAGTTTCAACTAATTATAGAGGTTTAATACGATTTGCGAACCACCTTTTCATTCTCTTTTAAACGCGGATTCGGAGATCTACCCAATAAAAAATAATTTTTCCGAATAAAGTCAAAAACTCTAGACATCGATTATGGCTTAATGATACACTTTTGCATCTTTTGGGGATGTGTCTTTCCCGTAAATCTGCTTTATTGAAAAGGAGTAGGTTATGAAACACAACTTGATTGGGGTTCTCAGATTAGTGGTTATATTGCTTTTGGGGGGAGCCGCGGAGGCTCAAATTCAAACTGGTGGTATTCTTCGGGATGAATACGCGCTGGGATTGACCCCTCCGATCAAAAGCATAGGGATGGGTGGAGCGTATGTCGGTGTGGACGGCACACAGTCCATGAATCCGGCCTCACTTGCCGGTGTCGATTTTCGTGAGGGGATGTTGTTGTATGGACTATACGATCATGATAAGGGACCAACTGCGCATCGCGGACGAGGCAGTCTGGTCTCGCCTGTGCCTTATATCGGTGGTGGCGCCCGCTTGATGCTGGACGGGGTCATCACTGACGGAGATGGAAGAACCCTGCTTCAAGATCCGGGTGGCAATCCTCTATCCGCTGAATTTGATGCTTTTACCCTCGGCTTGCAGTATGGACGCGATATTACAGACTGGGCAGCCGTTGGCGTGGGGGCATATCCCTATGAAAAAGCGAATGTGGATTTGTATGACATGAACGGCAATCTGTTCACCGAAGGGGAAGCTTTTTCACAAATCGGCAGTATGCAGCTGGGTACACTCTTCAGACCCCATGAAAAAGTCAATATCGGGGCACAGTTCATCTACATAAAAGACGATTTGGAAGCCTCAGTACCTGGACTGGGTAATATGGGCTGGTATTACAACATTCATTATTTCGCGGTAGGGGCTTCTTTTATGCCTTTCGATGGTACTTTGCTGGCTTTGGATTATTGGAACGGTGAAATTGAAGGTAAAGTGAATAGTGCCCTTGGACTTGACTTCGACGGTGATGTTGACCGCTGGAACTTCGGTGTACAGCAGCGAGTATGCCAATACGCTGATCTGCGGCTGGGATCGAATAATGGCGGATTAACCACAGGTTTTACCATTCATATCACCGAGAATATCGACCTCGATTACGCCTATGTCAATGAAGCACTCCGTGATAAAGAAGACGTCTTTGAGGAAACCGAATTTCACGGTGTATCCATCACCGCACGTTTTTAATAGTACATTTTCTTCTGATTTCAATCTTATGATGTGTGCACACACCCCACCCGTATTGAGGTGGGGTGTTTTACAGGTATTCCGTTTCCTTTAGTTAATGGATAAACTAATGATGTTTGTTTACATGAGTGTCCATGTCAATGCAATTCAAATCCGGTTGCGGGATATATCTGAGATAAATAACTTATTCGTTATATTGGATATACAAGAGAATAATGGCTCATCAGGAGATTCGCCCTCCCGTGTGTTGTACGGTAGAGCATTTTCCGTTTACACAGGGATGGCGAGGCTCCCGGGATTGTCTCAAAACAGGTTAGACACATAGGTCTAACCCTACATATGGTATGGGAAAACATATGTGTTTGCCCTATGTTGTGGCATCCTCCTCATCTAACATAGTTTTGAGACAATCCCTCCTGCCGAGCCACATGTTCATGAAAATGTTCTATGCAATGAATAATTAATCATTGTTTATTATGCAAAAATACATCATGGAAAAGGAGAATCAAAGAAATGCCTTTAGTACCGATGCGAATTTTACTGGATCACGCTGCCGAAAACGGATACGGAGTAGCTGCTTTTAACGTCAATAACATGGAACAGATCCAAGCCATCATGGGAGCGTCCATCGCGACAAACTCACCGGTTATTGTTCAGGCCAGCCGGGGCGCTCGAAAATACACCAACGACAACTATCTTCGTCATCTCATGCTTGCTGCGGTTGAACTCTATCCCAAAATTCCTATTGCCATGCATCAGGATCATGGCAACAGTCCGGAAACGTGTCTTTCCGCCATTGAGAACGGATTTACCAGCGTGATGATGGACGGCTCCTTGCAAGAAGACGGCAAAACCCCCGCTTCGTTCGAGTACAATTGCGAAACAACCAGAAAAGTCGTCGAAATGGCCCACCCTAAAGGCGTTTCCGTTGAAGGTGAATTGGGATGTCTCGGCAGCCTGGAGACCGGTACCGGTGACAAAGAAGACGGTCACGGTTTTGAAGGCAAACTCGACAGAGAAAAACTTCTGACTGATCCTGAACAGGCCGTTGAATTTGTACAGCGAACCGGCGTGGACGCCTTAGCCGTTGCTATTGGAACCAGCCACGGCGCTTATAAATTTACCCGTAAACCCACTGGCGACATCTTGGCCATGGATCGTATCGAAGAAATCAACAGGAAACTGCCCAACACACACCTCGTGATGCACGGTTCCTCTTCCGTACCGGAAGAACTGGTCGATCTGATTAACCAACACGGCGGCGGCATTAAAAAAGCTTATGGTGTTCCCGTCGAAGAGATTCAACGCGGCATCAAACATGGTGTCCGCAAGGTTAACGTGGATACAGACAACCGCTTGGCGATGACCGGCGCAATCCGCGAAGTTTTCGCAACAAAGAACGCTGAATTTGATCCCCGCAAATACTTAGGACCTGCACGCGAAGCCATGCAGAAAGTCTGTGAAGATCGGATGAAAGCCTTTGGACAGGCCGGAAACGCCGACAAGATCAAGTGCATCACTCTCGTCGATATGGCCGCAAAATATTGATGGAGTGCGGACATCTTGTCTGCATAATATGGGTATCCAGGCAAAATATATATCGAAAAGGGCGTACATTCGTGCGCCCTTTCTATTTCCATAATTCAATCTTGCCCTTCCACATGATTTTTTGAGAATTAATTTGTATTTAATTCAACGAAAGAGATGGAACCTGAAAAATGAATTTATATAATCGACGTGCGTTTTTACAGAGTTCATTCGGCCTGCTGGGCTTTTCGACTCTCTTCCCAATCTGCGCAAAAGAACTCAATCCATCCTCTCAAATCATGACAGTTAGGGGATGGATTGCTGCCGATGAGATGGGATTAACCCTCCCCCATGAACATGTCCTGGTAGACTTCATCGGTGCGGATCAGATACGTCCTGACCGTTACGGCCAGGACGAAGCCTTCAAAACCGCATTTCCTTTTCTGCAAGAGGCAAAAAAACTCGGAATAAAAACCTTGGTTGAATGCACGCCGGAGTATATCGGCCGCGATCCCATTCTGTTGAAACGCCTGTCTGAAGCAACCGGCATGAACATCTTAACCAATACCGGTTATTACGGTGCGGCCAATGATAAGTTTATTCCCAACCATGCATACAAACAAACCGCTGAACAACTTGCCCAACGCTGGATAAATGATTGGAAAAACGGAATAAATGGAACCAATATCCGGCCCGGATTCATGAAGATCGGGGTTGATTCAGGTTCACTTTCTGAGATAGATAAAAAACTAGTCCAAGCCGCTGCCCTGGCTCATCAACAAACCGGACTCACGATTGCGTCTCATACCGGCGACGGAGTCGCTGCTCTGGAACAATGGCAGGTACTAAAGAAATCCAAAGTCGATGGCAGTGCCTTTATTTGGGTTCACGCTCAAAACGAATCCGATTACAGCATTCATGAAAGGCTGGGTAAAGATGGCGTATGGCTTGAATTTGACGGTATCAGTCCAAATTCAATTGAGAAGCATCTTCAAGCAGTAAAAGCGATGAAAGAAAAAGACCTGCTCCACCGTGTACTTTTTTCTCACGACGCAGGGTGGTATCACGTCGGTGCACCTCAGGGCGGCAACTTTCGTCCATATAACACCCTTTCTAAACATTTCATACCTGAGTTAAAAAAGAATGGATTTTCCAGTTCAGAGATAAATCAAATGACCATAGAAAATCCCGCTCAAGCCTTCACAATTGAAGTTCGAATGAATAACGGACGTTTAAAATAAATTAATACAGCACCCAATTTCGTATATCCGTTTTTTGTTCCGGTGGAGAAATGGTTGATGGATTTGGCAGCAGGAACACACCACCCGGCCCATACAGTACCAGATGAGCACCATGATTTACTTTTAACATTCCTTCCGAACTGGCAAGCCTGTAATCTTGTATGGTATGCGAAGTCACTTGATCATCATCCAGTGACAGAAATGTTGCCACAGGAGTGATGAAGGAATCGATGGTTTTCGACCCCCCTAACATAACAGTTCCTTTATAAGAATGAACATAGTCGACATTATGCCAATGACCTCCAAGAACAGCTTCCATTTTGCTTGTATCCGGATTATATGGATCGAATACCGTCATAGCCACTTGTCTGGGATTGATAAAATCCCATTCTTCCCGTGTTACCAGGATGATTTGGTTTTCCCAGACGAATGCTTCGGAGCGGATAGGATCGAGTGACGTGAAATCGTCGATGTTAAAACTGAAACTAATTTGGTCGGTGCGGGAAACCCATCCCGAATGGTTTCCATACATGTCTTCCAATATGGTCATGGCATATTGGTACAATAATGATCTGGCTGTGCCGGCAAGGCCTTGTTGAAAAGCTTCTTCAACCGATAGTTCAATGGACTCAAAAATGGTAGATAAAGTTTGGGTCGGTTCTGCCAAAGCGGCTGCTTCTTTCGCGGTTTTAAAAGTAATCTGCCATCGGGCGAGGACATCCCCATCGGCTGCGCGTTCTATCAGTTCCAGGTGATCCAGAAAACCTGGGTAGTCGGTCAGACAACTGAATACAAAATCATTGATCAGTTCATCCATATTCTCACCGAAAGTCCATCTCGCATCGATGTGATTACCAAGAAAATCTCTCAAGCCTGAATGGATGGTTCTATCAATGTCGATGTTGCCCCAAGCTTCATGCACCGCTTGTGTCAAAGCACGCCGGTAAGCTGTTTCTATATGTTGACTGTATTGTTTGCCTTCATTCCATAATTCCTGAATGCGGGTTTGTCCCTCATTCAGATCATTCTCCAAAACATTGACCAGATCTTCCACTTGGGATAATTCATCTAAGGAAAGATTAGGAGTATCCAGCTGCTCTAAATAAAGTTGATAATCCAGAAAGACATCGTGAATTGATCGGTCAACATCGATCCCGTTGGCTTCAAGACGGGCGGCAATCGCATCTGTAATCGCTAGAGAAATTTCTTCCTGGCAGGGAATTTCTGTGGAAAAAGAACCAATGCGTTCTTGTATATCTCCCACAAAAGACTGAGCGGCCATAAAAGGTTCTATCGTTTCAGTCAAGGCACCGGCATATTCAGTCTGTAACTGTTGCAACGCATCACTGAATTGCAATTCATAATCGAGGTAATCGTCGTTTCCGTTGAAATACTGTGAATACTTCATCAGTTCGATAAAAGCTAATCCATCTGGATTCAATCCAGCCCCGTGTTCATAAAATGCGCATTCAAGTACATCACGGCAGTCTTCCGGAAAACCAGCGGGTAAAAGAAATTGCTCTGCTTCCGGTATAAAACCAAGAGCCAGTTCCAATAATCCACCCAGAGTAACAGTCTCATGGGCGGTTCCAATGATTACTGATACTGCCTGCCCTGCGTCTGAATTGACCACTTCATCCACCAACTCATCCATTGTCCAGAACATCCATTCCAAATTCTCATCCTCTTCTGCCAATGGAGCCACATAATTATCCAATAAAAACCGGCCCACCGTCTCTGCTGAGAGACCGTCGTTCAGAATAGTCGAAATACTATCCTCAAAGCCGTTTCGGGAGACATTGGTTGGAATCTGGAAAAGACTATCCATCCAATCATTGAAAAGATGACTATACAGAGTGTGGGATAATTCTTTTTCAATAGCCAAAACCAGATGTTCGGAAATAATTTTTTTGATCGCGAGCCGTAATGAATCTTCTCCATCAATGTCATATTCATTGAGTAAATCCACTAATTTAACAACTGGTTCATAATGATTTAAGATGTTTTCTCTCACAGTGACCTCGGAGGCCAACTCCAAGCCCTCAAAGAAACCATCTATCGCTTCGGATAATCTTGCGTTGATAGAGTGATTATCGATCACTTCTTCTATCTGTCCGCGAATGGACCGTTGAATAGACTGCTCATTAAAGATTCTTGTGATTCGAGGTTCCCAAAATACATCGATATGGCTGTCTGATTTAATCTTTCGCGCGGCAAGCCGAATCATGTTATCATCTGTAACCCAGATAACCGCTGGATTGTTTCCCAGCGCTCCGTTTAAATGATTGACGAATTGATCCGTTAAATAGACCACATCTTTTGTATTAACCAATGTAGCCACAAATGGCCGGCGAGGATTGGTGAAGTTCAAAATCAGGTAGCCGTATTCCTCTTCCGGCTCCACTTCGTAGGGATCAAACAGCCGACCATGATATGTCCCGTAACTGGCTGCTGAACTCATGCGGAAAGACATTTCTTGATTCAGAATTTCTCCAACTTCACTGCCGAAATCATTGATACTCTCCAATACCAGCTGGCCGGATTCATCCGGATGATAAATATAATCCAACAAATTAGAGCGGATGATAACCACATCGTCAAACACATTCACATACGGGAATTCGTAGTGATTTTGGGGATTGTCATCCAAATTTCCATAATCCAGCGACTGGACCATAACCGGATTGGCCGGATTCCGCACATCCCACACTTCAAGTTTCTGATCGCCATTCACATAACGCCCAGTAATGTACAAATAAGATCCCCAACTTTTTACACTTTCGACATTCATTGCATTTTCGACATCGTCATGAATCGAGCCAACAATATTGAACAAGGAGGATGACTTATACTCGACTTCCAACTGTTTCAATTGAGCGCTGGCATGATGATTTACACCAATGGTTGTCCAAACCGATAACAAAACGAGCATGATTTTTCTCATTGAGTTATTCCCCTCTTTATTGTGAATTAGAATCAACAACTTATTGCTACATTTAACCAATTCAATAATTTTTCCTAACGATAATTAAATAATGTATAGATAAGTGTTAACGCAAAATCGTTAAAAAATTATAACTTAATTTAACAAAATGAAAAGATCTAATCAAAGAATTTGTTTAATCGTTATCGGATAATCCAAGAAAAACCTTGAGAACAAATTCTTACCAATTAAGGTAAAACTCAAAAGAACTTGCTGTGAAAAATCGATTTTTTTAGTGGAAAAGGTAGACGATGTGAGGAAATCGATCAAGGATTAACTCAACTTCGTGATATGGAAGAGGTCTTTGATAAGGCCTACAAATCATTATCATGAAAACAATTCGGTTTCACCCTGATGCTAAAGCCGAGATGATCGAGTTGGCATTGCCCCGAATTTTTTTCAATTATTCAGGGATTTTCTAAAGTGGTTCTGTCCCTCGCTGCAATATGTCAATGTATTCAGAATAGAAGTACATCCGGTCTCTTTTTTTGCCGGTAATCTCTCGGACTATCCCCAAGTCCATCAGGTGCTTGAATGACTTTCGAATAGTAGGGGTTGTGATGGATAGTGCTTCTACAGCCTTTGGAACGGATGAGATTGGATGTTGCTGCAGATATTGGTAAAGCATAAGCGCTGATCCTGCCGGCCGGCCTAACTCCTCAACCTTTTTACGATCACGGGAAAACAATCCCAAAATTTCTTGTGAAGTGTTGAAAGCCTGTTCTGCCGTCTCACTTACACCAGTAATGAAAAAGTCGATCCAGGGCAGCCATTCACCTTTTTCTCGAACCCGTTGCAATAGATCGTAATAGGCTTGGCGGTGAGTTTTTAAATAAAGGCTGAGATACAAGATCGGCTCTTTCAACGCGCCGGCATTGCAAAGCAAAAGTGTAATCAACAATCTCCCTAACCGGCCATTGCCATCCAAGAATGGATGAATGGTTTCAATGGAATCGAGGAAGAATCTGCATGCAAATACTTTTCAAAGGGGTCCAAACAGTCCATCAAATGATCTGGGGGGGGTGGTACGAAAACTGCGCTGCTTGGTTTGCTGCCCCCTAACCAGTTTTGTGATGTGCGAAACTCACCCGGCTGTTTGCTACTCCCTTTTCCAGAGGAAAGCAAAATTTCATGCATTTCTCGAATCAACCTTAGAGAAAGTGGAAATCCCTCTTTCAGTCGTTGAATTCCATGGACCATGGCTGAAACATAATTGGAAACTTCTTTCACATCATCGATCGGAACACCGGGCGCCTTATCCAACTCGAACAAGAGTAAATCAGAAAATGAAGATTGTGTCCCTTCTATCTGCGATGAGATCAACGCCTCTTTGCGCACATACATGTAGATGAATAATGCCGTATCCGGCAAAACCGAGGTAATTCCATCAAGCCTTCCAAGTGCTAGATTGGCTTGATCCAACAATGCTTGAATCTGATGGATAGAAACTGGGCTTTCCAGGGGTAGAGGCTCTGGAACAAATGCGTAGTATGTCTCACCGGAAAGAGAAGCCCGAAGCTGTTTACCAAGCATTATACGAAAAGAAACGATCCTTTCTTAAGCAATATCACTAAGAAAGGATACTGCCAAATCCTTTCTTAGTGAATCTCGCTAAGTAAAGTTTTTCTATTAAAATGAATGAAGATAAGGTTGGCCGAACTAAATAAATTTGGGCGCACCTGAATGGAAAGCCACGGTACGGAGACGATGTGAGTAAATCGATTAAGGATTAACTCAACTTCGTGATATAGAAGAGGTCTTTGATAAGGCCGTTATTTAACGAGTTAACCGCAGGACCAATATCAAAGCCTGGCGTAAATTCGTGATCCCGAAAAGTGATGGCTTCTGGTTTTCAAGGAAGATGGTGTTTTCCAAAAGCGGTTTATCGTTGCTCTCGCCGTAGAAACTGCCTTTCAAGAGAAGATAAGGATCACGCAAATCATGGAAGTTCAATTTGCAATAATATTGATCAGTCAGTGAAACTTGCGCTGTACCCACTTCTCCCCGTTCTGCAATCAAATGAACCATTCCTTTCCCCAAAATCCGAACCGCATTGAATTCAAACAATTCCAAATCTTTCGGTTCAATTCCGTATTTTTTCAATAAAGTGGTATCAGGCGTCCAACCTACTTGTGGACCAAATTCCTTGCCGATCCAGATTTTCCCTCCATCCAAAATCGAATAATGCAACCCATTTTGGGACAGCGCATCTAAAACCTCTTTCACCGTCGGATTTTGCAGACTGAAAGTACACTTTCCGGAAACATTCTTTTCCAGAACATATTCGATTCCATAATCATTAGCCAAAACAATGAGGATTTCTTGCAAATCAATTTCTCTTGCTTCAATGGGCCCCTCCAGTTTTTTGCTTAAAAGTTTTTCTGTGGTTTGCGGATCATTGTCAGACGTGGAGGTAGGATAATTTCCCCCTTCGAGTAAAACCACTTCGATTTTAAACGTTTGAGGTATTCCCTGCTGTTCCTGTGTTTGTATCATTGTTTCCATACGCTCAAGTGTTTCACTAATTTTTTTATGCGTGGCTGGAATCGCTTTGACAATGAGGGCGTTGCTTTTCTCATCCGCTATTGCCTCTTCCTTAATGAATCCATGTAACATATTACGCTCTATTGCTTCTGTTTTAAAATCTTCATCCATACGCTGGATTGATGCAATGATATAATCTCCCTCTTTTTCAAGGATTTCTATTTGTTTGAAATCGATAAATCGATACGCAAGAAAATAAGTTTTTAATAGGTGATCGATGGATGCTTTGGCTGTCAATGCGGATATGTTTTTCAGGGTATATACTTCTGTTTTCAACTGATAGTTCTCTAGAAAAATATCTTCCATTCGTTTACGTTGAGCCTGTAGTTTATTGATCCTCTCTTTTTCTTCTTTCATCTTTTGCAGCAACATATCCGGGTTTTTCGGGCTGACTTGCAAGTGTGTGTTATCTTTCCATATTAACTCAAGTGCTATTTCCGGTTCACGGTTATTG
>CAZXSQ010000218.1:0-11046 GCA_964643335.1 uncultured bacterium
AAGATACACTTTTGATTCTTCTTGTCTAGGGATCAGTCGCTGTAGTATTAATATTCTTTCTTAACAATCCTTTTAATTCATCAGTTGGTATATACGGTGACTGAGCACGTGTCAAGCCGGTTCCAAGATCACAGAGTAGATCGCCTCGCTCCAGCAAGTTCTGACCCGGATTGATCCAAGATGATCTCAGAATTTTTCTGCGTGGTGACTCGCAGGCAGATTTTCAGGGGAAGGTTTGCTTTGATCAATACCGGTATTGGAATCATATGGAGGTTCAACCTGGGGATATACAAGAGATGAAGCCTGAAAAATATTCAGGAAGTAGGCCAAATAGTGATTGAATCGTTATTTGAACTTTTGGAAAATGCTAGGACATTAGAATGGGATGGGAATCAATGGAGACCATTACCGGATGGTCCACCTTTGGCGGCCCATCAAATGGTCTATGATTCCGTTCGAAATAAAATGGTCGTATTTGGCGGGATCAAAGGAATAGGTGTTATTTCAAACGAAACCTGGGAATTCGATGGAACCATTTGGACGAAAGTGGCTGATACTGGCCCCGAAGGACGTGAAGGATTTGGGATGGTATTTGATTCAAATCGGGGGGTAACGGTTCTTTTTGGTGGTTTATTATATACATTGCATGGATTTGAACAAGATATCATTTTCAGCGATATGTGGCAATGAGATGGATCGGAATGGACTCGGATTAACGCTGATGGTATTGATTACACTTATAGCTGTTTTCAATCGATGGCTTATGATCCCAAGAATAATGAAATTGTTTTATTCGGTGGAGGATCGGTTGATGAATCCTGGAGACCGAATGACACCTGGCTGTTTCGCTTTCAACAAAGTGGGATTCCAGGGAGGCTTTGGCCGTTGTATTAAGACGGATCATTGAACAGTAAAAGATCAACTAGATCAACCCGGCTGGGGTGGATGCACTGGCCGGGTTTTTCAATCCTTGCATGGTATTTTACATTCCTTTGACAATATAATTTACCTACGATAGGATAATAAAAAAAACATTTGAGGGTCAGTTTAATGCCAACACGAAGCATAAAGATTACAGACCATCAAGATCGTTTCATTGATCAAAGTGTTCAATCTGGTCAATATGATGATGCCAGTGAGGTTATACGGGCTGGGTTACGGCTTTTGGAACTTCACGATCATCAAGAAAAACTAAAGTTAGAAGCACTCCGGTGCATCACGGAAAATGCATTTAAAGAGTTGGATGAAGGTAAATCAACAACCTATACGGAGGAAACATTTGACCAGTTCATGGACAATTTGGATCAAAAGATTCGTTCCGAGTTTTCAACATGAGTTGGATCGTTGTTCTTTCCGATCAAGCCCAAAAGGATGTTGAGGAAATTTTATATTATACATATAAACATTTCGGCAAGAAAAAATACAATGACTATCTGGAATTGATACGTCTTGGGATTAAAGAACTAGCGAAAGATCCTCACAACATCAAAAGCAAGAAGCGGTCAGAACTTCATCCCAACGCAAGAACGTATCATCTTTCCCGTCGAGGAAAAAACGCAAGGCATTTTTTCTTATTTATTTCGTATAAGAGTCGATGGGATTGTGGAAATTGGTAGAGTTCTTTATGATGGGATGGAACTTTCTCGTCATATACCACAGGAATATCAGGATGAAAATGTGGATTTGTAGATTCGTTTAATGGTTCAAGATGCTTTTTTTGGATTCCCTTCAACCAGTGGCCGGAGTAGTGAATGTTCCTGATCACGAATGAACGAAGCGGCCCGGGGTGGATGCACTGGCCGGGTTTCATACTTTATGCTCCTATCCCTAAACCAGTTCTTTCATGAGATCATTAAATTCATTCAACGATTCAACTCGCAGGGCTTCTTTGCGCAGTTTTCGCAATAAAGAAATATCCTCAATCTTATTAATTGATTTCAATAGAGTATCAGGAACTTTACCGAACTCATCGCTTAATATTTCAATAATAACCTCACGTGCTTCTTCCTCTCGTCCTTCTACTCTCCCTTCTTCTTTGGCTAATTGTTCGAATGGAGCAAGAATTGCCATGTTTTTCTCCTCCTGATATTGATGAATCGTGTTAACGAACTGTTTTTCCAACTCTTTCGGTAATGTCATCATTATATCAATAAATTTGGTAATTATATATACGTCTCTTTCGGCAAGCCCCTGATCCACCATTTCTTTGACAGTTTCTTCCTTATAATTCAACCGTTGATTTGCACTCTTTTTGGTCTCCAGAGTTTTGAGATGAGCGATCACGAAATACGCGAAGGGGTTCCCACTTTTCCTTAATTCATCCAGCTGGTTTTGATAATCCAACAACTTCACCGTTCGGAATTTCAAACTCACCTGGCTTCCCCATAGATTATACTCGAAACAATCGGGTTTCCAATTCGGTTGATCGTCACCCAAGACCAGCAGGCTCATAATCGGTTTTCTATATCTTAAATATAGCAAACAATTGTAGATGTATATGCGTTCGGGAATATTGGGACGGCGCTGTGATTGCACTTCAATGTGAATATAAACCCAAATATCCTTGCCGCTCTTGAGGTATACTTTGATCAGCTTATCCACGAAGCGTTTACCGATTGCCGCTTCGCTCGCGATCTCATTGAGTTCCTTGTCCAATGATTCGAAGTTTTTTCCCCAATCGATCTCATCGTTAATCTCGGGGTAAAACAGCCGTATGAACCAGGGGAGAAGTTCATCCAGAATGCCTTTCCATGCACTGTCGAATTCACTCGGTTGTGATTGCATGTTTTTTCACCATACAATTTTCATTATACTATTATACGTTGTCCAAATGGATTTGAGCAACATATCATTTTTAGCGATATATGGCAATGGGATGGAATGGACGCGGTTAAATGCGGAGTGGTTTCTTCGCTTTCAACAAAGCGGGATTCCAGAAAGGCTTTGGCCGTTGTATTAAGCGGGATTCATATGTAGTTAAATATCAACTCGGCGGGGGTGGATGCTCTGGCCGGTTTTTTGTTTTGATCATTTTCCACAAATGAGTATAATTGATTGTAGTATTCACTCAGATTTTGAGGGGAAGGAAAATCCGTTGAAAGTTATTGATTAAAAGTGTTCGCCAGATATACTCATCATAATGAAAAAGCAACAACTTGAAGATATCCGTATTCGATTTCAATTGGGTGAATATGCGATCAGTGATCATGCAATTATTGAAGCCAGGAAAGATGGCATCGAACCACAGACAATGAATAAATTGGAATGGGTGGCAACTTATGGTAAGCTCAGAGAGGAATATCCAGAACGACATAGGATTCTGATCTATGCGGAATTAGCTGATGATAAGCTACCTCTACATATCGTAGTTGATTATTCGTTTCTTGAAGAACCTGTCATTGTTACAGCGTATGTGCCCGATAATCGCTATTGGATCAATTTTCAAGTGAGAAAACAATAGAAATCATGATGAACCATTTAAAAAAAAGATCATGTCCGGAATGCAATGGGGAGATGAATCCTCAGCTGATTAATATGCTCTATAAAAAAGAACAAAGTGAATTACAGGTTGATGTGATCGGGATTCCTGCGAATGTCTGCACTCGGTGTTATTATCGAATTATTCCTGCTCGAGTCGCAAAATATATTGATTCGCTGGTCGATCCAATTTTTGAATTTGATATGCTACAAAAAGACCAAATACTTCCGACACCACATATCGACATTCAATTTCCACCGATAGATATCCCGGAGTATAATCGATAACCAGCAAAGGTTGGTAGGATTTCGGATTCAGGATTTATAATTATGCGATCTTTCATTTGTATCCTTTTCACCATTCCTTCGGCTTAAAATTTTTATCATTGAGAATCTTCACCGAATCCCCGCTTTGGACAATGACATAGAGACCTTGTTTGCTTGCAAATTGATCCGCGTGTTCATTGATCATGCTTGCAATCAATATAAATTCCAGTGTGAAACTGGTACAGGAATCGGTAGTGTTGTATCGCCGGTCAAAAACGTAACGTCCGAAAAGGTTCCAACAACAAGACTTTCCGGGCTATTGGCGGTTATGGCAAATCCAATAAATATATCAGAGTTCAGCGGATAATATTGATTGATATCCGGTGGTAATGTTCCATACAATTGAAATGGAACTGTCAGGGAATTCCCCCATTTATATGGATTAGAGTTATGTGAGAAATAATATGCATACACTACCGATGTATTTAGACTAAATTCTATTGAAAGTGTATTTCCGCCATCAATATAAAAAGGCGTACTATTTGGATAATATATTTCAGAAGGTAGTGTGTTCGAATTGTTTATGGGGCGGCATTGACTAAAAAACGTCCCGTCAGAGCGGAATCCAGTTAGAGCAAAACAATCCGATGGGTAGAGAAGATTACGGATCATCAAGCCTGCGTTAGCCCACTCATCTTGCTTGCCCGAAAGGAATTCGGTTTTGACTTTAGCCTTTAGAAGTACGGGTTCTATCAGAGGCGTTTGTTTCCATAAAAAATGAAAACAGTCCGCAGAGCCATGAATACCGCTTCCTGCGCCGATAACGACATAAGTGTCCGAAACCGGATCGTAACTTACCCGTCCCTCATATCCAGGACCGATGGGATTTGAATCACTATAGATATCATTATGTCCATCAAATATACCTAAATCATCCAGAGGATTCATAACACAAATTGCAGAATCGCCCTCTGTTGGAAACACACTGGAATCAAGCTCGTATTCGCCTTTGATCTTTTTCACTCCATGAGTCAGATTGGCGTCAATGTCCATATCGTAGGTTAACATTGCCGTTTCAGATAATTCCTCGGTAATCGACCATGTCAATTCATTTGCGAAAACATTCGTTTCACCTTTCGTTGCACCAATATTATTGAAAGTAAGTCCATCAGGAAGTTGTTCCTTTATCCGAACATTAGAAATTTTTCTCCCATCTTTGATTGTGAACGATAACTGGACGCCTTGGATGATTTGATTTTGTGTTACGATTTTGGAAGGGATGGCACGTTGCACTTCTACAGACACCGGTTCATATTGAAAAAAAGGATATGAGTTGTTTTTTACGATCTCCCAAATATTTGTAAAATCCCACGCTGAAAACGTACTTTGGCTTTTTAATTCACTTTCAGTTTTTGGTAAAACACTTTCAATTGTGGTGCTATCTGCATTATAACTTAAAATTCCAGGCGGGGGATTGTTTATTCCCGCTCGATTGGGATAATAGCAATTTTTAATTTCGCCTGACTCCACAAATGATGAGATGAAAGCCGTACGATTGTTGCCGCTCTCACTTTTCAGTTCGGCAATGGAATAGCAGTTATGGATGGTTCCATCCTGTATCCACGCCACAATACCTGCACTGTTTGCAGTAGACTCATCTCCTAACGCTTCTGCTGATAATTGACCGCTTGTATAACAATCTGTGATGGCCACCCCCTGCCCCCATCCCGTGATTCCGCTCGAAACGGAAAGCGATTCTGCAACAGGATTTACCCGGCTGGAAATATCACTTGTGGACTTGCAGCGTTGAATAATACCCCTTACACTTTTCCCAGCAATACCTCCATTATATATTACTTCACCACCATCAGAAAATATATCCGCCTCATTGCAACTTTCATTGATTTCACTGGATTCTTCCGCTCCTACGATTCCGCCTGAATAGAGCATATAGGTGCTTTTCGCCTCAATTATTCCCGCTACTTTGCAATTTGAGATTTCAGAGCAATTGGCGCTTCCCGCTATCCCGCCTGCACAAACAAATGAATCGGATTCGAAATATTCCCCATCCAATCCTCCTTGTATCGTATTCCCTGTAGACTCAATTGAAGATTCTACCCTATCCAAGGTAAGATTTTTTACTGTTGCGTGAGAAAGAGAACCGAACAAGCCAGCCACAATAAAGCCGCTTCTGTTCACGGATGTCTTTAAATCCGAAATCCTGTGATTCCTGCCATCCAATACACCCGTAAAGGGATGAACATGATCTCCAATTGGAATCCATTCCCATGTCTTATTCATAAATTTAAAGTTATAAGGACTTTTCGTTGATGATGCATCGATATCGGAAACAAGAGCATAATGAGCATGAAGATTATCATGAATCCGGTTCAATTGAAAGAAATTTGAGATTTCAAAAGGCGATTCTTCTGTACCATTCCCAGCAGGAAATGGAGAAAAGAATACTTGGATTGAATGGCCGCTTTGCAAATTTTCAAATACGATCTGCTCACCAACTCCACTCGATACACCATCGATCACGATATTTCGGATGAAACAGTTTTCATTGGGGATAACCGATAACGTTAAATTGTCTCCAACATTTTTTGTAATTCGGCCTCCAGGTTGGATAGAACCGTACTCATTGGCAATTGTATCAATTGCAACGGTTTGGAAAGGACCGATTTTCACCGTAGAACCTGTAGATTCCAGGTTGAGCGCACCAAATAGGCTGATCACGGAATTCGCCCTTAAAACCGGCGTTATATTCACAGAATCAAATGATTCCTTATTTTCAAAATCGTAAATCCGCAATATAGCAGATCCCGTGGCGTCCCAGATGATTTCACTATAGGAAGGATGAAAGGGATCTTCAAATTCAATATCATCAGCCGTGAAGCTTGGTTGAAAGACAGGGAGAGAAAAAGTAATTTTAAATTCAATGGGAAGAGATTGTATTGCTGTTGTTTGATTATTGACACATTGAATGTCTGCCCGAAAATCAGGGAATATGGAATGTGATTGCTCCTGATTGATGTATGGAAATGTTTCTCCTTCAACAATACTCCAACAGTTTTCGAAATCCCAATTTTTGTAGGATGTTTTCTGCATCATTTCCTGTGTGGTCAGTCCATAATTGTTCCCCGGCGCATTTCCGGTATCCGCCTGACTTGTCTGGTAAGATTGATTCCAGTAGGACGAATCAAATGTACATGTTTCTCCAGCCATCCTTCTACGGCTGGAAGGCGAACCGGCAATACCTCCAGCCGCTGCCGGTCTTAGTTGAACAAGACTTTCGGCAAAGGCATCTCCCGCGAAATAACAGTTCGTAATGTCTCCATCCGACATACCCGCAATTCCACCGCTGGTTGTAAATGCTTCAAACATGTGTGGATTACTTGATTCAGAACGCAATTGGCAGTAAGAGTACGAATTCCGAATGGATGTGTTCGCTTTTAGCAAACCGGAAATGCCTGCGGCATTTCCCCAATCTGAATAGAGGGATACCGTTCCGCAACTGCCGCAAAATTCAGTGGAAGCTCCTTCGTCTTGTGTTCCGCAAATCCCTCCGGCATTGACTGAAGTCAGGATGGAAGCTTTGGTATTTACAATGGAATTACAATATTGAATATTGCCTTTCGAATGTCCTGCTACACCGCCTATATTCGTATCAAACCGTTTAAAATCTTCTAATCCTATATCGAATAATGTATTAAAAAATTCTTTGCGAAAAATTCACCCCCTTCATCGAAAGTGGAATAAAGACCGATAAAACGGGCTAACATAGCATCAAAATCAAGTTCCCAATTGTAAATGCTGGCTATTTCAGTTTTAGAGTAACATTCCGTTATCCTTTCTTCTTTAGACAATTGGCCGATAATCCCGCCTATCGAACAAGCGGAGGTATTATTATTATCGAAAATATAAGAAACCGAAGAACACCGGTTGATTAATCCTGATGATTGAGCCGCGATTCCCCCTATATACATCTCTAATAATTCGGCTTTCAGCATGGTTACAAATAAACCATTTATTTTGCAATTTGAAATGACGCCTTGATTAATTTGCGTAATACCGCCACATCGTATAGTATCCGGAATATCCTCCAGCGAAAAGAAAGAAATTTCACCGTTGATCTCACAAATAAAGTGATCCAATATCAAATTGTGAACATTTCCATTTTCCCCAATTTGATAAAAAAGACCTGATTGATAATCATTTTCAATAAATTCAGATTCACTTTTACAAGTTAATCCAATGATTGAATGGCCATTACCATTCAATACGCCGTTAAAGTCACCTTTCGGGAATAACTCAAAAGGAGCGCCAATCGGTGTCCAACCTTTCGCCTGTTCGGCTTCGGAAACGTGAATATCCGACATCAACTTGTAATGTTTATCCAGTCCGCTTCGGATTTGATTGAGTTCGGAAAAAGTTGAGATAAGAAATGGATCTTCTTGGGTACCCGCACCAAGCATTGGTTCATAGTTGACAGTTTCTATTACTTGTGGAAATCCATCATGCACAAGTATTGTTATAGGATCGGGTGCTATCCAACCCGGTATTTCTTTCAATTTGATCGTGTATTCCGCAGCGAACTGAGTGGTTAAGTTATAACCGCTGGGATACCAAACATCCTGATGTAAATATAATTCATCCCCAAAATACAATTGCCACATCGCACCATCTCGAACGGCAAGTGGATTGTTGATAATGACCGTTATCGAATAGACAGCAGAAGGATTTGTGTCAGCAAACGCGGCATTTTTGCAGGTTATTAACATGAGTGCACATACGCAAATGGTATAGTATTTTACGGCTATACTTTTCTTCATTTTCTGACTCCTTGTCTTCTGGTATGATTCTTATGATGCTTACAACAAGGATATCTGCGCATCAAATAATATTAATTTACGATTACATTATCCTAATTTCATGGAAAAGTCAGGGTAGCCAATAGCATTTCAATCTGTGTATCGCTTGTTTATGACAGTTCATATAAGTCTTTTGTACAGGGAAAACGATATAAAAGTGGGATTACAGGAAGGCTTAGGCCCTTGTATTAAACTGAATCCTTGTTGGAAAGATCAATCCGGCTGGGATGGATGCTTCGGCTGGGTTTTTGATTGAAATGGGATGAGCATCATAACCAAAACTGCATACCAATTTCTGTTGAAGAAGTGGGTATATCTGCCTCCAAATGAAAACGCATGGATTCAGATCTTTCATTTATACCCCCCCTTCACCATTCCTTCGGCTTAAAATTTTTATCGTTGAGAATCTTCACTGTATCTCCGCTTTGAGCAATGACGAACAAGCCTTGTTTGTAAGCAAATTTATCAGCGCCTTTACTAATCACGATTCCTGCCACCGCGCCAATCACTTTTGAATCCGCATACCTTGGAATACATTCTTTGAATCTATTTAAACGTTCAATGTGTTCTTTCACATCATTTACTTTAAGGGTGGTTTTTACCTCGATCAGAACAGTATATTCCCCATTCGTCAGGAGAAGGCCGATTTCCATGACATCCTGGCCGTTTTTCCCAGCCGTTTCACCTTGCCAAATTTCTTCCACATCAATTCCACGTTCTTGAAATAGTTTTAGCGCAGCTGGTTTTACAAGTCCTTCGACAAATAAGCCCCACGTTCCAATCAATTTGTCGATTTTTTTATCCGTTTCTTTCATTTGCTTACTTGTGGCATTGATCTATTCTCTTGTTTCGTTGAACATTTTGTCCTTGTGGAATAACTCATTTCTTTTTTTCCAGTAAGCGATTTGTTCTTCCACGGATTTCTCTTGTAACTGCTCATGTATTTTCAACGAAGCTTGGCGTTTCATTTGAACGCAATCAAATGTTTTCTTCATCGTCGTCATGGATCACCTCGAGGGACTATAAATAGATATTGGTAAATATCCATTGGCTTGGTTTATTCCATTATATAAGGGAATCTTCTGAAAATGAACAATGTGTTTGAAATTCCAACTTACAATTAGTGAACAATTATGCGTTGTTGCAAGAGCAACATGGAGTGCATCCGCTTCCTATTTACGTTGTAAAATCCCTGCTTTTAAATAGGCTTGCTGAAGGTTAATTGCACTCTCTGTAATTTCAACTATATCCGAAATTATTCTTATTTCTTTAAATAATTGTTTCACTTGATTTGCCCAAGATAGAAGGGCTTCAATTAATAGCGCGGACGTTTTTCGAAACACTTTGGCCATTGATTGTGGAAACAGCAGGTTTGCAGGATACCGTTTATGAAGAGTATAAGTAAATACCTTTCAGGTACATAATTCATAATTCCCACAGGATGGTACACTACTGATACAGGCGGGGATGCGACTACTCTGCCCTCGCAAAATGCAGGCGGGGACGCTTGCTCTACCCACAATGAAAGATCGGTATCACGTAAATAATTGAATCTTTGATTGATGAAATCATCCGGGATCCCAGCTATCCCGGTATGCTTTTTGGGGGATATTGCCGGGACCGACGCGCTCGATGTTCCCTCGGCTGGCCAAGCCGTTCGAGGCATCATAGCGCGGATATGAACTCGCTCCACCGGGACTATCGAACCACCCCCGATCGGGACCGAGGCCGGTTAGGACCCATTTGATGTTGAGCCGAATCATGCCTGGATGGTTATCGAACGTCGGAGGGCCGTGATAAATGTAGTACCGCTTGATTGGCCTTCCGTATGCATTTAGGACGGTGTTATACCCGTAATCGCTTTCCGCTATCGGGCCAAACGGGTCTTCCGGAATCGAACTGATGTAGGCCACCGGTGCGGTAAGTTTCGCCAACTGAAAATTTCCGATATAGTGGTTCGTATCGATCCTGTACGACTCCACAGCGGTTTCCAAGGCTTTCATATCCGCTTCGCACCGGGCGAGCTTCGCACGGATTTGCGCATTCAAGAAATTCGGAACCGCGATAGCCGCTAAGATGCCGATAATGGCTACCACAATCAGCAGTTCAATCAATGTGAAAGAATTCTCTAACCAATGTTTGGTTCTCATGTTGAATCTCACATTCTTGTATAACCGGCGTATCATCCGTGGGGTCACCCCATGGTTACTTTTCTTATCCTGGCTCACCGGAGGTTTGCCATTCCTCCACTAGATTTTTTATTGATCTCATATACAATGGAAGGATCAATTGATTATGCATATTTTTTTGAATTGGATAAAGTGGAGGATAAAATGGATCGATACTTTAAAACCATCGAATACCTGTTCATTGTTACTTTCTTGCTAACCGGTCAATCGGTTTCACAAGAAGCAACTACGAATGTGTT
>CAZXSQ010000219.1:0-11033 GCA_964643335.1 uncultured bacterium
AAACTCCCATGAAAATGATCAAGGTTGCATTGATATTGGCATAAGCTGACCAGTCTACTGACGATTGAGCTTTGGATGCATGTTCATGGCCTGTAACCGCCACGAAAGCACTGCTGATATTTCTACTCGTTACAGGAATGCCGGCGTAAGCGGGGACAGCGGCCGCGGCGGAAACACCGGGAATCACTTCAAATTCAACGCCGTGTTTCCGAAGATAGAGGCATTCTTCACCGCCGCGTCCGAAAATAAAAGGATCGCCTCCTTTTAAACGAACAACAGCGTTGCCTTTTTTGGCTTCATCAATCAATATTTTGTTTATTTCATCCTGTGTGACTGTATGTTTTCCCGCTTTTTTGCCGACATAAATACGCCGGGAAGTGGCGGGAGCGAAATCCACGAGTTCTTTGGCAAGCAGATGATCGAAGACGAGAACATCCGCATGTTGTATCGCTTCTTTTCCTCGCACGGTAATCAATCCTGGATTACCGGGACCGGCCCCAATCAGTATTACTTTTCCCTTATAAGCATTTTTCAACATCTAGGGTTATCCAATAGGTGAGAAATACGTGTATCTTTTTGACGGGCCACTTTTGAAAGTGACCCAGCATATCATATATATTTTACTGTCTCTATTCAATCAAACCAGCCTCAAGGGGTGGCAAGGATGTGTTGTTTACACTCTTGACGTATGACCGCAAGGGTACAAATGACGTACCCTTGGCACCCTCGCACCCTTGAATCCCTTGATATCCGTTGCCATACAAAACTTGTATTTTGAATTACCCGCTATAATAACACTTGAGGTACTTAAATCATCCAGGTGTGCTCATAGAATGCAATATAGTAATCTGATATCCACCTTATTTGCCTATTTGCGGCCGGTTGCTTTTCGCGATGGTTTCGGTGTGACGGCATTGATCTTTCATAGTTATTTGTTGATTAGTATCCCGGTGTATGTGAAAAAGGCAATTAATGGTTTAGAAACCGGTATTTCCAGTTCGGAATTGGGGATGCTGAGTTTGTCCATATTGGGATTGGCGTTGGCCGCTGCCATTACTCTGTTCTTTGCTCGATGGGCTATTATCGGGGCATCCCGCCAGATCGAAATGAACCTTCGCAATGATTTCCTGGCGCATATACAAAAACTGACGCCCCGCTTTTACCAACAGATCAAAACAGGCGACCTCGTCCTCCGTTTTTCCAGCGATATTGAACAAGCCCGCCTGCTAATGGGACCTGGCATTATGTACCCGAGCACCACCAGTTTCATCATGGTATTGGCTTTGTACTCTATGTTTTCCGTCGATGTATCCCTGGCTTTTACTTTGCTGATTCCCATCACTGTTTTGCTGGTCTATGTCAATTTCAATACACGAAAACTGCATAAATTTTACCGGCAGGCGCAGGAGTGTTATTCCGATCTTACCGCCCAAGTGCAGGAAAACTTCTCTGGTATTCGGGTGATCAAGGCCTACTGCCAGGAGGAAGAAGAATTTAACCGTTTCAAAGAAATCAACGACCGGTATTTAGACCGAAATATTGCCCAGATAAAAATGCGGGGCAAGCTTTTTCCTTTCATGCGTTTTATCGGGGGACTGGGGATTGTGCTGATATTATGGCGGGGTGGATTGAAGGTCATTGACGGCAACCTTCGTCTTGGTGACCTGGTTCAGTTTACCATCTATTACCAAATGCTGCTTTGGCCGATTATAGCATTGGGGTGGATTATCAACGTTATTCACAGAGGCACCACATCCTGGCGACGGCTTCAATCCATTTTGACGACAGAACCGGAAATCACCGATTCACCCCATCTGGCAGCCGGACCGCCGCTGGAAGGTGAAATTGAAATGAATAATGTCACCTTCTCATATAACGAGCATGAACCACCGGTTTTGAAAGACGTTTCCTTCAAAGTCAAACCGGGGCACACCTTGGCGATTGTCGGGCCGACGGGTTCAGGGAAAACCACTATTGTCAATCTATTACTTCATCTTTATTCCATTCCACCGGGAAGTATTTTTTATGATGGGCGGGATATTAATGACATTCCGCTGTCTAAATTGTGGCAGTCGATTGCTTATGTCTCGCAGGAAGTGTTTCTTTTTTCCAATACCATCCGCGAAAATATTCTCTTTGGAGTTACTGAACCGGAGAAAGTGTCAGATAAAGAAATGATAGCCGCCGCCGAACGTGCCCAATTGCATCGCGAAATAAAAGATTTCCCTGAAGGATATGACACCCAAATCGGCGAAAGAGGCATCTCACTTTCCGGTGGACAGAAACAAAGAACCGGCATAGCCCGGGCCTTGATTCTCAATCGTCCAATTCTCATTCTAGACGACTGCCTCTCCAGCGTGGATACTCAAACCGAAGAAGCTATCCTGAAGGGATTGCAGGATGCCATCCATCAAAGCTCCTCCATCATAATCAGCCACAGAATTTCAACCGTGAAAAACGCTGATCACATTATCGTGTTGGATGAAGGACGTATTGTTGAAGAAGGGGATCATGATTTTCTGATCGCCAACAAAGGCCTTTATACAAGAATCTACAAACGGCAATTACTGGAGGAAAGTTTAGGAATTCGCACATAACGGTGGACAACTGTTGTACCTTCATTTGATTTAAGCCCCAGCGGGGCGACAGCATGTAGCCGTGGGTGTGAACCCACGGAAACCCACAGACCCCCCATCAAATCTCATACGCCGAGGTTAACATCCGTTTCGTATACTGCTGGTATGTTTCACCGTTCAACCGTTCGCGGTTGTAGGTTTTGAGCATTTCTGCCAGTTCAAAAGCGACATCATCAGCGGGCACTGCCTTTTTGACCATTTCTCCTACCTGGCCATCCGGCCCCATTTCACATCCGGCATAAATGTCATATGATTCCACAAATTCTTCCCCCACTCGTGTCTTTCCCCCCCGCAGACCGATATCGGCGATCTGATATTGGCTGCAGGAATTTGGGCAGCCGGAAATGGAAATCTTGATAGGGGTATCCAGCTGAACGGTTTTTTCCAAATAATCCAAAATCTCAAATGAGCGGTGTTTGGTTTCAGTAATGGCAAGATTGCAGAACTCCGATCCGGTGCAAACCACCATGCCCGCGCGCAGCGGATTTTCTCTCAGTGTCAACGTTGGGGCGTTCAATGCCATATCCTGTGCGATTTCTAGTTTCTCTTCCGGAATATCCATGACCAGTAAATTCTGCATAATGGAGTTCGCCAACTCTCCCGACCCGTACTTCTCGGCGATATCGGCGGCGACAAATAAGTCCTCGGGTGTAATTCGTCCCGATGTGGTAGTAAACCCCAGTGTATAAAGTCCGGGTTGAATCTGCTCTTCCACTCCCAAATGATCTCTGAAAGTCTGTGGATCGGCCACCGCCTCTTCTGCTGGATCCAGATCATATCCCAAACGCTTGACGATCTCTTCACGAAATGCTTCCGCACCCATGTCTTCGACAAGGAACTTCATGCGTGCTTTCTTTCGGGATTGGCGGTATCCTATATCACGGAAAATTTCCAAAATAGCCAGGCTCACCTGGACGGCTTTGTCTTTCGGGATAAAAGCATTCATCACTTTCCCTAACAATGGTTTTGTTGAGAGCCCACCCCCTGCCATAAGATTAAATCCGTATTCATCTCCGTATGTCCGTTTTCTAACCGCTCCATATAAGCCGATATCATTAATTTCCGGCAGCGGGCAATGAATTGGGCAGCCGGATATCGACATCTTGAATTTCCTCGGCAAATTGGAGTAGTCACGGTTACCGGCAATGGCACGTGTCAAATCTTTGACCACCGAATAATCATCCGATATCTGCCCTTTGCACTTTCCCGCCACTGGACAGGATAAAATATTGCGCGGCACATCTCCGCACGCCATCGTTGTTGAAAGACCGGCGGCATGCAAACGCCGTACAGCAGTTGGAATCGTTTCTATAGTCATCCAATGAATCTGATAATTCTGCCGAACGGTAATATCCAGCGTTCCCCGTCCAAACTCTCGCGAGATCGATGCAACCGTCCGCGCTTGTTCTGCATTTAACTTTCCGCCCGGAACACGAACTCTCAACATAAAATGACCAACGTTGGGTTTTTGCCTGTATACTCCATACCATTTGAACAATTCAAACTTGTCTTGCGGGATTGATTCAAAACCCGTTGACGCCCAGCCTTCTATTTCGCGCCAGATATCCAGTCCATTTTGCCTTTCCTTCAGTTCTTCGACCGATCCCTTTTTTTTGCGTTTCGGCTGTTCCGATTCTGCCACTGCCTGTGTCATGATTTATCCTCCAAGATTGCGAGTAACCTGATTTTTTATTACAAGATTAAATAGATAAATTAAGTAAACTATCTAACCCAAAAATTTGCCTTTTTTCTCAAAAAAATTTTTGATTGGTGATTATATAAACGCCGATTTAAAGTTTAAAACCAAGTTGTCTATATTCTACCTGTGATATAGACAATTGCAAGAAAATAATTATTATACTAAACTTACTTGGAATCATTTATTCTATCAAAGTATAAATACAGACCATATTTTTAATTGAATACCCATTCAGGCCAATGAACCAATCACTATAGACAGATTGAATAAGAATGAATAATTGTTAAGACATGAAAGGGTCAAAGAATGAAATTATCTCATTATGTTTTATTAATCTTATGTTTCTATGCATGTTTTGCCACTTCCTGCTCAAAACAAAAATCGAAACCCAACGTTCTCTTGTTAACATTGGATACACTTCGTGCAGATGCATTAGGCTGCTATGGCAATCCAACCATCAAAACTCCCAATCTGGATCGTTTGGCCTCCGAAGGGGTGTTATTTGAAGATGCGATTTGCCAAATACCCGCCACCCTCACTTCTCACACGGCGATTCTCACCGGTCTCTATCCCAAAACAACCGGTGTCCGGTTTCGAACAAATAAATTAGTGTCATCCGAGAAAACTTTGACAGAAATTTTTGCAGACAATAATTACAAAACCGCTGCATTTATCAGCAGTTATGTTCTTGAACCCGCTTTTGGCCTCGCCCAAGGCTTCGATAGATACGACCTCGGTTCCATGATCCGGAACGGCAAAAAAGTACTACCAGAACGCCGGGCAGAAGAAACCATCTCGGATTCAATCGACTATCTGGAAAGCAATAAAGACAACTCTTTCTTTCTGTGGGTGCATTTATACGATCCCCATACTCCTTATGATCCTCCCTCTCCTTTTTCAACCATGTATGATTCTGAGTATCAGGGATCAATTCGCGGCACAGTGGCAGAAATCACAAAATTCACCGCGACACACGGCTCTGATTTAAATCAACGTGACCTGAAGCATCTGCGGTCACTCTATGATGGCGAAGTGAGCTATATGGATCACCATATCGGACGCATAATTCAAAAACTGAATGAATTGGAAATTATGGATAATTCCATCATTGCTGCCATAGCGGATCACGGCGAGTCTCTGGGTGAGCATGGACGTTTTTTCCACGGAGAAGATTTATATCAACCTGCCATAAAGATACCTTTTATGATCCGTTACCCCTTCAAAATTAAAGAGGGTATACGGGTTCCCGAACTGGTACAATCGATTGATCTATTCCCGACATTATTGGAACTTGCCGATATAGATGCGAATGTCACAATCGACGGAAATTCACTGCTGCCATTGATTTCTTCGGAAGATACCACCAGCAAAGTTCGCCCAGGATTCATGGAAACAGAAGCGGATATGGTCTGTGAATCCAATAAAACCTGTGGAATTCGTACCGAAGAATATAAATTTATTCACCAAAGCGCCTCCCGCCGGCCGGAAACTCCCCTTGGAATTTACACGGAAATTCCACTAAAAGGACCGTCAATTGTTATGCTGAGAATAAAAGGTGACGCCTCCATTCGATTAATGGCTCATGTCCGCTATCGTACTCAAGAATTGTACACCAGCCGCGATCCAAAAGCCTTGTCTCAATTGAATTCAACCGTAGTTAAAGCGGAAACTTTCGGCACCGATCCTATGCATAACCAGACCAAAAAACAAACTTCGTTTTTATCCACTCCACCGAGATGGAGGCTCCAAATATCCCCCGATCTTTACCGGCTGGCAAGAAATTATGGGAAAACACGCGGTTGGCCTACCCAATGGATGGTTATTGAAGGTGTCGGAGTTGATGCGGCTCTCCCTTACAATCAAACTCATGGAACCTTTGTCATCGATCAGATTGAACTCTACTCCCCGGCTTTGCAATTCCCCAATTCCCCCAAGTTCCGAGATCCGTTCTGGATCATTGAAGATTTTGAAGGGGAAAGAGGATTGACGGACGCAAACGAAGGTCCCCCACATACAACAAAAATGACATGGAAACATGAAAAAATTTTCAGAGGCAACAAACAACAACAAGTCGAAATTACCTTCACCAACCAAAAACCTCCTGCATCGTATGATGAATTGTTTCACATACACGACGATCCGGAGGAAAAACAAAACTTGCTCATTCAGAATAATGAGTTGACTTCGGATAACAAAATCCTAAAAACAGCTGAAAATTGCAAAATATTAGTAGAAAATTGGAAAAGCAGCTCATTCGGCACTCAAAACATATTGGAATTAGATAGTGCTCAGCGTGAAGCACTCGAATCTCTCGGCTACACCCGCTGAAAATCCGGCTTATTCAACATAACATAAAAAGGGGCACGATTCAAATCATGCCCCTTTCTTATATCAAATACAATATAAGTTATTTTATTGATAAAGCATATAATTACCGACAGTAGAAGGCTGTTCACCCAAATCGGCTCCCACATCAGGATCGGCTCCCGATTGGACTACATAAGGAGGACCAGCAAATGGATCGTTTGGATCGATTGTGGTGTTGCTGAACGTCACGGAAGCATCCGCTCCGCCCAGGTCAACATTGGGAAGTTTGTCCTGCTCTTCCACAACCACATTATTGCTATCGAAAATATTACCAACACCAGTTACACTCAAATTTTGCACCAGGCCGTCATCAGTGGCATCGGGTGATTCGAAGTAACTGCCTCCGGCGTCGTCCGCTGTCAGAACAGCGACGTTGCTTCCTTGGAATATATTGGAATTGATCACCGCTTCTCTTTCCCGACCATTAGCATCCACAAATCGAATGGCAATGGGATTGTTTACAAAGGTGTTCCCGTTGATGGTCACGACTGAATCATTCCCATCATTTCGAATACGGATGGCCGCAGGACTTGACGTAAAACCAAAAGTGCCTTCGTAATCCGGCGCATTGAGATTATCGACAAACAATGAATTGGTTACTGTCAATTCTGGAGTGAAGCCTGACCGCCCGGCAGTTTCGAGTGGACCCGCCCCTTCTCCAAAATCTTCGGGTTGAGTCAGATTATTATGGAAAATGCTGCTTTCAACCAAGAAGGTTCCTTTACCAGAGGCACGCAAACCATGCAAGTTTCCTGCAATATAACAACGGCGAACAGTCACATGATTGGACTGATCACGTCCACGGATATAAGTAGCTGTATCACAGTTCAGGAATTTGCAGTCTTCAAATGAGGAGCTGAAAGGCACTTCATCAATATTCACACCCGCTGCAATAGCGTCATCCTCTTTATATCCATGAAAATATATGGCATCCACATTCCCGCGTTCACCCCCAATTGCGCCGTCAAATTCACAATTTCTGAATGTATATGTGTTATCGACACCGATTCCGGCAGCATCGACAGCGTTATTGAAATTGATCAAGGCTTCACCAGGTGTCACATCACCGGAATGAGCAAAAAGAACGTTGTTAAATACCGAGTTCCCCGCTTGACCATTCATACCATACTGATCACCGTCGATAATTGAAGATTGAAGTATCTCGACGTTTTCTACGGTAATATTTTTTCCATAATAACTCAAAGTAGCTATAAAATTGTCACCGGTATCTTGATTGAACACACCATAAGGTACCGCTGGTCCTGAAACCGGATTGATCTTTGGACGAGAGTTCGGATCACTTCCTTTTAGCGTGAAGGAATCCCTATCCTGTGCATTGATTTCATCCAAAAATCCGGGTGACGCTTCATCGATCGGCGGCAGACCACCGATAACGACCTGTTCGTCATACTCCGCATCGTCAATAATTTCAACCACATCCGGTTCACCATCCGTCAGTTCGGCAGTCGTGAACGAATCGATTGCCGCTTGAATGCTCGTGAAGTCCGCGCCCGATTGCCCCACCGTTTTCGTGGTGGCATACCCAGTTGTCGCTAATAGTAATCCCAACATGGTTAACAGAATTTTTTTCATCGTTTTCTCCTTTAATTAAGTTTGTTTAAACGTGGTTCATTCATTTAACATTTTCCCTCATTAATCACCTCCTATTCAAATAACCTATATATAAATCTATGTAACACCAGCAAATTCCATTATCGATTGTTTAAAAAAAATTACAAGAGTATTTAATGCTTTTTTTAAAATAAATTATTTTTAAATAGTAAGGGCTTATCGGAGAAAACAAATATAAAGTAACATATTCCTCTACTCAAATCGAATAAAAGTTAAAATGTATTTATGCATCCAATGGATACTCTTCGTAAGCATCCAATTATAATTAGAAAAGAAAGGTTGGTGTTATGATTTGGAGATTTTGTTTTCAAATTTTATTCATAAGTACTGTTATATTCGCCACAAACAATGTGATGCCAGCAGCAGAATCGAAAGAGGATAAAATGTTTCGTGCAGGTGCGGCTAAGGCCAATATTACCCCTCCATTAGGCACATCACTTGCCGGTTATATGCGGGATCGCCAGGCTCAAAATGTACATGATGAACTCTACGCCCGCAGTCTCGCTTTGGATAACGGAAATACTAAACTAATCTTCGTCATATGCGATTTGATAGCATTGAGAGATGAAGATATAGAAAAAGCCAAATATTTGATTACTGAAAATACAGACCTGCCGCCCGATCACATGATGATTGCCGCCACTCACACGCACACTGGCCCAACCACGGCGGGATTGTTTCAAAGTGAACCGGACAAAGAATACCTCGATTGGCTGGCTGTGAGAATCGCGGATAGCGCCCGGATGGCCTGCCAGAATCTCCAACCGGCTCAAATCGGATGGGGAGCGGGTAAAGTGGAGGAAGCCGTTTTCAATCGTAGATTTTATCTCAAACCTGGAACCATGCCGCCCAATCCGTGGGGCAGTAAAGACGACCTGGTCAAAATGAACCCAGGATACAACAATCCAAACATTGTAAAACCTGCGGGACCCACTGATCCGGATGTCTATATTCTCTCTCTTCAAACCCCAGAAGGCAAACCCATTGCAGTTTTAGGCAATTACACCCTTCACTATGTCGGCGGCACGCGCTCCACCGATATCAGCGCCGATTATTTCGGCATGTGGTCAAAAATAATCGAACAGGAATATGGGCAGCAATCTTATCTGGAATCTCCGCCTTTTGTTGCTATGCTGACGAACGGTTGTTCGGGTGACATCAATAACATCAATGTTCGTGAAAAAGTCAAAGAACCGCCTTATGGACAGATGAAAAAAGTCGCCCGGATGGTTGCCCAAGAAGCAATTGGGATTTTGAACAAGATTGAATATAAGAAATGGGTGCCTCTGGATATACAGGAAACCCATCTCAAACTGGGAGTACGTAAACCTACGAAAGAAGAAGTCGAACAGGCCGAAGAAGCGCTTAAAAACGCGGATACGGTGTTAAAAACATACCGGAAAATCTATTCCAGAGAAACGGTGCTTCTCGATGAGTGGCCTGACACCATCCAAACTCTCGTCCAAGCCATCCGCATCGGTGATCTGGCCATTGCTACCTTTCCGGGTGAGGCATTTGTTGAACTCGGCCTGGAAGTGAAAGAAAAAAGCCCTTTTTCTTCAACATTTTGCATTGAACTCGCAAACGATTATGCAGGCTACATCCCAACAGAAAAAGCCCATAAAGAAGGGGGGTATGAAACCTGGCGGGCGCGTTCAAGTTTCTTGGTTCCAAACGCCGCCCCTAAAATGCTTTCTACAATAATTGATATGCTTCATTCAATGAATGATTCATAATGGCATGTGCTATGGCGTTCTATAGATCCATGTATCCAGTATTTACAACAAATTAAAAGGACTTTTCAAACCTCTGAAAAACATCTATGTTGTATATAGACAAATAATTTTAACAATCGCATGCCGGTGCGGTCATGATAAATAAATCATAACTACAAGGAGTTGCTCTTATGTCCGACGGAAACCTGCGTTTTGAATCTCTGGCGCTGCACGGTGGCCAGGAACCGGACCCATCGACTAAATCCCGTGCTGTCCCTATCTACCAAACCACATCCTATGTTTTCGACAGCCCTGAACACGCTGCTGACCTCTTCGCATTAAAAGAGTTTGGCAATATTTACACCCGCATCATGAATCCGACCACGGATGTATTGGAAAAAAGGGTGGCCGCACTCGAAGGTGGAACCGCCGCCTTGGCCACAGCTTCTGGCCAGGCTGCATGTACACTCTCCTGCATGAATTTGGTTGAACCAGGGGATGAGATTCTATCTTCCTCCAGTTTGTACGGCGGCACGTATAACTTATTCCATTACACATTTCCCAAAATGGGGATCAAAGTTAATTTTGTTGAACCCAACAATATCGACAATTTCAAACGCGCAATCACCCCGAAAACTAAAGCGATTTTCGGCGAAACCATCGGCAACAGCGCCTCATTGGAACACGAATTTGCGCGAAACGATTCCGTTACGTATCCCCAGTTCTATAATATACACGGTAGTGGCGACCTGCTGATGGCCTACCGTGACGGTGTTTGGGGCGATGGCGATATGCTGCTCTATCGCTGGGACGACTCCACCCGCGAATGGAATGGCGTCCACACATCTACAACCCGCCCATGGATTAGCGGCGACTATTCTGGCGACGAACTCCCAGACGCATGTGCATACATTAATAGAATGGCGTACGATTCAAATGGAGGCCTTCATGTCACGTGGACTTGGCGCACGGGAACTGATAGCC
>CAZXSQ010000220.1:0-2663 GCA_964643335.1 uncultured bacterium
CAGTGGCCTCCAGTTTGTGATACTGGCGCTCTAACCAACTGAGCTAATCGCCCGTTTCGTAAAACATTATTACTTAGAACGCGATGAAGTCAAGCCGAATTTAAGCATTCAGCAATATGTTTTTATAGTCGATAGCATCGTTTAACACATTTCTTGACCTAAAAAAAATGGGAGAGGAATAAAAAACGTTCTTTTATACACCCCCTTCCCTTTCTCTGCACTGTTTCCTGATAATAAGATATACTATAACAACGTAGTTTCTCAGAAGAAAACAATACCTCTATGAAATTGGAGGAATCACAAATATAATCCGTAGATTCTTGTGGGATTTAGAAAAACTTATTCTATGCTGGAAAATCAGATGCTTTCAAATGTAAAGAAGGAGTAAATTATGTTTCATTTGGGTATTCCAGAGATACTTTTAATCGTTGTTCTAATCTCACTGATATTAAGATATACTATTACAAGGTAGTTTTTTCTTTGAGAGAATATTTCCACCATACAGTTGAGGGTTAATAGCATATAAAATCCTTGACTCTTATGGGTCTCAGAGTATTATTTCATATGCCGGGTATTTAAGACGATTTTAACCGGCCAAAAGGAGAGGACTATGTTTCCTGCTAATATTGGCTTACCAGAAATGCTGATTATCATTTTTCTTATCTTGATGGTATTTGGGGCGAAAAGATTACCCGAAGTGGGCAAATCACTTGGAATGGGTATTCGCGAATTCAAGAAATCTTTGACATCCGCCACCGCTGAGGAAGAAGAAACGGAAGACCCCCCGAAGATTGAAAAAACCGAGGAAAAAACCAACGAATCCTAATTGAGAATGTCTTATTCCTCTATTTCTTTTTTCGAGTCAAACCTCGTCGGATTTATCCTGATTTTTAATCAATTTTTTTGAGAAAAAAGTGTTGAAAATGGGGTAAGGATCAGCGATGAAAATTAATAAAGAGATAATCAATGGAATCGTGTTTCTTACCCTTCTGGGTGAATTGGACTCAAGGGGAAATCAACTTTTAGACAAAGAGTTAAAAGATTTAGCCAAAGAGGGCAATTACAATGTCATCCTTGATCTCTCCTCTATTCGCTTTTTAGGCAGCCAGACTCTAAGCCTGCTTCTATCCAATTTGAAAGAATTAAGAGCAGGGGGAGGAAATATCAAGTTTTTAAATCCCCAGCGCGCCGTTTTGCAATATTTGAAAACGAACCGCATAATCGAATTGTTTGAAATATTTTCATCCCGCGCTGATGCGATTCATTCTTATCAATCTCCCAAGTATACGTCTAAAAACAATTCGGTTTCCTTCACCCCCACAATTCAAGAGCAGCCCACCCTATCCGACTCTCTCCCGGCAAAATCGGCTGAACCTGCCTCCACTGATGTAAAAAGTCAGTTTGAAACCGGGAAGATTTTATATGCAAATAGCTGTATGCTGGCTACGTTGATTAAAGTGCTTGAAAACAAAAAAATTATTTCTACCCAGGAAGCGAAGGAACTGATGGATTACGAGAGTCTTTCAATTAAGGGGGTAACCGAATGATACCTATGCAACGTGATGATCGGGGGGAGGTAACTATCCTCAGAATCAAGGGGGAATTGGATTTTGAAAATACGGTCTGGCTGCGTGGTGAACTCCATGATTTATTGAAACAGAACCGTGTAAAGATCATTTTGGACCTTTCTCAGGTCGATATTATCTCTTCGTATACGGTCGGAGTATTTGTCGCCTTCGCCCGGGATCTACGCGAGCGCGGTGGAGACCTGAAATTCCTCAATCTTCAAAATAGGGTTAAACAAACGTTTGAAGCCACCCGAATCAATCATATTCTTCAGGTTTTCGACTCTGAAGAAGAAGCCTTGCAATCATTCTAAGCTTAAGGGCATCAACGGCTTAGCCAGTGAATCGCTTCCCCGTACTGCTCAAATTTTTGTTCCCAGTGCTTGAATTCTTTCGTGTGGACTATCCGTTTTCCATTAATGTATTTCGCCGGCATGGTGATATGCAGTAATTCATGATACATGATGTAATCGAGGACATATTGAGGAACTGTTTTTCTGTCTAACCAGCGGCTGATCACCACAAGATTCAGGTGTGAATCATGGTAGCCTAATAGTCTTCGGCTGCTTCGGGGACTCCAGGAGAGAGAGGGCTTGATCATACTCCCCTGAAAATATCTCCGATTGATCCGGTTAAAGGAATCATCCAGATTAAAGTATTTTCCATTGACACCTAATAAAATTTTCTTTGACCGTTTGCTCCGGGCTTCGGCGTGCCTGGCTTCCACTTCGGGTTGGTGAATATAGTTCCTATACAAAAAGAGCTGGTCTTCATCGACCTTTTTACGCAAAACCCTTGCTAAAAGAATGTGCATTAATGCGGAAAGTACATCCACTGGGGCATCCGACAAAATGTCGCTGATTCGAATTAGGATGCATCTCTTTTCCATCTTGATCGTGCTTTTTAAACCTACGTAAGGATAGAATGAAGCAGCACAGTCTTTATCTTTGGTTACACGGTATTGTTTGCGTACTGTTTGGGCCGCTTGGTAAAGACGTTCTTCGGGGGTGCTCCGTTGTGGATAATCCCACAAATAATAATTGTAAAAATCATGATCGTTTGTATTAGATTTTCTGGCCATCTATTATGATTCCACTT
>CAZXSQ010000220.1:2673-5583 GCA_964643335.1 uncultured bacterium
ATAAACGTTTATAATTTCCACAGTCGCATTGAACTGTACTTTTATTGGAAAAAATAACATGTTGATTGAATTACTCATCATCTGAGATGTACATATTAACGTGATTTTTTTCCTAGTGTAACACCACATTTTCATTTTTCCAGAAAATCAAATTAAGATTTTTATATGGGGCTTTTTAAAAAGAGAAAAACGATCTTCTTTTATTGATAATAGAGGAGCCGGTTAAAAAAAATATTTAAAGTTAAGTTATTGAAATATTTTGATTTAGACCGAATTGACTTTTTTTATATACTGGACGAATATCTATTTGTGTTATCATGAATAAAATGCGTATTTGAAGAAATTTAAACGAATTGATTTTGTAAAAATGAGTTCATCGCAGCCAAATCTGCGGTCTTAAGGAAATATCCATGGAACATGATTTCAAAAACCCCTACTCTATGACATTTGCCGGTATTCCCGATAATTATGCCGCCTATGAAAACAGCCGATTCGTTTTGATTCCTGCAGGGTATGACAGAACCACTTCATACGGTTCCGGTGCACGCCGCGGCCCACAAGCCATCTTAGATGCATCTCGTCATATGGAACTTTTCGATGAAGAAACCAAAACGAACACCTATGAAGAAGGTATATTTTTGTGTTCTGAAATTGAATCTTCGGCTGAAGGACCGGATAAATTTATTGAAAGAGTGGAACACATTAGCCGTCAGGTTTTAGATGATAGCAAAATACCTATTGTATTAGGGGGGGAGCATACTGTTTCCCTTGGGAATATCCGCGCCTGTAAGGAGCGAAGTGAAAAACTGACAGTGGTTCAAATCGACGCTCACGCCGATTTACGTGATCAGTTCGGGGGCAGTGCTTACAGCCACGCTTGCGTCATGCGGCGGGCTGTGGATTTAGGATGTCATCTTGTTCAGGTGGGAATCCGGAGCATGTCGGATGAGGAATTTAACTGGGTGGAGTCCAATGATGATATTTGCCGGATGTATTACGCACGGGATGTTAAAAGCAATTTGAATGTAAATTGGGTTCAAGATATCGTCAGTCCTATTGATACTCCTGTTTATTTGACTATCGATCTGGACGGATTAGACCCTTCCATCATGCCCTCGACCGGAACCCCAGAGCCTGGAGGCCTTTCCTGGTATGAAGTTCTTGAACTCTTGCGGGAACTATGCCGTTTAACTAACATCATTGGGTTTGATGTGGTCGAACTAGCCCCCATAGCGAGTATACATGCACCCGACTTTTTAGTGGCGCGCCTTTTGTATCGCCTCATGGGATACATATCGTTAAAAGAAAAAATTGGTTAAAGAATTGAGAATTTAATCCATTATTCAATGGAGGCAATAAAATGTTACTGGTACCGAATAAAATGTTTTTCACTAAAGGGGTAGGCTTTCATAAAGATGAACTGCGTTCGTTCGAGTTAGCGCTCCGGGATGCAGGAATACAGATTTGTAACCTGGTCAGTGTATCCAGTATCTTTCCACCAGGATGTAGAATCATCTCCCAGGAACAAGGGAAGAGATCGCTGGTGCCTGGAGCGATTACTTTCGCTGTCATGGCTCGTTGTTCCACGAATGAGCCACGCAGACAGTTGGCGGCGTCAATTGGTTTAGCACTCCCCGCCGATAAGAGTCATTACGGGTATTTGAGTGAATTTCATACGTACGGAATGACCGGCAAAGAAGCGGGGGACTATGCGGAAGACCTTGCAGCCGCTATGCTGGCCACCACTTTAGGTATTGAATTTGATGAAGATAAATCATGGGATGAAAAAGAAGAAGTGTATCGTTTAAGTGGAAAAATTGTCAATTCAAGGAACATCACCCAATCGGCTATCAATAAATCAGGGGGATATACAACCGTATTAGCCGCTGCTATCTTACTCTTGGATTAAAAAGAAAGCTTTGTTAGAATTGTCCATCTGGTTTTTATTCTTATTTACTGATAGGATAAACCAGTTTTGATTCCGTTCTCAGAAACAAATGTTTTTTTGAAGAAGATTCTATAAAGGAGGCAATAAATGGATCAACCTAAATCCGAAGTTGAACAGTATTACGTGCTTTTATCTTTTGGGAATTTGGTGACTGCTTTCGGTGTCGTTACAGTCGTTTTATGCGGCACTGCTTTTTTAATGTCTATTCCCGCATTGCTTATGGCGTTGGGGGAAGGCAATAATGAGGCTGTTGCCCAAGTAATTCCCTTTATGGGTTTCACGATAAAGGCTGTTTTTGCAGGCTTGATAGGTGCTGGACTTGGCCAATCTATGCATGTTTTGGTCAGCATCAATGATTATCTTGCTAATTTAAACAATAAACAATCCGTCTAATTATTAGTAAGGTATTGTGAATTATTTTGACGGATGCTCAAATAATATCCGTTTACAGGCTGCTTATAGGCTTCCCCTCCTTGATTGCTTGCTCAGAAATTACATATCGTTTTTTTCAAATATTTTTATTCCTTGAACTTTGATCGTTGATATGCAATGATGCTTCTCATATCCACAAAATAATACAAGCGGTTTTCTGGCTGAGTTTTCTATGGAGGCTATCCCATTGTTGAGGTTTTTACTCTTCGCCGGTCTTTCACTCAAAAAGCGGCAAATTTTTTATACTCAACTCGCCCAAATGCTGGATACGGGGATTACGCCCATCCATACATTGGACATGCTGGCAAAGCAGTCAAAAAATGGAATCCTATCACGAATTGCGGTCAAAATGTCCCAGCATATTAAAGAAGGGGGGACTTTAGCCACAGCCATGCATCAATTCCCAACCCTCTTCCCCTCAATGGAAAGTAAATTGATCGAAACGGCTGAAACTGCTGGAATTGTACCGGTTACATTGAACCGGTTGGCCGATTTTCAGAGGCAGATTAGGAACTACAGAAGAGAGTTCT
>CAZXSQ010000220.1:5593-11027 GCA_964643335.1 uncultured bacterium
GATTTACCCTTTATTCTTGATTCTCACCATTTTGTTTTTTTTGCCTCTTTTTGTAAGCCTGTTTATAGGCGATTTTATGGAAACCTTGAGGCAATGTAGTATAAGGTTTATTTACATTGTATTTTTTATTTTGATATTGTGGGTGTTATGGCGGATGTTGATCAATATACCATTCACGCGCTATATAATTCATGGCATAATCTTGCGAATTCCTGTAATTGGACGAATTGCAAGCCGTTTGATTCATGTGCGATTTGCAAAGATGCTGGAATGCCTTTACTCCGCCGGAGTTCCGGTTACCGATGCGTTAAGCCTGGCATCCTCTTCTTGCGGCAATCAGGTTATTGCTAAACGCTTATCAAAAACCACACAAATGGTAAAAGAAGGTAGAACTGTAACTGCTTCTTTATCAAGAACATATGAATTTAGTCCTTTGGCTTTAGGCATAATAGAATCCGGCGAATACGCCGGGAAGTTGGATGTATCGTTGAGAAAATTTGCGGAGTATGAGGAATTGGAGGCATGGTCGGCATTCGATCAATTCTCGAAACTTGTGCCATTCATCGTCTATCTAATCATTATTGTTTTTATTGCTTCCATGGTTTTTGTTGCTTTCCAAAACTACTTGGGGTCGATAAAGAACATCATTTCCTAGTGTAAGATTGAAAAAGGGATGGACATCCTGTCCGCAACTTTAAACCATACATAAATGATAACTATATCACTCACACCAACGAGTAAGCTGCCGCGCCCTCTGATGCCCGCACTTTCGCTGATTTGTACCCCTTTTATATATCGGATATAGGTTTAATAATTTATAAATTGAGATAATTTTTATGATAAAGACTTCTATTCAAATAGGACTGATATTTGCTTTTTATAGACAAATGTGAAAAGTTTTAACTAAGGGAAAAACAGTTTTGTGCCAATTCGGCGCGAACAGAGGGTAGGATATGGCCACAATGGCAGGAAAACGCGATTTTTACGAAGTTCTAGGAATTAAGAAAAATGCATCAAAAGACGAAATCAAGAAAGCTTACCGCAAACTGGCGCTGAAATATCATCCAGACAGAAATCCAGGAAATACCGAAGCAGAAGACAAATTCAAAGAGGCTACCGAAGCCTATGAAGTTTTAAGCGATGACCAGAAGCGCAGCAATTATGATCAGTTTGGTCATGCTGGTGTAAGCGCCGGAGGATTTGGCGGTGCTGATTTTGGCGGTGCGGCTTTCCGTGACTTTCAGGACATTTTTGGCGACTTCAGTGATATTTTTGATACGTTTTTCGGTGGTGGACGCTCCAGGCGTTCCCGCAACCGTATCCAGCGGGGAGATGATCTGAGATATGACCTGGAAATCTCTCTAATGGAAGCCTATAACGGAGTAGATAGACAGATAGAGGTTCCACGCCAGACTTTATGTGACAACTGCAATGGATCAGGTTGCGCTCCCGGTTATTCACCGGAGACATGCTCTCAGTGTGGTGGAACCGGCCAGATAAGCTTAAGTCACGGTTTTTTCAGCATTTCCAGACCATGTAACCGTTGTGGAGGATCAGGGCAATCTATTACTCATCCTTGCGTGAAATGCCATGGATCCGGCAGAGTGATGACTCGAAGGAAGGTTCATGTAAAAATCCCCCGCGGAGCGATGACGGGCTTGAAATTAAAGGTGCAGGGAGAAGGCGAACCTGGATTTCGAGGTGGGCCTCCCGGTGATTTATATATCGCAATTTCAGTTGCACCTCATCCGATTTTCAAGCGGGAAGGTGATGATATCCTCTGTGAACTTCCGATATCCTTTATTCAAGCCGCTTTGGGAGCCGAAATTTCTGTACCGACATTGAACGGCAAGGTCAATATGAAAGTCCCCGCGGGTACCCAGACCGGCAAAGTATTCCGGTTGAACGGAAAAGGAATGCCCAATCTCCGTGGTTATGGACAGGGAGATGAATTAGTTAGAGTTTCTGTTGAGACTCCCACACGGCTGACTTCCCGGCAACGGGAATTGCTGGAAGAATTCGCCAAAATCAGTGGAGAAGAAACCAATCCACAATCACGTTCGTTCTTTGATAAAGTGAAACAAGTCTTAGGTGGCTGATGTGTTCAACTGGATTTTTTATAATAAATTCTTCCTGTTGATTTCAAGGAGATAAACCCTATGAAAACCGCTTATGAACTCGCTATGGAGCGGCTTGAGAAAGAATCTCCCTCCGGTCCGTCTTTAACGGACGACCAAAAAGCAGCTCTTGCCGAAGCTGAAAAACAGTGTGCCTCCAAAATCGCCGAAAAAAAGATCCTGGCCGATCAAGAAATTCAAAAAAACTACGGGAATCCGGATGCAATTGCCAAAATCCAAGAACAATTGCAACAAGATATCCGGATACTGGAATCGGAAAGAGATCAGGAAAAGGAACGAATTCGCATGCAGGATAATTCCTGATATATCAACCAATTAGTTTCTTGCTCTACTTATCGAACTGTAGAAAACAGCCCAACTGATCATCTTGACTATTCTTTTTTTAACAGTATTTATACCTGTTATTGTATTTTAGCCGAGTCTGGCATTTTGGCTGCTGGTCATCGGTGTTTTTATGTTTGAGAATGATCAAATAAACTTTTCACCTCAAAGAATAAATGGTAATGAAATGATAGAGGTTCACTCGTGAAATATATTGTTCTCATCAAGCAGGTTCCCGACACCAAAAATATTACTGCTGATACAATGAAAGAAGACGGAACCGTAAACCGCGCAGCTCTGCCGGCTGTATTTAATCCCGACGATCTATGTGCGTTGGAACTGGTATTGCAGATGCGTGACCGTTACGGTGGCACCGTGACAGCGATAAGTATGGGACCTATACGCGCCGTTGAAATTCTGCGGGACGCCTTGTCTCGAGGAGTGGACGAAGCCATTCTTCTGAATGATAAACGTTTTGCCGCCGCCGATACGCTGGCCACTTCATATAGTTTATGCAAAGCCATTCAGAAGTTGGGGGCGTTCGATCTGGTTTTTTGCGGAAGACAGGCGATTGACGGAGACACCGCACAGGTTGGCCCCCAAGTCGCCGAAAAATTGAATATCCCTCAAGCCACCTATGCTCAAGAGGTGTGGATGGATGATCAAAAAGCATTGATCCGGCGGGAAGTGGAAGGTGGATATGAAGTTCTTTCTATAAACAGACCTGCTTTGATTACAGTGACAGGCGGTTACGTTTTACCCCGGCCGCGCAGTGCAAAAAAGTTAATTCAGTACCGCAATGTCACGACCAAACCACAAATCGAATCTCGCTTAAAAAAAGATCATCCCGACCTGTCTAAAGAACAATTAAGCCAATTGGTTGAAGAAGAATTACTGAAGTATGAAAAAGCTGGGCTTTTAATTAAGGTATGGGATGTCAATGATATCGATGCCGACATCCAGCGCACTGGTTTAGTTGGTTCGCCAACCCGCGTCTGGAAGGTGCATAGTGTGAGTTTGCATACCGGCGAAAGCAAGCAAATTGAATCCAGCGAAGAAGGCATTAAGGGCTTAATGGAAGAATTGATCAATGACCATGTGCTTGGGTAAATTCATTTTTGGGATGTAACTCCTTGAATTTGAACTTTTTATGAATGCAACATCAGAAATTGGAACGAAATCATTATGACTTCATCACAGGAAATTTGGGTATTTGCGGAGCAGGAAAACGGTGAACTAAAACCAGTTGCTCTTGAATTGTTGGGAAAAGCGCGCGAACTTGCTGAAGAACTCGATGTCGAAGTCGGGGCCATATTAATTGGTTCGGGCGTGATTAATCTAGCCAATGTTCTCAGGAATTATGGAGCGGATAAAGTATATCTCGCCGATCAGCCGGAACTTGAGCAGTATCGTACTCTCCCCTATGCCAAACTGATTGTGGAGACGGTGGGAAAATATAATCCCCAAATCGTTTTGTTTGGGGCTACTATGATTGGCCGTGATCTTGCCCCCCGCACCGCCTCGAAATTAGTCACCGGACTCACGGCAGATTGTACCGATCTGCAAATCGGGGATTATCACGATCCTTTCACAGGTAACAACCATGAACGTATCCTTCACCAAATCCGCCCTGCTTTTGGTGGAAACGTGATTGCCACGATCGTTGGGCCTAACCATCGTCCTCAAATGGCCACTGTTCGCGAAGGAGTGATGCGGGCACAACCGATTTCCGAAGCAAGCGATCAAGTTGCCACAATTGTCAAAACGGCTGCAGAATTCACTGAAGAGGATTTGGGGATCGAAATTATTGAACACTACCGGAAACCCAAAACCATCGATTTACGAACAGCACGAATCATTGTGGCCGGGGGAGCCGGTGTGGGCAGCAGAGAAGGCTTTGACATGATTCGCGAACTGGCGCATGTTATCGGCGGCGAAATCGGTGCCAGCAGAGCCGCCGTGGATGCTGGGTATATCAGCAAAGAACATCAGGTTGGACAAACAGGCACTACCGTTCGGCCTGTTCTGTATATTGCCTGCGGAATCAGTGGGGCCGTGCAGCATCGGGTTGGTATGCAGGAATCGGCCAAAATTATCGCTGTGAATTCGGATCCCGATGCGCCTATTTTTTCAGTTGCCCATTACAGTATCCTAGGTGATTTGAACAAAGTCATTCCGATGATGATTGACGCTTACAAAAGAATTTAAATAAATTAAGGTAATACCTCAAATGCCGAATTTCTACACTGAAAATCCAGATATCGAGTTTTCACTCAATAGTATTGACTGGTCTGAAATTATTCGACTTAAAGAAAACAATTTCGCCGACAATGGAATATATGGAGACGCCCCCTCATCCGTCGAAGAGGCTTTGGTGAATTACGCTGATATATTAGCCCTGGCTGGAGAAATCGCCGGTGACTATATCGCTCCCCGTTCCACTTCCGTCGATGAAGAAGGCCCGGTTCTTGAAAATGGGGTAGTCACCTATGCGGAAGGAACGCAGGCGGCGATTTGCGAATTGTCTCAGGGAGATTTGATGGGTATGCCCCTGCCACGCCAGTATGGTGGATTGAATGTCCCTACGTTCGTCAGCAATTTAGCCATTGAAATGGTCTCACAAGCGGATGCGGGATTGATGACCATTTTCGGACTACAGGAAATCGCCGAAACCATCCATGCTTTCGGCAACGAAGAGCAAAAAGCCATGTATCTTCCCCGTTTCGCCACCGGTGAGGTAACCGGAGCTATGGTTTTGACTGAACCGGACGCCGGTTCGGATCTGCAGGCTGTATCCCTGCGTGCCAAAGAGGATCCAGAAACAGGCTTGTTCTACCTCAACGGTGTGAAACGGTTCATCAGCAATGGCTGTGGAGAAGTGCTTCTGGTTCTCGCCCGCAGTGAGCCTCGCCGCGCGGGGGCGTCAGGATTGAGCTTGTTTCTATGCGAAAAAGGCCCGGCGGTACGTATTCGCA
>CAZXSQ010000221.1:0-10986 GCA_964643335.1 uncultured bacterium
TGTTCATCTTTTTGAAAAATGGGGACTTCCTATTTGGACAGACGAACAAGGAAATTATGTTCATGAAGGCCGCTGGCAGCTCATGATCAATGGGGAATCCTATAAAGTTGTTGTGGCAGAAGCCGCCAAAAATGCATTGGGCATGGATAATATTTATGAACGCATATTTATCGTTGATCCCATCATGGATGGCGATAAAATCGCCGGTGCAGTTGGTTTCAGCGTTCGTGAAAACAAATTCTATACCTTCAAAGCGAAATCAGTTGTTTTAGCTTTGGGAGGTGCTGTCCATGTCTTTAAACCACGTTCAAGCGGAGAAGGATTGGGACGAGCCTGGTATCCACCGTGGAATTCAGGTTCAAGCGCCTATTTCACGATCAAAGCGGGGGCTGAAATGACCTGTCAGGAAGTACGTTTTATTCCTGTCCGTTTCAAAGACGCTTATGGTCCGGTTGGTGCCTGGTTCCTGCTGTTCAAATCAAGAGCGACCAATGCTTTTGGCGAAGAATATATGGTTACCCGCCGCCCCGAATTGGAAAACTGGAAACCTTATGGCGGCGTAAAGCCTATTCCGGCTAATTTGAGGAACTGGCTGGGAATGCTGGACATCATGGAAGGTAAAGGCCCGATCTACATGAGAACAGAAGAGGCCATCCAGAAATTGTCCGAATCCGCCGGGGACCCGAAAGAAGCCAAAAAGAAATTGAAAGAACTCGAATCGGAAGCGTGGGAAGACTTCCTGGATATGACGATTTCTCAGGCTATTCTTTGGGCGGCCACCAATGTTGCGCCTGAAGAAAAATCCTCTGAAATCGCTGCTGCGGAACCTTACTTCATCGGTTCACACTCCGGTGCTTCCGGAGCCTGGGTGAGTGGACCTCCAGACATGGCACCTGATGAATATAACTGGGGCTACACCAATATGGCTACAGTGAAAGGGCTATTCTGTGCTGGTGACGCCTCCGGTGCTTCCAGCCATAAGTTCTCTTCCGGTTCTCATGCGGAAGGCCGTATAGCAGGTAAATCCGCTGTTCATTATGTAGTGGAAAATTCTGATCAGCCCAATGTCGATGCGGGCAAAGTAGAGGAATTGAAGAATAAAATTCTGCAGCCGCTCGATCTCTTCCAGCAGCATAAAGAGACTTCCAGTGATCCCGATATCAATCCCAACTTCATTAAGCCGAAGATGTTCATGTTCCGTCTGCAAAAAATTATGGATGAGTATGCAGGCGGCGTGTCCGCGCAGTTTAAAACCAGCAAACCCTTAATGGACAAAGGGCTTGAACTGCTTGATTTCCTGAAAGAGGATGCTGAAAAACTTGCTGCTGAAGATGTGCACGAACTGATGCGGTGTTGGGAAAATGTCCATCGTATGTGGCAGGCGGAAGCCCATATTCGGACGATGCTCTTCCGTGAAGAAACACGGTGGCCAGGATATTACTTCCGGTCTGATGCACCTAAGATGAGTCAAGATGATTGGCTCTGCTTTGCAAACTGCCGTTGGGATCCAAATTCCAACGAATGGGAAATGATGAAGCGTCCGATTCTTCACATTTATCCACAATCCGGAGAACACGAACTGTTAGGTGGATGATATCGTACCACCTTCACAGCTTCGTTTACATGATTGCGTTTCCCTTCCGGACGGGCCTCTCGTCCGGAAGGGATTCCCTCCCTCCCATAATCAGGGAAAATTATCTGCATGAGAGGTGTTTATCATGAGTGAAAACTCCCTGCAAAACAATTATCAAACAGAAAGCAACGGGGGTGTTGAAGACAGAACCGAACTGCCTTCATGTCCATATTGTGGCAATCAACTTGTAAAATGGGCCGTACCGCCGGGAACGAGTTGGGGGGAAGGATTTCATTTTGTTTGTTTCAATGACGAATGTCCTTATTTGGTTCGAGGATGGCAATGGATGTGGAATCGCTATCAAGTTCAGGCTTCCTACCGTCATCGCTATGATCCTTCCACTGGAGAGACAGGTCCTCTGCCGGTGTGGTCCATGAACGCTTTGAAAAACAACATTATAAATGAATGAATGGTAGGTAGTTATGAACGAAATTGCAAAACTCAAAGAAACAATTTTAAAAGATTATCCCCGGTTTGAGTTGGATCACCGTTTTAAGTTTTCTTGTCATAAGGGGCTTCGTTGTTTCAATACATGTTGTGCCGACGTGAATATTTTTCTTACCCCTTATGATGTGCTTCGTATGAGAACGAGGCTGGGGATTGCTTCTGAAAAATTCCTGGATCAATATACCATCATACCAATTGACCGTAATCAAAAATATCCGGTTGTGCTTTTGAAAATGTCGGAAACGGATGACAAACGTTGTCCTTTCGTTGACGAAGTGGAAGGATGCACGATTTATGAAGATCGGCCATGGGCCTGCCGGATGTATCCGGTTGGGCTTGCCTCACCAGGCGAGAATGGGAATCCTTCTGATACAGATGAGGAATTTTATTTCTTCATGGAAGAGGAACCTTGTGACGGATTTAATGAGGACAAGGAATGGTCGATTCGTGAATGGATTCAGGATCAAGGAATTGAACCCTATAATGAAATGGGTGAATGTTTTAAAAACCTGGTTCTCCATCCCAAAATGAAAGATATTCCCGAATTGAATCCCAAGAAGATCGAAATGTTTTTCATGGGATGTTACAAACTGGATGAGTTTCGCCGGTTTGTATTCGAGAGCAGTTTTCTACAAATGTTTGAGGTGGATGAACCCACACGGCAACGCATTTGGAATGACGATGAAGAATTAATGAAGTTTGCTTTTGAGTGGTTGAAATTAAGCCTTTTCGGAGAGCAGACGTTAACAATAAAACCAGAAATTATGGAGAAAAAGAAAAAAGAACTCGGAATCAATAACTGAATGCCGGGTCAAAAAAATAAACATGGATAGGCAATGACGATGTCCAAAAACAATAAAATTCTCGTTATAGGTGGAGGAATCAGCGGAATTACAGCGGCACTTGAAGCGGCTGAGGTGGGCTACGAGGTGGTTCTGGTTGAGAAAGAACCCTATCTTGGTGGCCGTGTGGCTCGGATGTACCGGTATTTTCCAAAAATGTGTCCCCCCACTTGCGGTTTAGAAATCAATTTCCGCCGTATTCGTAACAATTCACGAGTACAGGTTTATACCAACGCTGAAGTGACACAAATAACCGGTGAAGCGGGGAATTTCGAAGCAAAAATCTCAATCGCTCCCCGCTACGTTAAAAGTGAAGCTAGAATCCCTGAATCCGTTGTAGAAAAACTTTCATCTGAAGTTTCCAATGATTTCAATTACGGGCTGGATAAGGTCAAGGCCTTGAATTATCCACACCCGATGGCATTTCCAATGCAGCATGTGCTTTATAAGGATGCCTTATCCGCTGAAGACCGGGAGACGCTGGAAAAAGAAGTCCCATCAGGAATGATTGATTTCGATATGTCTCCCGAAGAAGTGACCGTCCAAGCCGGAGCGGTTATTGTTGCCACCGGCTGGCAGCCGTATGATGCGGAAAAGATCGAAAACCTCGGTTATGGACAGTACGACAATCTAATTACCAATGTAATGATGGAGCGTTTGGCGGCTTATTCCGGTCCAACCAAAGGCGCAATCCAGCGAATCTCAGATGATAAAGAAATTAAGAAGGTTGCATTTGTGCAATGTGCCGGTTCACGGGATGAAAATCATCTGCCTTATTGTTCCGGTATATGCTGCATGGGATCGTTGAAACAGGCAAGGTATATTCGTGAAAAACTGCCGGATGCCGAGGTGACCATTTATTACATCGATATCCGGACGATTAGCCGGCATGAAAAGTTTTACTATGATCTGCTTAATGACGATCTTATTAAATTCGTGAAAGGAAAGGTGGCGAAGATCACCGAAGACTCTTCTTCGAAGGATCTGCTGGTCGAAGCAGAGAATACCCTCACCGGTCAGAAAAGCCGCGACCAGTTTGATCTCGCCGTTCTTGCCACCGGTATGGTGCCGAACACAGCCGAAACAAAAATTCCTGTGGATGGCATAGAATATGACCAATATGGATTTATTCTTCCATCCAACGGAAAAACCAAGGGCATTTATGCGACCGGTTGTGTTCTTCGACCAATAGATGTGGCCCGTTCGGTTCGTCAAGCCACTGGAGCCGCCATCAAGGCCATTCAGAGCTGTAAGGAGGAGTAAGGCATGGAAGACAAGCTAGGTGTTTACCTCTGCACCGGCTGTGGCATCGGGGAAGCCCTCGATATGGATGCCCTGACCAAGGTTGCTGAAGGAGAATATAAAATTCCCGTTTGCAAAACGATTTCTTCGTGTGCGAATGGTGAATTTGATACGATTCGCAATGATGTGGAATCTGAACAACTAAATAAAGTGTTGTTTGCCGGTTGCTCACCACGCATTGATTTTGGAAAAGACCCCTTTGGTACCGGTGTCATCGTCGAAAGAACAAATTTGCGTGAAGGTGTCGTCTGGTGTCAAAAACCCAATGACGAAGACACCCAGATGATGGCGGAAGATTATCTCCGAATGGGGATTGTCAAGCTTCAGAAAACCAAGGAACTGGAACCCTTTGAGGAAAGCGCCAATATTGACAAAACCATTCTCGTTCTCGGAGGTGGCCAAAGCGGTTTAACCGCTGCCTTGGAATCTGCAAATACCGGATATGATACCATCCTCGTGGAAAAAGAGGCCGAACTGGGCGGATGGATGACGAAATGGCATAAAATCATTCCAGCGTATCCACCCTATGATAAAATGGCAGATGCTGACATCGCTGATTTGATTTCACAGGTAAAGGATCATCCTAAAATCACTGTGCACACCTCTACCGAGATTGAAAAGATCGAAGGCGGTCCCGGCCTATTTGATGTAACGTTGCAGGGAAATGGACAAAAGGGTCCATTTCGTGTTGGTTCTGTCATTCAGGCTACCGGTTGGGAGCCTTATGAGCCTGAAAAGGCTTGTAATTTTGGTTACAAAAAATTCGACAATGTCATTTCCAATATCAAGATGGAAGAACTGGCCAGGTCCGGTAAAATCACCCGTCCCTCCGATGGCAAAGAAGTCGACAAAGTGGCTTTTATCCAATGTGGAGGATCAAAAGAGCAGGATGACTTCTCTTATTGTTCATCTATTTGTGATTTAACTGCCCTCAAACAAGCCCTTTATGTTCGTGAGCAAAGTCACGAAGCCAAAGCGTTTGTTTTATACGATCATTTGAAAACTCCAGGGCAATATGAGGACTTTTATAAGCGTGTACAAGAAGATCCCGGAGTGTTTTTGACCAAAGGCGAGGTGATTTCTGTAGACGAAAACAGCGACAAAGGTTTGACCATCAAAGTCGAAAACACCATGCTAGGCAAGCATGTCACAATCGAAGCTGACATGGTGGTCTTGTCCATGGGGATGAAACCGATTTCAGTGGATTCGGAGGCCATTCGTGCATGGAGGGATGCGAAAGCGGCTGTAGAAAAAGCCGAAGCAGAAGGCAATAAACCACAGCCGGAAATCCTGGAACTTGCGCAACAGCCGAAACCGGATTCCCCCATATTGAATCTGGAATACCGCCAAGGCCCTGATTTGCCGGTATTGGTGCACCGGTATCCCGATTCGCATTTTATCTGTTTCCCCTATGAAACCCGCCGAACCGGCATTTATGCTGCCGGATGTGTTCGAAGCCCAATGGATGCTTATTCCTGTGCAGAAGACTCAACCGGAGCTGCATTGAAAGCGATTCAATGTGTCGAAATGACTTCTCGGGGCGAAGCGGTTCATCCTCGTTCCGGGGATATATCTTATCCTGATTTCTTCCTTCAGCGGTGCACTCAATGTAAACGTTGTACAGAGGAGTGTCCATTTGGAGTTTTGAATGAGGACATGAAAGGAACTCCATTACCCAATGCGACACGATGCCGCCGGTGTGGAGTCTGTATGGGAGCCTGTCCTGAACGCATTGTCAGTTTCAGGGATTACTCAGTGGATATGATCGCGTCCATGATTAAATCCATTGAAATTCCCGATGAATTTGAAGAGAAACCTCGTGTTCTTTGCCTGGTTTGCGAGAACGATGCCTATCCCGCATTGGATATGGCGGCCATGCATGGGCATAAATACAGTCCTTTTGTGCGAATTGTACCACTGCGCTGTTTAGGCTCGATGAATGTCGTGTGGGTCGCGGATGCGCTGTCATGCGGATATGATGGGATCATCCTTATGGGCTGTAAATACGGTGATGATTATCAATGCCACTTCATTCAGGGTAGTGAACTCGCGGATAAGCGTGGTGATAACATCAAAGATAAATTGACCCAATTGGCACTGGAGAATGAACGCGTGGTGCTACATCAGGTCGAAATTTCCGATTATGAAAAGGTTTCAACCTATATTGATGATTTCATGGAAGTCATCGAAGAGGTTGGAATGAATCCATTTAAAGGTATGTAATTCTTGAATCACTAAATTGCAGCGAACAAAGAAAAGTTTATAAAAAGAAAGGCCGGGAGTTGGTAACGATGACGGCAGAAAATACGCAAAAACAAAATCCCGAAATCAGAAACGTGAATAATCAGGTATCTCAAGAAGAAATGTATTTGGATCCGGATTTGAAGTTCATTGAGGAGGTGTCTCACCTCGGGGGTGAAGCTTTCAAAAAATGTTATCAGTGTGCAACTTGTTCAGCCACTTGTCCCATTTCACCTGATGACAATCCATTTCCCCGCAAGGAAATGGTATGGGCGATGTGGGGCATGAAGGATCAGTTATTAAAGGATCCGGATGTGTGGCTCTGCCATCAGTGCAACGATTGTTCGGCCATGTGTCCACGAGAAGGAAATCCAGGGGATATATTGGCTTCTATTCGTGCCATGGCTTACAGACATTTTGCTTTCCCTCGTTTTATGGGAAATTTTTTGTTTGATAAGAAATTTTTGCCCCTGATTTTTGCAGTTCCAACCGTGATTCTTTTGATTGTTCTTGGTGTTTCAGGTCATCTGAATATTCCGGACGGAGAAATTGTATACAGCAAATTCTTCCCACATCATTATCTTGATCCTCTTTTCATTATTTTTGCCCTTCTGGCTGTGGCTGGAGCCGTCGTTGGCGGTATTCGATTTTGGAACGCGTTGAAAGAGGGACCTCGAAAACCGCTCAAAAACGGAGGACCTGGTATCGCGTCGGGACTGACTGAAACAATTCGTCAGATTGTAACCCATAACCAGTTCAAAGAATGCGATAAAGCCAATCCTCGATATTATTCACATTTATTAACTTTTTATGGATTTGTGGCGTTATTCATTACAACAACAGCAGTCTTCTTTGGTATTTATTTCTTTGGTCTCGAATTGCCTTTATCGTTGATTCATCCCGTCAAAATACTGGGAAACCTCGGGGCAATCGCTTTTCTCATTGGGACGGCCATGATGCTTTATTACCGTTATACCGATACGGAAAAATCCGGATTGAGTTCCTATAACGATTGGCTTTTCATTTGGATTATGTTCGGTCTGGCCTTGTCAGGAATATTAACTCAAGTTTTCAGGTTGATCGATATAGCGGCGATAGCCTATCCAATTTACTTCATTCATCTGGTATTGATTTTATGCTTGATTGCTTATTTCCCGTATTCGAAATTTGGTCATATATTATATAGAACACTTGCGATTTTGTACTACAAATCCTACTGTGAAGTGACAGGGGCTGAGAAGAAAGAAGAAACTGAAGAAGAGATGCCAGTTGCGGCTAAAGAAGCGGCATGAAGAATTTGACTTTATTCATAATTTAAAATAAAGGGCACAGCAATGGTGCCCTTTTTGTTTTCTTTGCCCATTTTCTCGATAAGAAGGATCAACAATGCCGGATAGTAAAAAGAGAATAGTCATTATCGGTGGAGTCGCTTGTGGTCCAAAAGCGGCGGCCCGGGCTCGGCGGCGTGACCCCGATGCGGATATCACGATAATAGAACGTGGATCAATTTTATCCTATGCCGGGTGTGGGTTGCCTTATTATGTGGGAGGCTCTGTTCCCAAAATAGACGGTTTGTGTTCGACAATGTATGGGGTGGTTAGAGATGGATCCTATTTTCACAATGTGAAAGATTTGAAAGTATTATCAAATACAGAAGCGGTGAGCATAAACAGAGAGAAAAAAACTGTAAATCTACGAAATTTGAAGTATGATCAAAGCGATGAATTGCCTTACGATAAATTAATACTTGCCGTGGGGTCGAAACCGTTTGTTCCTTCTATTGAAGGCATCGATTTAGATAATGTATTTACCCTCCATTATCCGGCGGATGCCAAAGTTATTCGTGAGCGAATCGATTCCGGCGAAGTGGATCACGCCGTAATTATCGGTGCTGGATTAATTGGTTTGGAAATGAGTGAATCCTTGTTTAATCATGCGGTTGATGCGGTCATTTTGGAAAAAGAGGATCATATTCTTCCTTACTGTTTAGATATAGAAATGGCGGGTTTACTGAAACAGGCAATTGAACGGGACGGGATAGAAATTTGCGTTTCACAACCTGCTGTACGAATTGAGGGGAAGGGCAAAGTCAATAAAGTTGTTACGACTGATCGTGAAATCGAAACAGATATGGTCATCCTGGCTGCAGGGGTTAAGCCTAATGTTGAACTGGCTTGTTCTGCAGGATTGGCTATAGGAGAAACTGGAGCGATTTCCGTCAACGAGTACCTCCAAACCAGTGATCCCGGCATTTACGCCGGGGGTGATTGTGTTGAATGTCTTGATCGGGTGACCGGTAAAAAAGTCTATGCGCCGTTAGGGTCTACTGCAAATCGTCATGGCAGGATTATTGGAAATAATGTGACCGGTGGTCATGAAAACTTCCCAGGTATTGTTAAAACCACTGTTTTGAAAGCTTTGAATGTGAACATTGCCAGAACCGGATTGACAGAAATGGAAGCTTTGGATTTGGGGTATGAACCAGTGACATCGATTACCCCTTCAATGGATCATGTCCATTTTTATCCCAACAATAAAAGATTTATTATTAAAATGATTGCCCGGAAGGACAATAAACAGTTGCTGGGAGCACAAATCATCGGTCCTGGGGATGTTGCAAAGCGAATTGATATCCTTGCCACTGCTCTTCGATTTGGCGCTGCCCTTGATGATGTCGCCAATTTGGATTTGGGGTATTCACCCCCGTTTTCACACGCAATGGATGGTGTAATTCATGCATCGAACAATGCCCGAAATCGGTTGCAGAAGGAAACTGCCGCTTTAACTCCTGTTGAGGCTCAAGAAAAAATGAAACAGGAAAACGGATTAATTCTATTAGATGTCAGAGAGCCAGCGGAAGTTGAAAAAACACCTATCCAGGATAGCAGAGTGAAAACTATTCCATTAAGCAGTTTGCGTTCTGATCTGGGGGAACTCGATAAAGATGCGGAAATTATCTGTATATGTCAGGTTGGAGTTCGAGGTTATGAAGCCTATACCATACTGGAAGGCCATGGGTTTCCCCGTGTATCTTTTCTGGATGGAGGCTTGCAGATGTGGCCTTACGTGAGTTCAGAAAAGGACTAATTTATCAAATAAGATAAAGAAACTAATAATTATTTGGAGAGTTTTGGTTATTTTATGTGCTAAGTCAGTTGACAAAAAATCAAATTTGATGGTATTATAAACAGTAGATACAAATAAAAAACTCGGATTCTGGAAGATTAAATATTTTATTAAAGTACTTATTTTATTAGACTTTTTATTTTTTTGTATTGATAAAGTAAGTAGCCTTTTCCCAGACAAAATACTGCAGAGAATCCTGAGTACAACTCAAAAAGATTGTTGGATAATTATCTATCAAAGTTTTTTACTTTACATCTAGCTCAATAGACTTGGTGAAGTAAAATCAAAATCACTTTGAAAGAAATTTCGGTAAATGTTCAACATTCCGAGATATATTATAACAAGGTAATAGGCGAGAGTTATGGCTAAGGTTGTCAAAAAAAAGAAGAAAAAATTAGGTAGTGGTGGTTTTAGCGCATCTTCTGCTGGAACTGGTAAGGTTGTTACCGATCTCAGGCCGAAATATGCACCGAAAACTCCACCATGTGCCAATGCTTGTCCGAATAATACTGATATACGTGAAATTGTGACTACAATTGCCCAAGCTGAAAGGAAGGGAATCACTCCTGAAGAATCCTTTGAACAAGCTTTGGAAATTTTATGGGAAAAAAATCCATTTCCGGCTGTTTGCGGCAGGGTATGTCCTCATCCCTGTGAAGCAGAATGTAATCGCAGCTATAAAGATGGTTCAGTGGCCATTAACAATATAGAACGTTTTGTGGGCGATTGGGCTATTGAACAAGGAAAGAAAATCAGCAAACTGAGTGATGAGACCTATTCTGAAAAGATCGCCGTGGTTGGTTCCGGACCTGCTGGTTTGTCTTGTGCGTATCAGCTGGCCAGGAGAGGTTATCCCGTTACTGTATTTGAGGCGTTCCCTAAGCCCGGTGGGATGCTTCGTTATGGAATCCCGGAATATCGCCTTCCCCGGGTTATTCTCGATGCCGAAATTGATCGTATCCTGGATCTAGGCGTTGAATTGAAATGTGACACCATGGTGGGCCGGGATATCTCCATGGATGATCTCCGGAACGAATATAGTGTCGTCTTTGTGGGGATCGGCGCACATAAAGGATTGCCTTTAAAAATCGCCGGTGAAGAAGCCCCGAATGTGTATACGGGGGCGGACTTTCTTCATAAAATCAATTCCGGTGAAAAACTCGATGTTGGCGGCAATGTGATCATCATTGGTGGTGGTGACAGTGCGATTGACGCTGCTCGCGTTTCGAAACGGCTGGGAGCGGATACGACCATCCTTTACCGCCGTACTATTAATGAAATGCCCGCCATTAAGCATGAGATTGAAGAAGCCCAGAAAGAGAAGGAAGCCAGGCGATCCGAGAAGTGTGCTAAAGAGGAAGCAAAACAATTAGCCAGAGAACAGGCAAGAAAGAA
>CAZXSQ010000222.1:0-10970 GCA_964643335.1 uncultured bacterium
GTGGGGGCTTCTACCTCTTGAAACTAGGGTATCCTATTCTTCATGAAAATCGGTGTCCATTGGGGCTTAAAAGAATTCCCTAGTATCTTTTCATTTCCAGAACGAAGAGCCATCTGATAGTATTTTGAGTCCTGTTTTTCTGCTTTTTCGCGAAGAACCAAACATGCTTTCGCCCAATTGACAAATGGCTCCCCGTCTTTAATAAATTGAACTCGTGCTGAAAACTGCCAGGAACCTTTAAGTTCTGAATACAAAAAGAAAGCTTCATCTTTTTTACCCCATATATCATTGCCATTGCCGTATACATCATATATGTACTCGCCATTTTCTTTAGCGATCTTAACACGACCCGGAACCTTATACTTTCCTATTTTTGTTCCAAATTCTGGCTCTAATCCCCAATCCGCTGTCGCATCAAAAATGCCAAGATTGGCGGATTCCTGGGCAAAACAGGAAATACAACCACTGAAAGTCCACGAAAAGAAAACAATTAATATAAGTAATTTAGGAAAATTGATAAATTTTATCATATTTCTGAACTATCGTACTATTCTTTTATGCGTATATTTGCAATCCTTATCTACATTCTTAAACAAATTCTCTCATCGTATACCGGTTCAAGTCAAGTATGGTTTTTGGGATATAATTTTTTCCTGATTTTGTTTCTTATTTAAACACATCAGAATATGATGATAAGATTCCCCCAAAAAAAATTTTCGATGGTATGAGGTTTTTCACTTGTAAAAAATTTAAATTACTCTGGGGCTACAAATTTGCGTAGTCAGCCGGTCGGTTTATGGAAGAATGGTGTAAGAAGATTATGCGTTCCGTTCCATATTGAAACTTATGAAGAAGGTTTTCTTTTCTGCTTAATTAACTGATAGAGAGTCTCCAACTCCTCCTCACTTATATCTTGATCCTCAAGGATATGCTTGAAAAGCAATTGCCTGTTTCCTTGAAACACTTTGTTCATGAATTCCTTAAGTGCGCGAACCGCTTCATAACTGCGGTTGCATTTCGCGTGTAGTAATAAGTTCGTTTTTCCATTCTGTGTTTCAGCCAGCCGTATTTTTCCAGCCGCTGCATGATCGCAAAATGGACGTGTAAACCAATTTTTTATTTCTCTTACCGTTTTCCTTCCACACTATTTAAAAGGCTATGAGCGAAAGGAATGGTTGGAAACCCATATCCCTGATACTGATCCGACCAGGCCGAATGAGCAAAAACGGATGTTTTTGCTTGTTGGTGACTTACCATAATTTATGGTAATCAATTAAAAAAGGCAAGGATTCATAAGTCCTTGCCTTTATTGCATTTATATCTATCGGGGCGATTGGATTCGAACCAACGACCACCTGAACCCCATTCAGGTACGCTACCAGACTGCGCTACGCCCCGACTCTTTTTTTCCTGGTTAATAGAAAATTTGTATTTTTCAATCTGTTTTTTTAGATCGATTGGCGAATTGCCATTATTGCTTCTTCATTATTATAAAATATACCTTGTTTCGGTCAAATGTTCCAGTGCAAAGCTCTCTTTATTCTGTTTGTCCACTTTACTTTTTTATCCAACAATTGCACTATTGATATGGATGAATTTAACTAGAATTGATTGAATAAAAAAACTCAGGTTATTGAGTCAGTAAACGATTATTATATAAGAAAGAGGAAGCAAAATGAAAACTGATCGAAGAGGATTTTTAACGACTGCCGGTTTGAGTTTGGCTGCATTTAGCCTGATAGAGAAATCCGGTTTCGCCGCCAGAGGAAACAGAGTCAAAGTTGGTATGTGTGACTGGAATTTGGGGGGATCCTGTAATCCGGACTTGATCCCCAAAGCTAAAGAAGCCCATCTCGAAGGTATCCAGGTTAGTGTGGGAAGTAATCCACATAGTATTCCGCTACGCCATCCCAAAGTCCGGCAGAAATACATCGATTTGGGTAAGAAATACGGAATTACGTTTCATTCTGTCGCTGCAGGAAGCATATTGAATCGAATCCCACTGAAGTCTGAACCGGAATCGGCTGTCTATGTTATCGATGCCCTCGAAGCAGCGGCGGCATTAGGCTCCACCAATATCTTGATGGCTTTCTTTGGACGCGGTGATCTGCGTTATCATGACAATATGGGGAACTTAAACTTGTTGCAGAAAGAACCTACCAACATTTATGAGCTGGATCAGCGAGGCGTGGATCGTGTTGTGGCTGCACTCAAGCAAATCGTGCCTAGAGCCGAAGACCTTGGTATCGCTTTGGGACTTGAAAACACAATAACAGCCAAGCAAAACCTGGAGATTATTGAAGAAGTCGGTTCGGATATCGTTCAAGTTTATTATGATGTTGGCAATTCGACCAACAATGGGTACGATGTCCCCGGTGAAATCCGGATGCTGGGCAATGACCGAATCTGTGAAATTCATCTTAAAGATTACGGAACCAGGGTACTTGGTTCCCCCAAAGGCCATGTTGATTTTCAAGCCGTTGCTGAAGCCTGCGAGGATATCGGTTACGATAAATGGTTTGTATTGGAAACCAGTGGACGTGACAAGCATTTCATGGAAGACACCCGTGCGAATGTCGCATTTGCTAAGAAAACCTTTGCGTGATTTTGTGGCATGCATAGAGCAGAAAAAAGGCGGGTGCATTTATGCCCGCCTTTTTTGCGTTGAAAAAACTATAGATAAATTGTTATACCTGATATTGCACTCAACGATCCTTCCATCGGGCGGTATTGTCGGTGGTTAAAGAAGATTTACGGTGGGTTTACGGTTACGTGCTTCTGACGCGGCGAATTGTGTTTGCCACCCGTCGGATGCCGGCCATCCCGGTTTTAAACATTTCATTATTCGGCCCCGTCCTGATGGAGGATTAACCTATGCTAAAGGTGAACTGGATACCCTCTATGGAAAAATATCTAGCCATTGGCGCATAGAGAATGGCAAATTTAAACTTGATTGTGTTGTCCCTCCGAACACCAGCGCCACAGTGTATTTGCCATCGGCAGTTATAGAAACTGCTGAAGAAAAAGATGGCCAGACTTTGGAGGATTTTACGGTGAAAGAAGATTGTTCAATTTATACGGATCCGGCTGGCAATTACCGGTTTGTATGCAGATAGTTCGCTCTATAATTGGTGAATTGTGAGTGCGGGCAGGATGCCCGCAAGGGTGAGCGAAAAAGTTAATATTGATTGACAACGTTGCGGACAGGGATGTCCGCCCACCCAGTTTTCCGTTACCCGTTACAACTTTCAAAACATAATCTTAATCTACATTTAGCCAAACTCTAATTATCACTTAATTCTTTCCTAATCATCTCAAGGCATAAATATTACTCAAGATAATATTGGAGCATAGAACTTCAATAAATCTATATTGTTAGAATTTGTGATTCTTGGTCGTTTCTCATGGTGTAATTTTAAATTTAAAAAGAATTCCTGGGTTGAGGGAGATCAAAAAAAGCATGTTTCTCACAAAAAAATACCGCGAACGAATACTTCAAGCTGAGCAAAAAGACCTGCTCCTTCAGGATGGCTGGCTCGCCGCCGATTTGCATGTTCACTCCACTTGTTCACCGGATGTTCTGCCTTATCCAGACTTTCATCCCGAAGCTATTTATCAAGGGGCACTTAAACGTGGAATGGGATTCGTGACCATCACCGATCATGACACCATGGAAGCCTATGATATTATCGGCTGGGAGAGAGAGCGTTTGGTACCCGGAGTAGAAATGACGTTGTTTGATCCGGTACGTGTGGGTCATACCATTCATGTCAATGTGTACGAACTCAATAAATCCCAATTTCTGGAATTGAAACGTATAGCGGAAAGAGACGGAAACCTGGAAACGTTCATCGATTTTCTACAAGATCAATCTCTTCTCTATACGTATAACCATCCTTTCTGGTTTCTGCCCAAGGACAAACCGAATTATCGTGCTGTCGCGGATATCATTGATCTGTTCCCTGTTATTGAATATAACATGAAGCGCATAAAGATGAAAAATATGTTTGCCCTCTGGCTGGCCGCAAAAAAGGGAAAAGGAATAACAGCCTCGACGGATACGCATATCGGCCAGATGGGTCACGCTTTCGCAAGGGGCAACCTTCAGGGAATATTTTTCCAACATTGCCGAGGGCAATTCATATATTGTTCCACAAGACTTGGATGTGGCCAGTCTGAATTATGAAATTACCACGTGGATCGAGGTTCTCTTTAGTCTGAATGAGGTCAAAAAAGAGAAAGCAAGATTTACAGGAATTGACCTGGTCGACAGCCTGATTAATTTTTTTGCCGCCAATACGACCAAAGATTACCCCCGGATTTTCCCAATACTGGAATCATTTCTACATGAGGTCGCTAAAACGGGTTTCTTTTCATATTTGTATCTGCGTTCGCAGTACCAATTGGCCCGTAAAATCAGAAAACTGCTTGAAGTGCCTGATTTTGTCTAAATGGGATTTTGATTATTTGCATTGAATTGGTTTTCAAAGGAAATCAAATTTTTTAAAAGGATAACATATCTATGAGTGCAGATTCCGTATTAATGATTAAGCGCGCAGTGGAGTATAATCCTGTCACCTGCAGGCAAGGAATTTTGGAGAGGTTATTCAGTTTTTGTTTTGATGGATTTGTTTATAATCAAATCTGGGAAGACCCTATCGTTGATCGTGAAGCATTGGAATTGGATTCCGAAAGCCGGGTTTTAACAATTTCTTCAGGTGGCTGTAATATATTAAATTACCTTGTGGGTGAACCATTTTCTATCGATGCGGTCGACCTCAACAGATATCATATTTATTTTACACACCTAAAAATACAAGCCTTAAAGTATCTTCCAGGATACAACGAATTTTTTGATTTTTTCGGGTGTGCAAACAAGTTTGTTAATCTCAAACACTATTATCAATATATTCAACCCCATTTGGATGAAGACGTACGAGAATTCTGGGAAAACAGTGCGCGCTTTCAAGGGCCGCGTATAGGTTATTTCACGAAGAATTTATACAATCATGGCACGATGGGTTTTTTTATACGGTTTGTTCATTTTCTGGCTAAATGCTTTTCCTTAAATCCTCAAGAATTGTTGCTTGCCAAAGATGCAAAAGAGCGGGAGGAAATATTTGAAAAAGATTATGCTCCTTTTTTTGATATTTTACCCGTAAAAATTCTAGGACGAATGCCTTTTATGTTTTACAGTTTGGGGATACCTCCCCAGCAGTTCAAAGCCATGAAACAAGAGTGCAACGGACAGCTCAATACCTTATATTGCGAGCGTATCAAGCGTCTGGCTTGCCAATTTCCCATCGAGGAAAACTACTTTGCCTGGCAGGCTTTCAGCCGAAGTTATGATAACGAGAACCGAAAAGCAGTGCCGGATTATTTGAAAGAAGAGTATTACCCTGTCATCCAAAATAATTTGAGTAAAATCAAGCTTCACCTATGTTCCATGACTCAGTACCTGAATAAACTGCCAGAAGATAGTTTAAATCGTTTTGTTCTTCTGGATTCGATGGATTGGATGAATGAAAAGGATATTTTTGAGTTATGGTCGGAAATATACCGGACTGGTGAACCCGGGAGCCGAATAATATTTCGGACGGCTTCTTATGAATCCCCTCTGGAAAAAGCCCTTCCTGGATGTTTGCGCGAGAAATTTGTATACCATGAGAATCGCTCCCATGAACTTTTCAAGAAAGACCGTTCGGCGATTTATGGTGGATTTCATCTTTATTCCATCAAAGATATGAAAAATCAGGCTGCAAAATGAATCAAGTTTTAAGTCATGCCCATCTAATGGATAGTATATACCGTTACCAGCGGTATATTTACGACTTCACCCGCAAATATTATCTATTCGGCCGTGATTCGCTTATCCGGGAGATGGAAATCAAATCGGGGGATTGCATTTTGGAGATGGGATGTGGAACGGCGCGGAATTTAATCGCGTTGGCAAAAATACATCCGAATGCGGTCTTTTATGGACTTGATGCTTCGCAGGAAATGTTAAGGACTGCCGAAAAGAAAATAGCTCGTAAGAATCTGGATAATCAAATAATTTTGTGTAATTGCCTGGCGGAGGATGTGCATTATTCACGAAATTTCAATCTAGAAGAACCGTTTGATTGCGTATTTTTTTCATACTGTCTGTCGATGGTTCCTTCCTGGAATGATGCAATCCACGCTGCATTAAGTAACCTTAAACCTGGTGGTTATCTCTATATAGTTGATTTTTGGGATCAAGCTGGATTACCGTTTTGGTTCCAGCGGCTGCTTCAGTCATGGCTTAACCTATTCCACGTAAAATACAAACCCGAACTGTTGTTTTACCTGCAATCTCTTCATCATGATCAATTCGAATATGTAAAGATAGATTCAATTCTCGCCCGTTATGCCTTCAAAGCCAAATTCATTAAAAACTAATCCCACAACAAGTTGATTGATTCGATTTATAGTCCAAATTATTTTAATTTTGATCCCGAACTTGTATTGACCTGACATAAAATATATGCTAGTAAATGGATTATCAGCCAGAAACAACCGGAAAAAGTATTTTCCGGTAGATAAAGATAATCGCTCTGGCTAAAAAAATATTTAGGAGGAAAGAGTATGAAGAAACTTGTTTTGGCAGCAGTAGTTCTTTGTGTAGTGTCTTCGGTTGGATGGGCGCAGTTTTTTGAGCCGGGTAATGTGATTTTTGCCGATCCGTTTGGTGACCGGATCGTCGAACTGACACTGAATGAAACGGATGGTGTCGCGGAAATTGTGAATGCGATTTCATGGCCCTTGGGAGACACCAGCAGGAGACGGCCTCTCGGATTGGATATCGATCCAACTGGTACGGTTTTCGTGGGGATTACCGGTGTTCCCACTTCAGCAACCGAAGCGGTTGATTTTCCGACTGGCCGGGGTGAAGTGTTGCGAATCAAGCCGGATGGAACACAGGATTTCTTTATTGTTCCGCTCAACAAAGTGACTTTTCTTTCATCGTTCAATGCCAACGAAGTCTATATCATGAGCAACAATATTCCTGATCCGCCCAGTATTCAATTTCGTGTTCGAATGAGCGAAGATGAGGTCACAGACATTACGGAATTTGTTGTTTCAGAAGAGGCTGGAACCTATGGCGAGGCTTTGGTTTTGCCGGATGGGCGCGTTCTCATTCCAGGAAACACCTTCGACGGAATCAAAGTGTTTTCACAGGATGGAGAAGAGATCGGCATGTTTACTGAAGAAGGCGTGTATCGTTCGCTGACTTATGTTGAAGAAATCGATAAAGTAATTGCTTCAGGCAGTGATCAAGTCACCATACACCGGTTTGATATGGATGGTAATTTGGAAGATTCATTGAATACCGGCGACTTTCTTTTCCCGAATCTTTGGGGTATTACCACTGTACCGGGGACTACCGATATTATTCTGGGAAGTCACGATGGGCCTATCGAAACCCGGAATTTTATCGGTATCTTCAATGCAGCTGATTTTTCCGAAGAACCGCGCGAATTTGAGATTGTGGGTTTTGAAAATGCTGACCTGCCACCGGATACTATCTTCCGCTCGTTGTTCAACATGGCCGTCGTTCAAGAGCCGGTTCGAGTGAATCGTTGGGAGATTTATTGATTTATTGCCTTTTAAAATGAAGTAAAATCCCCATCTCCAAGGTTTGGAGATGGGGATTTTATATGAAGTTGGTGCGATGAAGGAGTGTTTTTTACAGGCGGGAACTCCTGCGTTACCTGCGAGGAGTTACAGGCGGGGACGCCTGGTTCTACCAGTCAGTTAGTTTTCCCAGCTTACCAGCTTGTCATAGAGGGTTTTCCGGCTGAGGCCGAGGATTTTGGCGGTCCTTGATTTGTTGTTGCCGTTGGTGGACATAGTTTTCAAAATGTATAGCCTTTGTATTTCTTTTAAAGATAGACCCATAGGTAAATACACACCATCCATTCCGCTCAGCCAGATGTCCCTTTTTGAAGCATTGTTCTTGCCGTTGGAAGGCAGGGAATCCCTTTTGTATATATTGGACGGGATTTGTTGAGACCAATCGGTTACATCCATATTGAATTGTTGGATATGAGTAGGCAGATGATCCGTTCTGATTTCCTGCCCGTCATTCAATACGGCGGCCTGCATCAAAACATTCCGAAGTTCTCTCACATTGCCCGGCCAATCGTAGGCTTCCAAGTGACCCATGGCGTCTGCAGAAATTCCAATATCAGGATAGTAATTCTCAGACAATTCCTGCAGAAAATGTTGAGCCAAGAGAGGTATATCTTTTTTCCGTTTGCGTAAAGGAGGAATATCAATCCTCATGACTTGTAGGCGATGGAATAAATCCATTCGGAATTGACTACTTTGAATGGCATGAGCCGGATCTTCATTTGTTGCGGAAATGATACGAACGTTGGTTTGATGAACCTCGTGCCCCGATATACGGCGGTATTGCCCAGATTCAAGAACACGCAGTAAGGTAACCTGCGTCCGTTCGTCCATGGTCAAGATTTCATCGAGAAACAGTGTGCCCTTGTTGGCTTCATAGAAATAACCTTCTCTTTTGTTGTTTGCGCCGGTGAAAGCGCCTTTTTCATAACCGAAGAGTTCACTGGTGACCAGTTCAGTCGGCAGAGCTCCGGTGTTGATGGCAACAAATTGGTGTTTTTTACGCATACTGCGGTTATGGATTTCACGGGCGACCAATTCTTTTCCTGAGCCGGTTTCACCCACGATCAAGACTGAAAAGTCGACAGATGCGGCTTTTTCAATCATAAAAAACACTTTTTTCATTGGGGTGCTGTTTCCGACCAATTCGCCGAATTTCGGCTGATTGTCTATGACATGTTCATGGTTCATGTTTATTTGTTTCTCCTTATTTGTACCAATTACTAACAGTTTCTATGTATTCTGATTTTTGAGTGATTGCTGTTTTCGCGATGTTATCACCTTCATGCACAGGAAAACGAGGCGGTTTCCCAATTTGACATAATGTATCTTTGACTCGTTCCGGACGCCCCCAATCTGACCAGCTGATGTCATTCATAGGCAATACGGCACAGCAATGAGAAGCGGACTGTAAGATATTTTTGGAGAAATCCAGGGTGCTTAAATCCTGATGGAGGTGGACTTGGGCGAGCGTTTCATCTTCTTGTTTAAATCGGTGTTCTTTGATTCCGCGAAGGACTTCTACATAGTTTTCGAAACGTTTCATCATATCCGGGAGATACGCCCGCCCTAACGCCCACAGGAATTTAGCCTTGCAGGCCATAATCATCGTGTTCCAAAAACAATTTTTATGGAAAAGGTCTTTTGCGTCGTGTAGATAGGGTTTTTCAACAAATTGTTCGACTCGGAAAGCTTTTGTTCTGTTATCATTTTCTTTAGTGATCCATGGATTTTCTTTGTGTTCTGGAACAATCCAGCCAAAATCGGTTTCGGGTCGAGTGGGCTGAGCCCCCAGCAGGAATAAAAGGTTTTCATAGGTTTGGGCAAATCTTGCTGCCTGGATCATCTGGTAGATAAAACGGTCTTCCGGATAGATGAAGTGATCCGACGGAAAAACCAATAATGTAGCCGAAGGGTCGTTTTCATATATGTAAGAAGCGGCCAGCATCAGTCCTGGTGCGGTTCCGCAATTGTGTGTTTCTTCTATTATTTGTCCTGGTATTTTATTATCAATATTGTCAAGATATCTTCGATGATCTTTGCCGATCACTGTCAATATATTACTGTCCGGTACCAGGGCTGAGGCCCGGTCAACCGTGTGTTTGAGCATGGACCGGTTTCCGGTAAAGGTGCAATATTGTTTTGGACGTGACTCTCCGAGCCATTGCTGGATCAGTGGGCGGAGGCGGGTACCTTCACCGCCGGCTAGGACGATCGCCCATAGTGAATTATTGGAGAGTAAAGGCGGATATATCGAAGAAATTTGCCCTTTATGTTGACTCCTATCGAACATCAAAATATTCCCCCACTGTCTCTGAAATTCGTGAAAAAAAAGGCTACACTGATATTCTTTGGGCATTAAGTAAAAATACCATTGCTCATCCTGCTGATTTATGCTTATGAAAAGCCTATGATTGTATACCACGAAATAGCCTAACCTTCTTAAATACTTAAACACCGTAACCGGTTCATTACAATTAGGGTTTTTCCCATTCTTGGATCAGTTTTATTCTCAGTTAGAATTAATTTGATCAGGTAATCCCCCAGCCCTTTTTCCTGCTTTCCCTGAATTGTTTTGTTTAGTATTTAAATCGTGATGTGGAAAGTTAGTATATTGTTAGGTAAAAAGAGTAATAGTATAAATTAAATCATTGGAAAATGAGTGTTGGATTAGATTAGGGATAGTTTGTCATGAATGTTTTGAATGTTGATTTTTATACAGTTATTAATCATTTGGTCTATATCCTGATTGCCTATATTTTGTCTTTACCTATTGGATGGGATCGGGAGAAAAGAGCGAGAAGTGCGGGATTGCGGACATTTCCGCTGGTCGCTGCGGGTGCCTGCGGTTTTATGTTGATTGCGTTGGATGTTATGCAAAATGAAGAAGCCAAAGCTAGAGTTTTTTATGGCATTATTACAGGACTAGGATTCATTGGCGGTGGAGCCATCATCAAGGGAAAAGGCAGTGTGACCGGTACAGCGACGGCTGCGAGTATATGGAATACCGGGGCGATGGGGTTGGCGGTGGCTTGGAACAGAATTGATATTGCTATCTTATTGAGTTTGTTGAATTTCCTGACCTTGTCGGTGTTCCGGCCTTTGAAGAAACGGTTGGATAGTGAGTATAAAGATAGGAAAGAGGAATCGTGATTCTGCAGTAAAGAAAATCTTGAAAACTGGTACGTTGTCAGGACAAATGAGGTAAATTGACATGGAAGGTTGGTTCAGTTTTGGTTTGAGGAGTGTTGGTTATTGTATCCTTCTAAAAGCTGCTCAAATGCTTCGAGAGAATCCACCCGAAGCGCATGTTTTCG
>CAZXSQ010000223.1:0-10962 GCA_964643335.1 uncultured bacterium
AGGAATTAAACAAACGTGATGTGGAAATTCAATTCACGGGAGACGATAATTCAGATTCTCCAGAAGATCTTTTATATTCTGCCAAATTAGACGATAATCCCTGGACCAGTTTTGCCCAAGGTTCTTCCCACACATTTACCAATCTGGCCAACGGGACTCATACACTGCGTATTCGAATGCGTGATACCAGAGGCAATATTGATCCCACACCGGCTAAAACCACTGTCAAAACTAAAGTGGGATTAGAGTTGGTTTTGGAATCGACTCCAACTAAAAGTACAAATGAACAATCCATAAGCTTCGGTTGGACAGCCAAGGATGATCAAGGTAATATTGTTGACCTCACGTATTTCTACCAGTTAGATGAAGGAGAGACGAAAGAATTACAAAATGCGAACAAAATAGAATTACCTCCTCTTGAGGAAGGGGGCCACCAATTTGTGGTTTGGGGCAAGGACGCATCAGGTGACAAGACCCCAGAAGTTACCTATAAATGGTTGGTTGATCGAACCCCGCCGGAAACATTCGCTTCCTTTACCAAAGAATACGCGAATGACAAATTCCCTTTAATTGAGTTGAGTGCTGAAGACCCCCCTCTGCCGGACGGATCGACAACGATGAGTCCGACTAATTATGAATATCGTATCTATAATGGGCAATGGAATTCATTCACCCATTCCGGAGTAAACTGGCCGGTAGAAAGAGCACTCTCTTTTTACTCTTGGGGGTATGTAGTAGATTTGAGAGCGATTGACGCCGCGGGTAACGTTGATCCTTCTCCCGAATCGGTTGATTTGAGGATTTTTGTAAGAACCAATCCTTATATCTTTTACCCCGTGGTTATTGTCATCGCCCTGCTTATCATATTCCTGATTCGCTTTCTTATTCCTAAAGGACGTCCTATACGCCGTAAAACACCCGCAACCAAAACTTCTTCAGTGGAAGAGAGTCCAAGTTTCGGTGAAACCAGCAAAGAAAGTGAATTTGACTCCAGTTCTTTTAGTATGGATGAAGATGAGGATAAAGATAAGAAAAACGATCCGTTTGTTTAAACCATGAACTTTCATATAAATGAATTTCATTTAGGGTGCTTGAATGTACGAATAGTTATTTTGATTATTTGATTGAATCTGGGTGAGGGGATCATGAAATATACAGTTCTTAGCGGCTGTATTAAAAGTATTCTCTTTGGGGTTTTCATCGGGTTCATCATCTCTTTTTCCTGTGAATCCAGACCTGTATTGGTGGAACTCTTTACCACCCGGGGAAATGATGAATGCCGAACCGCTGAAGAAGCGATTCAACAGCTAGGTGAAGAGTACAATTCAGAAGAAGTCCAGTGTTTAGTTTATCATATCGATGATGATTTGCAGATTAATGCAGGCGTTGCCCGATTTCGCCGATTTAGAAAAGTTCCGACAGTTGTTTTTAACGGTATCTCCTATATTACCGGTGCAAATATACCCGGACTTTATAACTCTTACAGAAATAAAGTAGAAAACCAACTCGGGCTTGAACCTGAAGGAACCATAGACGGGTGGATGCGTTGCTCAGAAGGACGTTTGATTACCTCGGTTACTATGACGTTTAGCCTAACCAACCGTCCTTTGAATTTTGTTTTGGCTTTGACTCAAAACCAATCAGAAACGCTGCTTAATATTGTTCGGCATGTTGATCCTCCTGTTCGAGTGACCGATGAGATTACCTCGGTTTCGAAAATAGTAGACATACCCGCACCCATTTATGACGAAGGAGCGGAAGCGATCTGGTTTGTGCAGGACCGCGAGACTAATGAAATATTGCTTTCAGGATCGATGAATAACCGGTCTCCCATGCTTAGAGATTTAACGGCAGACGGATTTATCAATAAATGGGATATTTTTTACCTGTCTACATATTGGGGTATTTCGAATATTGAGTTTGATCTGTATCAAGATGACGAAATCAATGTTTGCGATCTTTTGTTATTTCTTGGTACTGAATAAAGTATTTAAAGAGTGTTAACCGCATTAGGGTGAAAATGGCTTTTTTACCTCGAAGCCCCAAAGAAAAACGCAGATTATTTTACATTCTGGTTATTTTGGGGTATATCGCTTTAGAAATTTATTTAGGAGCAGAATATGCTCTGAAGCGTGACTCTAATTTTCGTGCGTTTCAATGGGACTCGCAGGTATTGTGGAAGTTGAAGAAATCTTATAAGGGAACAGCGTTTGGTGAGGATATTCATACCAATTCCGCAGGATTTCGTGGAACCCAGAACTATGAGCAAAAATCATCCCACCGCTATCGTATTATCACATTGGGAGATTCCAGAACCTATGGTTTCAGTGTCGAGGATAACCAGACTTTTTCGGCAGTGCTTGAGAGAAGTTTGAGGGAAAAAGGTCATGATGTAGAGGTTATCAATGCAGGCACACATGGTTATTCAGCCTTGCAATGTCGAGCGCGATTGCAGCAGTTGTTGTCTTATGATCTGATCTCATTGTTTTCGCCCCCGGATATAATGATCGGCGGTACATCGCGTCACGTCCAGCCGATTCAGATCAGTCCTTCAAAAGTATTGCCCGAGTACGCCGTATTCTGGATATATTATCTTGGAGTAATGTATTTTTCGGGATGCTTTGTGAGGTGGGAGAATATAAATTACAAGACTTAAAAGAAAATCCTCCAGGATTGGATATTATACCCGTTCGGGTATCTGAAAAAGCATTCAAAGACGAACTGTTAAAAACAAATTCAATTTGTGAGGAGAATGAAATCCAGCTGCTTTTGTTTCTGGTCTTTCAGGATCCAAGTGCTTACGATCTGTTGGAAAGGGCACAGTATCTTTACGATCTGGATGATCCCCAGGAAGCCATCGAGTTGATTGAAGAAGCCTTCAACACTATTCCTAGCCGTTCGTTTTCGTTTAGCCGGTATCTGCTTGGATTAAGTTATGAAAAAGTTGGGATGATGCAGAAATCTCAGGAGGCTTTCCAGACCCACCAGCCATCGGGTTCGATTTTCGGGGAAGCGGTTTTACGCAGCGAAAGACATTACTTTGATATCATGCGAGATATTGCTGACGAATATTCGCTGACGCTGGTGGATGGAAAGCAAGCGATTATTGGGGAACACACATCACCGGTCGAGGCAGAAAAGGTATTTCGGAAGGAATTTGTCGATGAATGCCATTATACGGTTGAAGGCCATCGGCGCATGGGATTGGGATTGGCTCAAAGCATATCGAATCTCATCACGTCTTCAACTGAGAACGGGCTACAGCCCAGTCCATGAGCATATTATGGCTGGCTCGTTCTTTTTCATTGGGGCCGGGTTTTCTCTGCAAGTAGGTTCCGTCGCTGTGTAAATCCCAGGCCTTTCGATTGTCCGCCAGCATGATATCAAGTATTTTTTTCAATTCATAACGGCTTTCCTCGTCTTCAACCGGCGTGATTGCTTCAACACGAAGGTCTAGATTTCTCGGCATCCAGTCTGCTGAGCCGATATAATATTCTTCTCTTCCATTATTATAGAAGTAAAATATACGGGAATGTTCAAGAAATCTGCCGACAATGCTGAGTACACGAATATTTTCACTGATCCCCTGGAGACCGGGCCGTAAACAACATATCCCGCGAACAATTAAATCGATTTGAACACCCGCCTTGGAAGCCTCATATAATTTTTCTATCATTTTAGGATCTTCCAGGGAATTCATCTTCGCGATTATATGTCCTTTTCCACCATCTTTTTGTTGTTTGATCTCCCGATCGATGAGTCTCATGAATTTTTTACGCATGTTGACGGGAGCGACCAGCAATTTCCGGTACGTGTTCTGCTGAGAATGACCGGTCAGGAAATTGAATAAATCTGTCAAATCTTCTCCCAAATCCCGCCGGCAGCTCAGAATTCCCAAATCCGTGTACAAATTGGCTGTTTTTGAATGGTAATTTCCAGTACCGATATGAAAATATTGACGGATACCATCGGGTTCTTCCCTGACAACGAGAAGGGTTTTTGTATGGGTTTTCAAGCCAACAAATCCATAAGTGACATGTACCCCGGATTTTTCAAGAGTTCGAACCCATTGGATGTTATTTGCTTCATCGAACCGGGCTTTGATTTCAACCAAAACCGCCACTTGTTTTCCATTCGCAGCCGCCCGGACTAAAGCCCGGATGATGGGAGAATCATCTGCCGTCCGGTACAATGTTTGTTTTATGGCGAGTACCTGTTCATCCTGAACAGCTTCCTGGAGAAAACGCTGAACGCTGGTGGCAAAAGAATCATAGGGATGATGGACAAGTACATCCGTTTTTCGCAGCAAATTGAAAATACTGCGAGGAGCGTCCTTGTTATCCAGCATTCTTAGTTTAGGAGGGATGACAGGTTTCCAGGTTTTATCTTTTAATTCAGGGATGTCAATCGAATACAGACTCATCATATCCGGAAGATTCAAAGGTCCATGCAAGGAATAAATATCCTCTTCGGCCAGGTCGAGTTCACGCATTAACCACTGTAAACTGGGTTGAGAAGCTTTGTTCGATACTTCCAGACGGACAACCGGGGCAAATTTACGATGCCTTAATTCCTCCTCGATTAATTCAAGCAGATCTTCTGCTTCTTCCTCGTTCCGCTCGATATCCGCGTTTCGGGTAACTCGAAAAGGAAAAGATTCAATCACTTCCATTCCATTGAATAGCGATCCCAGGTTGGCGGCGATGACTTGTTCCAAAGGGACAAAATGGTTTGGGGTTCCGGTATCAACCCAGCGAGGCCGGTTTTGCGGGATTTTGACTCGGGCAAAAGCGGTGGTTTTGGCTTTGGGTCTTCTCAGGCGAATGGCCAGGGAAAGACTTAAATTACTGATAATCGGAAAGGGCTGTCCTGGTCCAATTCCCAACGGGGTGAGAATAGGAAAAACCGACTTTTGAAAATAATTATTCACATATTTTTTTTGACTATTGGTCAATTCGGAATAATTTTGAATGACAATATTGTGTTTTTTTAAAGCCGGAAAGATTTCCTCCAAAAGACAGGATCTTTGTTGTTCAACAAGTTCCAAGACAATTTCACGGATCAAGTCCAACTGCTGCTTGGGGGTCATGCCATCCGGGGTTTTTTTGGTCACACCTGCAGCAATCTGCCGCTTTAGGCCGCCCACACGCTTCATAAAAAATTCATCTTGATTGCTGCTGAAAATGGCAAGAAACTTAACCCGCTCCAATAATGGATTTCTGGAATCGATCCCCTCATGAAGCACCCGCCGGTTAAACTCAAGCCAACTTATTTCCCGATTGATAAAATAATCGGAACGATTGGCCTTTTTCATTATTTCAATCCATACCTTTCATAAGCACTTAGAATCATTAAAGCAGTTACCTTGTTCAAAAACTCAACATCCCGACGATATTTTATTATAGAATAAATCGGCATGAAATAAAAAGTTTTCATTCCCAAGTCAAGTAAATTAATCCAATATTGATTTCGTATAGTATTGCCAGGAAGAATTTAACTTGAATTTTTCATTGGTTCATCATTATAATAATAGAATAATAGATGCAAATTAACAATTTCTGTAACGATGATTATATATGGATTTTTCAGGATCGCCGACTCTATTGGCATTAACGATTCATTCTGTCCGGTCAGAGCAATGCTGGGGGCTTTTATCACCGGTGAGCATTTTTCTCGTCCCGATTTGCTTACTTGCAGTGCGGGAGCGACGTGTGATGATTTCACCGTTATCGCACAACGGTTGGAAGATTTAGGGCACCCGATTTTATGGCGGGAAATACCTCATCGCCGGAACATTGAGTTAGGAGAGGTACCGGTCACTCTGCCGGGAGGACATTTTGCGCGAAACGTTGCCCTTTACCCTCGCTAAAATTGCAGATTGCGGAAATGCTAGCTATCCATTATTGTTCAGACAGAGACGAAACCATTGAAGTCTTGAAATCGTTATTAGATGAGGTCAAATCTCGAATTCACAATAAAAAAGGAATACTTGCTGATGAATCAGTTCGGGTTTTTTGGGTAAATCCGGTAGCGGATTTAAAAATGATGAATCTTTTAGAAGATTGCGGAGGACGGCTTTGCGGAACGGATTTCCTTATTTTGCATGCATTGGATCCAATTCCAGAGAATATCCCACCCATGAAAGCTCTTGCCAGTGCAGCTCTTGCTGATCCGATGGTTGGTTCCTCCTCAGATCGAGGCCAACGAATTTGTGTAGATATACAGACTTTTGAAGCAGAAGCATTGATCATTTCCCGTATTCCTGGTGCCAGTCATTGTGCTTTGGAAGGAGAATTGATTCGTGAATTAATAAACTCGAAGCTGAATATCCCCACCTTGGAAATAGAAGTCCCGCCTGTATGTGATTCAATGGAACCAACCTTGCGCACTCGATTGGAGGCTTTGATCGAAACAGCCAAACAGCGGAGACCTATATGATTTGTGTTGGAATAGACGCTGGAAGCAGGGCGATCAAAATTGTACTTTTTGACACAAACCAGCAAACCATCCTCGCATCGGGTGTTAAGGATCAAGGTGTCAAACAGGATGCATTGGCCATGGAACTGTTGCATCAGCTTTTGGCCTCCACCAACCTGAATCAAAATGATGTTTCAAAAATTGTCGCAACGGGATACGCTCGGAATATCATCAAAGTGGCAGATACTACGATTACAGAAATAACCTGCCACGCTTGTGGAGTGCATTTCCGGGTTCCGGAAGCCAGAACGGTGATTGAAATTGGAGGTCAAGACAGTAAATTGCTTCGACTGAATGAAGACGGCAGTGTGCGGGATTTTGTCATGAACGACCGTTGTGCTGCGGGGACGGGGCGTTTTTTGGAGGTGGTGGCAACTCGGCTTGAAATGGAACTTGACGGATTGGGAGAGATAGTGTCTCAAAGCCGCGATCCAGCAAAAATAAGCAGCATGTGTGTGGTTTTTGCTGAAACAGAGATTATTGGATTGCTGGCTTCAGGTGTTGCGCCGGAAGATATAGTGGCCGGAGTTCAAACCTCGATTGCCTCACGCGTTGCCGCTATGGCGGGGAGAAGAATTGCTGAACCGGTTTGTTTTACCGGCGGGGTGGCTATGGTACCAGGTATGAGTTCCGCATTGGAAAGCGTGATTGAAAAACCTGTTTCTATTGTGCCGGATCCGCAAATGACCGGAGCACTTGGCGCCGCAATCTTGGCCTCACAATTGGATTGAATGTATGGACAGATAAATTTATTATTCAAATGTCTTGGTTCTTCAAATAGTTATTCTGCAAGCACACGATTTAAAGCCTCACTTACCCGGTCCGGTTGAAAGGGTTTCACGATAAAATCTTTTGCTCCCAGTTTGAGAGCTTCCATGACATTGGCCTGCTGCCCCACCGCTGTTATCATTACAACTTTTACATCAGGATATTCATCTTTTAACTGCTTCAGTGCCTCGATTCCGTCCATTTCGGGCATGGTAATATCCATGGTGACAATATCAGGTTGATGAACTTTATATTTAGACAGCGCATCCTTTCCATTTTCCGCTTCACAAACGACTTCATGACCCGCTTTGGTGAGTAAATCCTTTAATGTAACACGCATGAAAGCGGCGTCATCAACGATCATAATTTTGCCCATACTTTAAATCTCCCTGCTAAATTTCTTCCATTGTAGTCTCTGAGATGTAAAACTCAATAATGATCAATACTCAGAGTGAGTCTACTTCTATCAATATTCTGAATAAATCAATGTTTAAATCATAAATTTTATAGATTAAAAATAGAAAAGAAGCAATGCTTTCATTTTAATCTTAAATTATGTACTAAAAAATAGTACAATAAATATCAGCTTGAAGCCATGACGAATATCCCACGGCGGCATATTTCTGAAATGGAGAATGGCAAACGGACAATCGGCAAAGAGAATGCGTGTAAATTGGCCAAAGCGTTAAAAACGGATTACCGGCTGTTTTTATAAATAATATATTGTATCCACCAAAATAATGACCTACCATTCTTTCGGTTTGAAATTTTGATCATTGAGGATTCTTACCGTGTCGCCGCTTTGCGCGATGACTGACGAATAATCCCTTTTTATAAGCGTATTTATCGGCGTCTTTGCGGATCCCAATACCGGCCACAGCGCTGATGACTTTTCGGTCAGCATATTCGGGCATCAGGTTTTTGAATTTTTTCAATCGTTCAACGTGTTTGTTAATATCGCGAACACCGAGAGTACTTTTGGCTTCAATTAGAATCGCGTATTCTCCGTTCACGCCTAAAATGTCGATTTCCATGCCTTCCTGGCCATCTCTGGAAACCTTGACATGTTGATGGAGGCTGCGAATCACAATCCCCCGTTCCCGAAATAAACGAATGGCCGCCGGTACTACCAATCCTTCGACGAATAAACTCCATGTTCCAATCAGGTTTTCAAGTTTTTTATCCGTCTCTTTGAGTTGCTTATTTGTTTCTTTTTGCTGTTTTTCCAGTTCTTTTGAAGTTATCTTGAAACTATCTCTTGTTTCAGCCAGCATTTTTCAAATTTCTTGTCTGATTCGGCGAACAACTTCCAGATTTCCTGAAATCCTTTTTCCATTTCCTGGGGTGTCATGGTTTTCTCTCATATTGAACAATTGGGTGTTATGTAATTATACCACATTTTACGTTGGTGTGATATTCCTATAAATGCAAGCGGGGACGCTTGCTTTACCCTGTGTAAGCGGGACGCTTGCTTTAGTGCGCCTGCGAGCGCACACAATCAGAGAGGTGAAAGTCCTCTCCAGGTAGACGCTCTCCGGCCTGAAGCCGAATGTAACTGCGCCAAAAAAGACGCTATTCTTTACTCCCTATTTTTTTCGCAATAGATTGTTGTACTATAATACAAATTTATGCGATATAATACTTTAGTTTTTTGTGATTTGATTTAAGATTGCTTTGATTGGGGATTTTCTACGAATTAATTATCCTATTTGTTAGGTAAATTGGTCAAGAAAGAAACAAGGAGTATTTATAGAGAAAGAACACAATTATGGATAATTATTCTTACGCCGCGGAACAAATGAAAGAAGATATTATCCGGGAATTTCTGCATAAAAACCCGGAAGTCAAACGGTACGAAGTCGTTACTCGAAATGTGAATGGTAGAATTGTTGTCGATACGATTGATAATGTGTTTAAATACGCCGCCGGCCGCCGTACTCTTGAGAAAATCAAAGACCAAAAACTGCTCAAACGTTTAACTGAAAAAGGCGAAAAAAGACTCACTGCCTCTTTAGAATCCATTAATAGCAGTAAACGGTATGTACATTGGCTTTATACCTCTCGCTTCACGGGTTTTACTGAAAAAGATAAAAATGAAAATTTAGACTATCTTGCCCAAAGAGAAGTTGCCTGCGGCAATGCCACAACAGATGCTTATCAAGCCAAGCAAAAGATCGTTAAAATCATGGCTGATAAGATGAAATCAAACAGTTCGGCAGTCCGCACCATGATTCAGGATTGTATGCTGGCTGTATTGGAACAACTCAAATGCCAGGCTTCTGTATTTAAAAAAGAAGTTGAATTAGGAGACCAATTTTCCTTTTTCACCAAGCAGTTTCTTGAATCCAGTTTATCCGTTGTCAAATCTACAGTGAAACCATCGACGTTAAATGCGATGGCTAAGGCTTATCAGATTTTAAAGAACGAATCAATTGATGCCTCCGAAATTTCCAATTCAGGAAGCATCCAAAAATTTAAACAAGGGCTTGATGAATTTGAAGATCAATTGGAAAAAAGAAGGGAAGATTTACACGCCATTCAACAATTGGTTCAATTCCTTGAGGATTTAATCGTATCGATGGGGGAATCTTCGAAAATCAAAAAAGAGGAGCCTGAAAAAGTAGCCTCAACAAGAATGGCTTTCACTTCCAAAAAAAGAAAATAATTTTTCTCATTATCAGATCTATAAACAAGGTGACTATGTTGTCTGATCCAAAAGTTCCAGGGTATTTAGCCCGCAGACCATATCTAACTCTTCTTGGGAAAAGGGAAGCCGCTTTAGATGTTCAAGGTCTTGAGTTTGGTCCGACCACGGCGAGTCTGTCCCAAACAAAACTTTATCCACACCATGATCACGAACCAACGAGACAAACTTGTCATCGGGACAATGCCCAAAAATGTATGAGGTGTCCAAATACACATCCTTACCGCAAAGACGCTCGGAGACTTCATCCCATTGTTCATATCCGCCCATGTGAGCCAGAATCATTTTGATCCCCGGAAATTTTTCTATGAGTTGAGCGAACATTTCCGGAGTACTGTTAATTGTTGGAATGCCGATATCGACACCAGCATGGAATAGAACAATCATATTCTCTTTCATAAGGCTTTCATAAAGAGGGTAAAGCGTGGAATCGAGTGGTGTGATTTTTTGATATTCCGGGTGAATTTTAATCCCAGGAAATCCATCTTGGGAAAGATCTTGAATCAAACCCGGTAAATTTTCATAGGCGGGATGAAAAGCGCCGAATGTGACAATAGAATCGGAACGGATTTCCTTCATCCACTTGTTGATTTTATCCACCTGTTGTGGCTTGGTAGCTACAGGTTGAATCCAGGAGATATCAATCCCGGCTTTTTTCATTGATCCCAGCAGGCTGGAGAGCCGTCCATCCAGCGATTCTTTAATGCCCGCTATCTCGGCCATTTTAGGAACCACTTCAAGCGCCATGCTGTCCGGAAAAATATGGGTATGTACATCGATAATCATGATGAAAACTCAACCTCTTGTAGTACCCCCCGGCATCTTGCGGGCTCTAAGTGCCGCCGAGACGGCGGCGTTACAATTGTACCGCCGGATCTTGCCGGATTTTTACATGTCGTGGAAACGGCGTTCCGTTATGTATTTATAGCATAACACAAAGCCGGACAGGATTAAAATGGCCGAGTAATCAGGAAGCGATTTTTTTGGCAGGTAAAACTGGTATAGGTCTGGCA
>CAZXSQ010000224.1:0-10885 GCA_964643335.1 uncultured bacterium
CAAGTGATTTGGGGAACAAAATCAATGGAATGTAAGCTGTGAACGGGTACAAAATATCAAAGCGCAATATCCCAAATTGCCGGTTATCGTGCTCACCATGCACGATGAAAATATTTATGCCCAACGGGCGATCCGGGCCGGCGCCAAGGGATTTATCATGAAAGAACAATCCTTTGAAAAAGTGGTTGATGCCATTCGAGCTGTTTTCAGAGGAGAATTGTATATTTCAGAAAGTGTGAAAGATCAACTGATGGCAACAGCGGTCAATTCTCATAAAGATAATCCGAAATCCTCAATTCTGGAATTAACTGACCGGGAATTCGAGATATTCCAATTAATCGGACGTGGACTACGCCCCCGCCATATTGCTGAAAAACTGTTTCTAAGCCCAGGCACAGTGGATACCTATTGCAAGCGTATTCGAGCAAAGTTGGGTTTGGATAATATGACCGAAGTCATTGACTATGCAACCAAATGGATGGAAAAAGTTCACACCTGAAATGTATTTATTGCAACAGGTATTGTATTGGAAATTGAACAAATCCTCCCAATAAAATAAATACATTTATTTAATCCCCCCTCTTTGTACCGTTTACTCGGTACAACTCATTCAAGGAAAACCGGTACAAAAAAATACCGGTTTTCGGAGACGCACGGCTTTTCCTTTTTCTTTATACTTTTTTTAGCAATCACAGGAATGCTTGAAAAGAATGACAGGAAAGGCTGATCTTCATGAATGAAATCGCCCAATTCTTCAATGTTTTGTTAAACACATCGCCTGATTGGCAAGTAAAGGAGGTGAAAATGAACAAATCCCGGCAGCGTTTGGAAATTCATGTTTCTTTGAGTGAAAATTTCCAACCGGTTTGCCCAGTATGCCGGAATGTAAATGTCGAAATTATGAAACAAGAAACCAAGGAATTCCGTTTTGCACCAGTCTTAAGGTATCCAACCTATTTTATTGTTGAGGAATCTTGGGTGAATTGCCCCCAACATGGACTGCAAAAAAGTGAGATGCCGTGGGAACGCAGCCTGAGCGGATTTATGCAGGGAGCCAAAATCTTTTGATTTTATTTAGATTGTTATGAAATCCAAACTAAATAGAAGAAAGTTATAAAAATCAAAAAAAAGGAGAATATAAAAAATGAAGAGTTCAAAAGCAATGAAGAAAGTATGTTTCGTATCTCTGTTAATACTGACGTTAAATTCCATGATGGTTTTCGATGGGCGAGCGGAATCCAATGAAGCTTTTAATGATGAAGCAGATATCGCCTATAGCAATCCAAATTGGATGAATTTTATTCGAGATGAGATCTTTATCTCCGATCTTTCCGTTCCCGGTACCCATGACACAATAGCTTCGAATATTGGGATGGGGGGAATAGGCGATTGTCAATCTTTATCACTGGAAAAGCAGCTGAATGCAGGGATTCGTGCAGTAGACATTCGCTGCCGCCACATCGAAAACATGTTCACAATTCATCACGGCCCTATCTTTTTAAATGCAACTTTTCAAGATGTCCTGGCAGCATGTAGAAATTTCTTAAAACAAAATAACAGCGAAACAATTTTAATGCGCATTCAGGAAGAGCATGAAGCAGAGAATTGTACACGTTCGTTTGAATCAACATTTCTTGATGAAACTAGTAACTACACCGATCTTATTTACAACATAGAGAAATTTGAGGGAATATTCCCTACCTTGGGTGAAGTCAGAGGCAAGATAGTCATTCTTCAAGGTTTCCCTTCTGGACTCAGAATATATGGCATTCCGTGGAATTATTTGAATATTCAAGATGAATACACTGTTTATGCCACTCACGATTCTATGAACAATAAATGGCGGCTTATTCAAGAACATATCAATAAAGCCAATACGGAATATATCACGGCTCAAGAAATGAACCGCAGAACAAATATGTACATTAATTTCACTAGTGCTGTTGGTCCCGCTGCGGTTGCACCTTTGCCGTTTGAAGTGGCCAGTGGATTCACCATGGGCACTTACATCGATGGCATGAACGCACGTTTATTAGGAAATCTCGCTCCTCTTGTGCATCCTTTGTCTATACGCCGTTGTGGAATCATCATGATGGACTTCCCAGGAAAAGGACTTATCGACACGATTATTCGTGTCAATTACTGGCCACATGCGGATGCAGGAGGCCCCTATACAGCGAGAATTGGTGAAATGGTTACTCTCGACGCTTCAAACTCCTCCGATCTTAAAAATCCCATTAACCGCTATGATTGGGATTTAAACAATGACGGAAGGTATGATGAAGGGGGGATTCGAATTAATTTTACAAGACCAGAATATGGGCTTTATACTGTAGTACTGGGCGTCAGAAATGCTGCTGGTACTATTGATACGGATAGAACAACCGTTCTATTCAGCAATATTGTAGCCGATGCAGGTGGTCCCTATTCAATGATTCAAGGGGAGACTATTACTCTCGATGCTTCAGACTCCCATGATCTTGATAATCCTGGTGATATTGCAGGATATAAATTTGAGTGGGATTTTAATAACGATGGGCGTTATGATGATGCAAATGGAGTTACGGTATCATTTACATCATCTCAACCAGGTGAGCATACGGTTGGTTTGCGAGTCAGCCGCCGAGCAGGTGTTTTCGGTATGGATACAACCCCTGTCGCTGTGATGGATAATCCACCAATTATACAAACGCCTACACCTACTCCAACCCCTATTACATGGCCGGCAAATCCTTCTGACGGTGTTGCTCAGCCTGATATAGTATTCGAATTTGGTGGAAGTTCTTTGCAAGATTGTCACTTTGCAGAAATTCCAGGGGGATTTGACAATATGACTCCAGGTCATACATCTATTGGAACTCAATTTGATAATAATCTATTTATTTCATCAATAGACAATGTTGGGCTGGAAATCAGTGTCAATTTGAATGAAGTGACATTTCTCGCATGTTTAAAAGGAATTGCAACAAACAATCAATACGCACTGATTCGAGGATATGTCAGAAGTAATGGGCCTGGTGCTCAAATTGTTGTTGGCGCACTAAAGGGTTCTATATTTACTGGAAAAAATGTAGATGGAACGCTGGGGTACAGTCTGATGAAAACATCACAAGCTTACATCAACAACGAAGGTACGGTAGAAGCACTATTTAGACCCGATTCAGGAGGAATAATCAATCCATTTATTCAAGTTTCCGGCTCTGGACTAATAAATACAAAGGTATGGATTGACCGCTTAGAAATCTTCTTATTGCAAGCTGGAGATATATTTCCATAAAATCTTCGGAGTGACAAATCGATAAAGGTATATCAATACCCCTCCCACCGCAGCCCATGCTCGTACATATAAGAAAAAACGGCCTGTTATATATCACAGGATTACAGGCATCCTGCCTGTGCTGCCATCACCATTGCAGGCGGGACGCCTAGCCTACCCACTGCTTTTTCAATCGGGATACCTGCGCTGCCGGTCAGTGCCTCAGAATTTTTTAGTGAATTAATCATCTCTACTGGAGGATTGCTCCTTTTTCTTAATGGCCATTCGCAGGTTGGCTCGGATGCGGGAATCGTCTTTTCCAAGACGGATTGCGTTTTCGAAAGCATAGACTGCTTCTTCGTATTCCTCTTGAAGCAAAAGGCATACACCTAAATTATTGTAATCATCCGCATTGTCCGGCTGCAGCCGAATTGCATATTCCAGATGATAACGAGCGGGAATTACTTTTTTTGCCTTAAGATATATAGCGCCTAACAGACTGTGGATCTTTGCCTTATCTGGATTTAGCTCAAGTCCCTTCTCGTAATAATTCACGGCGTTGTTTATTTTGTTTCTTTTTAAATATTCGGTGCCTGCCCTAAACCATAAGCTGGCTTTTTTAGGATGATGGCGCAGGGCTTTCAGTAAATCGTCAAATTGATCTTTTTTCTTTTTCAATTCTTGATATTTCTTTAATTCAGTCCTGGAATTTTCACGCTCTCCGGTGCTTGCATAAACTCGCGCCAACAACCGATGTGGTTCAGGGTCTGCCGAATCAATCTCAATAGCACGTGACAGCATTTTTTTCGCTTCGTCAAATTCAGAGTTGTTCAGATGAATCTTTCCTAATCCAAAATAACCATCTGGGGAAGATGGTACTTTTTGAATCAAATCCTTGTATATCTTTTTGGCTTCTTTGTATTGATGCAGTTCCATATACATCTCGCCCAAAAGCTTGCGCGGACGCTCGTATTGGGGATCACTGCGGATGGCCAGTTTAAAATATTTTTCCGCATTGGGGAAATCCTGTTTTTCGTGTTCATAATAAATGCCCATCATGGTGAGGGCTTCGGTATGATTTGGATTCAGTTCAATCACTTTAAGCAGGGACTTGCTGGCTTCTTCAGTTTTCTGCAAGCCAATAAGTTGCTTTGCCAGGCCAAAATAGACTCCCGGATCGGAATCGTCAATTTCCAGCGCTTTTTGAAAGAGTGAAACGGAATTCTGATATTGAAACCGTGCCGCTTCATGCCATGCTTCTTTTAAATATTGTTGATAAGTGGATGAAACCTGCTCCCCAGAAAAAGCCGAAGAAAAACAGCCCAAGAGTATTGAAATAGTGATGATCGATCTCATTGATAAAACCTGCCCACTATAGTTTTCACTCTTTTTTAACACAAATATATAAATGAAAAAGGGGAGCAAACATTGCCTGCTCCCCTGCACTATCACTGCCCTGAATAGATGAATTAATACACCATCCAATCAGAAACACTCACTCCTTCAACCAGGCGAAGAATTCCCCGTGGATAGTTATGGAAACCGCCTTCTCCCATATCATTCCAGGTAATCAATTGCAGTCCCTGTTCTGAAATGACATTATCCGTATAGCCGGCCACATTGATCAGCCACTCATCGCCTTCGAGGACATATTTTCCACCGTCCTTATCAGGCAACATAATTAAATTTTCTTGGAAAATGTCAATTTGATCCATGCTGTCATACTCCGGCAAAGCAGCAAAACCAAATTGTGAATAAGGAAAGCCAATTTCCAGCACAGGATACGCTACTATATCTTCACCAACGACTGCGTCCTCAACCTCATGAGGTTGTGCGGCCAACAAGAATGGTTCGACACCAAGTGATTCGGCTTCGGCCTCATCGTAGATCGGATCCCATCCGCCGGAGAGACGAAAATCACCACCCACGTTTCCGGTGTTGAAGAATGGCGGGCCTTCCGCACCGCGAACACCGAAATTGGATGGCGCCCATTCATTCCCGCTTTCATCCACATCAGCTTTAAGGGGAAAATAGCATAGTTGATAGGCAGGAGAATTGCCTTCCATATCATTAAATCCATCGCCTTCCTGCCAATCCGGTTCGATGAAGACTTCAAAGTCGACATTTTGACCCGTTCCCCAACCAGCGAAGCCAGTGTCATCCGCTTCAAGTGGATCAACCAATTCGCCGGAATACAGCACGCCATTTGGATTCAGATAGCGCAGTCCTGCTTCGAACAGAAAATACAAATACTCATCATCCCACATGGCGCGCCATCGCCATTCTTCATCGACTGGCTCTCCCTGATAGCTCGCGCTATTGGCACTGTGACGCAGTCCATAAAACTCACCAGTCCATGGTGCCGCCCCCCATTCTTCTTCGGTATATTCTCCGTCAATAACTGGAGGATCACCCGAGACACGAGGTGCTTCATATTCCTTGACCGGAGCCAAATCCTGGGCCTGCCCGGGCAAGACCATTACGGAAAAAACCAACATGAGCAATGTAAATCTACATAACTTCATCCCTCTACTCCTTTCCAATCATAAAAGTTTTTAGTACGGTGAATCATTTTATCATATCAATTATACGAAAATCAAGAAAGAAAAATGATTAATTCATATTTTCGGTATATAGATTTATTGATCTATTTATAAAAATATGATAGATTAAAATTCAAAAATTGGAGGTTACAAAATTATGGCTTCAAATCTAGTAAAAAGTCTTATACCAGTTTTGTTCGTAATCCTTTGTTTTTCAGTTGGTTATGCACAAGATTTGCCCCCGCGCACACAAGTAACCCATTATTTAGGCGACTACGAAGGAGTGGAGCCTCCTCTCATGGACGGAATATTAGATGACGCCGCCTGGATACACTCCGCTCAAGGACCTGGTCCCGGAAGCAGCCTGAACAATTGGCATATCATGTATCATCATGACTTGGATACTTCCGAAGCGGCACAACCGGGTGTTGTGGAGGGAGACGAACTCCCTGTGGACAGCAACGATTTGTCATATCGCGTTTGGACGGTTTACGATGATGAATATCTTTATGTGGCCGTCGAGGTCATTGACTACGAAATGGTAATTAAATTGCCGGAAGGCGATGAAGATGGTGCAACCTGGAATGAAGACTCTGTTGAAATCTTCATTGATGGCAACCACAATGCCGTCCCCGGCAATGTCAATGATCACCCGGAAGAATATGAAACAGGCGGCCAGTTCGTCATGACTTCCGGCGGAGCGAGACGGGATAAAGAGGCCGGTGATCCCAGTTTTGGCGAAGGCCCGGATGATGAGTGGTATGCCTCTGTGTTTGATAATAGCGACTTCACCGGCTTCAATTACGAATTCCGCATCAAATTGTCAAAAATCGGCGATCCGCAAAAAGGCGACACAATTGGCTTCAATGTGGCTGTCAATGATGCGGATGACAGTTCGGCAGATGGTAGTGATTTCCAATTCCGCTGGGTTGGTCAAGCACATGACGAAAGTACGTATGGCGACTTATACTTTGGCCGGCGTGAAGTCACCGCACCACAAATAACCGAAGCCATTACCATCGATGGAGAGATGAACGAATCCAGCTGGGCAAGCGCCGGAAGTGGACGGGGCAATCCTTTTGAAGGACCAAGTCAACCAGCCCTATATCCCGCCGATTATGATGATTTAGCCTTTGAATTTTATGTGTTGCACGACAATGATTTTCTATACGTGGCAGTCGATGTTACGGATAATATCGTGAAAACCGACACGGAACCGTCTGGATCGGTCGATGGGAATACCTGGCATGATGATTCCGCCGAAGTGTTCCTGGATGGAGATTACAGCCGTAATGATGGCGTCAATGCAGGATTAGGATTAGGAGGCCAATTGGTCATGACGGCCAACACAGCCCAGCGCGGCCAGGGCGGATTACTTTTCGGCGAAGAAGACGATTGGTTTGCCGACGCATCTTTGACCGATACTGGCTATTTAATTGAATTCCGTTTCGATAAAGAAGCCATGTTTACACCGATCGATACGGACATCATTGGCTTCAATATCGCTATCAACGAAGACGATAACGATGAAACCGAGGATGACCGCGATTATCAACTCATGTGGAACGGCCCAGCCCACCGCGAAAGCTGTTATGGCGCTTTACTCATGGGGGGACCGCCTGTATCGGTTGATTTGTGGGATATCTATTAAATAGAAAATAATGAGTTCTATCCCAAGGCCTGGAAAAATTTTCCAGGCCTTTTTCGTTTGCATAAAACGCTTCTCAAATCAAGAATCATTATCATATATAGAGGTAAACCATGCTTCATCTATTGGTTACAATGAGTCAACTATAACATATCATTACATAATTCAATACATTTCAACATGTTTTTAGCAATCATACTATGGCATGATTTTTGCTCAAAAAATGAAGGAGTTTTAAATTGAAGGGAATGATTATATGTACGATAATTGTGTCTTTTGCCAAACTTATGCGAAATTAAATCTCCACAATGCGTGTGAAAGTTGTGCGAAAGAAGAGCAACTTTTGCTCGATAACATAAAGGATTTTCTTTTTTGCGAAGGACGGCAATCAATCAATGTACTGACTGAGAAGTTTTCAATATCACAGGAGAGGATTTATCGTTGGATCAGGCTGCGTCGGCTTGACTTTCGGCTTATTGTGATTGAATGTCCGATTTGTGGAAAAGAACTTCAAGGACTATTCTGCGACTGCCAGAAACAAACTTTAGTTGAAACGGCTTCCGAAGACTGTAAATACCCGGAACGATTTCATACTCCCAAAGAGAGACGCAAGAAAATTACCCATTACCGGGAAAAAATCAAACGATTTAGTAAACAAAAACGGCGATTCCTGCTTCCGGCATTTGCTCCAGGAAAATAACTATAAGTGCATAGGCACTATTGTAAGTCCCTGATGAACCTGATTATCAGGGACTTATTTATTTAAAGTCCAAAATAGGTTAACTTCTTTTGATATGCGATGAATCAGCAGTCTTTAACATTCCGGTCATCTGCCAGAGCAGGTAAAATTTGGATCATTGGTTTCCTATCACCAATTTTAGCGATAACAAAACCTCCATGCCTTCGCTGGTACAATTAATCACATGATGTATATAAAATTAAATTAGAAAGGTGATTGAATGCTCAAAAAAATAATGCTGATCGCCATTGCCGGTGGGTTGGGGACCTTGGCTCGTTATGGATTGTCCGGCCTGGTGCAAAGGCTTGATGGCAGTGGATTCGCCTGGGGAACTACAGTCGTCAATCTAGCCGGGTGCTTATTATTTGGTTTATTTTGGTCGGTGGCAGAGGAACGTTTTCTTGTCAGCAGCGAAATACGAATTATTGTACTTACCGGATTTATGGGAGCGTTTACTACGTTTTCAACCTATGTATTCGAGACAAGCCAGTTGATGCGGGACGCAGAATGGCTGATGGCGGGATCAAATATCGTATTGCAGACCGTAGGCGGGCTTTGTTGTTTTTTTGTTGGATTGTTTCTTGGACGTGTAATTTAAGAGGAGGAAACGGATGAAACTGCTAAATGAAGCGGAACTTTTACGAATTTTTATTGGAGAAGACGATAAATTTGAGGGCAGGCCTCTTTATGAGGCAATCGTGGAAGAAGCACGAGAACGTAATCTGGCTGGAGCAACGGTTTTGCGTGGTTATTTAGGCTTTGGCGCTCACAGCCGGCTGCACACAGCTAAAATTTTAAGAATCTCTGAAGACTTACCTATGGTTATTGAAATTGTTGACGCACCTGAAAAAATCGCTGATTTTATTCCCAAATTGGACACCATGATTCAAGAAGGGCTGGTTACATTGGAAAAAATTCGTGTGATCGCATACCGGTATAGCCAAGACGAAAAATAAAGCTTCTAAGGGAAGGATTATAGATGCCTGACAATGCCCGTGAGTTCTTACCAAAAAGTTATGAAGGTTTAGTGCTTCTGCAGGAAGAGTTTGACCGGTATCAACGAGCCGCTTTTCCCAAAAGAGGTGTAAATTTTTTTGCACTTGAACTGAATGGTGAAGCAGGAGAACTTGCCAATCTGGAAAAGAAGGAATGGAAAGGTAAATCCATTGTACCTAATGAATTCGCTGACGAAGCAGCAGATGTAATGATCGCCCTATTAAACTATGCTAATTCGAGACAAATCAATTTGGCTAAAGCCGTCCAAACCAAGATGAGTCTCATTGACAAAAAAAGATTGCACTGCATTGAATCACAGTAAGAAGAGTTTTTCGGCGCTGATCTCTCCGAATCCATCTATGATCAGGTCGGCTTCTTTCAGTTCAGAGCGTTCAAACGTTGTGGTTATGGCGATGCTGTACATTCCCGCTTCCTTGGCGGCACGGATACCGTTGACCGAATCTTCAATCACCAGACACTCTTTTGGATCAGTTTGTAATTGTTTCGCTGTGGTTAAAAAAATTTCCGGATCGGGTTTACTATGGGTAATATCATTGGTACAAACCATTACATCGAACAATTTTTTTAGTCCATACTTATTGACCACAAAGTCGAGTAAGGGTCTTTGAGAACTGGTCGCCAATCCCAATTTCATTCCCTTGTCTCTGAGCTGGCTCAACAAAAAAATTACACCGGAAATTGGTTCAACTTTTTCAATGAGTTTGAAGAGAAGTCGATCCTTTTCAGAATAAATTGATTCCCAATCCAAATTGACATTGTACTGTTTGGTAATGCCTTCCTGAAATGCCTGCCGGTTAGCCCCGGCATAAGGTTTCAATTCTTCGGTGGTGATATTCAATCCATGTTTGGCAAGGGCTTGAATTACTGCTTCTTGATGCGCCACTTCACTATCGATCAAGACACCGTCCATATCAAAGATAACCACTTTCATGAATGCTCCTTTTTGCAATACGATTCACACATTATATAAGCTAGGGGCGTATGGACTATGCCCCCTCGAAACCTTCTATGTCAGAATATAGGTAAAACAAGCCTCCCCGCTTGTGCCGTTTCCCACAAAAGCACAGGCGGGACGCCTGCCCTTTTATGTGGATAGCATAGGCGTCTCGCCTGCAACACCGCTATGTTCTCAACGCCAGGTTGATGCGGGCCATGCTGTCATCCACTTCCATGGGTTTGAGCATGCCGATGGTCATGGCGTCAATAAGATTATTATCCAGGACATAATTTAGAGAGGTGTCTTTTTGATCAGGCTGCGTCAGGCTGCCTTCTCCAAAAATTTTCATTCCAACAATCGCTTTACCGTTGGCTTTGGCTTTTTTGAGAGTAGCGGACACTTCTTCCGGACTTCCACCCATCTTTCTGCCAGCATAATTGATACGAGCCAATATGAGATCAACCCAAGGACGTTCAGCTCCTATTTTCATCGCGTCATGGCTGTGGTAAGAACACCCGATTGCCCGCACAATTCCCTTCTGTTTCAATTCAGAAAGTTCATCGCGGACACGTTTTAAATCCTCAACCCAGTTAGTATCGGTTATGCAATGGATGAGGCAAATGTCAATCATATCGGTTCCCAGTTCCTTAAGATACTGCTCTACCTCTTTTTTTGCACCGCCGGAAGGTTGAATCACACCGCTTTTTCTGAACCAGATTTTGGTCAGAAGAACATATTTATCCCG